>JAIQFM010000208.1 GCA_020073285.1 Terriglobia bacterium | reverse complement strand
ACGTAGTTGCCGGTGGCGTTTTCCGGCGGCAGCAGGCTGAAGCGCGCGCCCGTGCCGCCGCCGACGGAATCCACGTGGCCCCTGTAATCGCGGTTGTAGGCGTCCACGTGGACCGTCGCGCGTTGGCCGACCCTCATGTGCTCGAGCTGCGTTTCTTTGTAATTGGCCGTGACCCAGATGTCCTCCAGGTTGACGATGGACATCAGCGGCTGGCCGCTCTGCACCACTTGGCCGGGCTCGACGTTCCGCTTGCTAACTACCCCGTTCACCGGCGCCTTGATGGTCGTGTACTACAAATTGAGTTCAGCCTGCGCCACCGCCGCCTCGTACTTCTGGACGTTCGCTCCGGCCGCCCCGGCTCGCGCTTCCGTGACCGCGACCTGTTGCGGGGCGGTCTGCGCGGAGCGAACCTGGGCCTCGGCCTGCGCGACGTGACTGCGCGCGCTGGCGACGCCCGCTTGCGCCGCGTCCACCGTGGCGCGCCCGGCCTCCTCGGCGGCGACTGCGGAGTCGTACTGCTGGCGCGAAACTTCATCCTTGGCGACCAGTTCCTTCATGCGCTCCAGGTCCTGGGCCGCCTTGGTGTGGTTGGCTTCGGCCTCGCGCACGCGCGCCTCCGCCATGTTGACATCCTTTTGCGCGGCGGCGAGGTTGGCCCGCGCGGTTTCCAGGGCGCTCGCCGTGTTGGTGTGGGTGATGGGCACCACGGTGCTTGCGGCGCGATGTCCGGCGATGGCGTCGGCGAGATCGGCCTTGGCCCGCTCCAGCGCGACCTGGTAATCCTTGGGGTCGAGTTGCACCAGCACCTGGCCGGCCTTCAGGATTTGGTTGTCATCGACATTGACCGCCACCACCGTACCGCTGACGCGCGCGCTGACGGGCGCGATGTGGGCGTCCACCTGGGCGTCGTCGGTGGTTTCGCGCGCGGCGTAGTAGCGCCAGACCGCAGCCGTGATCGCCGCCAAGGCAACCACGGCGAGCAGCAGGGCCCACTTGGCCCCGGGATGCCGCTGAGAATATGTATGTGCCCGTCGCCGCGCCGAAGGCTCTTCTTCTTCGGGAAACGGTTCGCGGGCCGCTGGCGCCGGGGTGTGATTCAGTTCAACTTCCGAGTCTGCCACTATGGCTTTCCTCCAAGAAAATCCTTGACCGCGCGTTCGGCGACCCCGAGCGAGCGCGCCAGCGTAAGCTTCGCCACGTTGTAGGCGAAGCTGCTGTTGATGTAGTTCTCGGTGCTGGAGGCCAGCGCCTCCTGCGCCTGCACCACATCGACCGTGGTGGCCACGCCGGCGCGGAAGCGGTCGCGCGCCTGGGTGAGCGTCTCTTCCGACAGCTTGATCGAGCTTTGCGCCACCTGCACCTGCTCGGCGGCGGACTGGAGGTCGAGAAACGAGGTGTGAATCTCGAACTCGATCTGTCCGCGGAGATCGTCGAGCGCGGCCTCGCGCTGGCGCAGTAGCGCGTCCGCCTGCATCACCTCGCCTTTCACCTTGCCGCCCTGGAAGATCGGGATGTTTAAGGCAGCCGCTGTAGTGTAGGTCGGGTGGTTTTCCGTTGGACGGCGCCCGAGAATCCCGTAATCGGCGTTGAAGCGCACCGTGGGCAGCGCCTCGCTGATGGCGGCCTTGCGGCGGAGCTGGGCGGCGCGCACCTGCGCCTCGGCGGCGTGGTAGTCGGGGCGGTCGCGATACGCGCGCTCCAGCGCCTGTTCGAGGGTGAGCGGCGCCACCGGCGTGACCGGAATTTTTTCCGTCAGCGTGATTTCCTGGCTGGCGGGAAGGCCGATGATGCGCTCCAGAGTGAGCTTCTGCTTGGCGAAGTCGTTGCGCGCGGCGACCAGCCGCTGTTGCTGCGCCTGCATTTCGACTTGCGTGCGCAGCACGTCAATGCCGGGCGCCATACCGGCATTTTTCATATCGAGAGCCTGCTGGTAGAGCGCCTGCGCGGTCCGGAGCTGCGCTTCCACCGACGCGATGCGCGCCTGCCCAGCCAGCGCCTGCATGTAAGTGCCGCCCACCACCAGCACGATCAGGTCGCGGACGTTTTGCAGGTCGAGTTGGGCGGCGTTGACATCTTCGCTGCGCGCGTGCAGTAGGTTGAGGGCGTGGAGGTCGAAAAGGCTGCCGCTGGCCAGCACGCGGGCGTCGAACACGGCAAACGGCCCGACGATCGGCGGGATTCCGGGGAGCGAAATGCCGAAGGACGCCAGGTTGATCTCCTGTACCGATTCGGCGACATGCGAGGTCAGGTTGGGCAGCACGTCGGCAAGAGCGCGATAGCGGGCGCCGCGGGCGGCCGTGGTCGCCTGCGCGGAGAGGATCAGCGAGAGGTTGTACTTCAGCCCGCGATCGATTGCTTCCAGCGCGCTCAACGGCATGACGCCCGGCGTCGGCTTGCCCGAGGAGACGCTGCCGAACAGCGGATCTTGCGAGCGCGTCAATGCCGGTGGCAGGGACTGCGTCGGCGTCGGCGCCGGCGCGCTGGGATTCACCGCAATCGAGGTGGCCAGACCCTGCCCCAGGGCGGTCGCGCATGACAGCGCGCAGCAGACGATGAGGATTCCTACCAGGGCTTGCGAGCGACTATGCAGATGGCAACGATCACCGCTCAACGGCGTTCCTCTTTCTTCCTGGCAGCGGCGTCTTGCCGGCTGCGGCGCTGGCCACTGCCCAACTGATACTGCGCTGGGGAACTCCGCACCATGCTGCGGTACAGACAGCGTCGGTCCGGGTTGTCGGACCCATTAGGGTAAATGGTTCCCGGCGCAAGCGCACCGATTTTGAGATGCAGAAGCTTCCCGCGCGTGTGGCCCGCGAGTAAACTGAGGCACCCATGGCAGCGGAGAAAATTGGGCTCATCGCGGGCAACGGCAGCTTCCCACTGCTGGTGCTGGACGCGGCCCGCGCCCGCGGACTGGACGTGGTGGTGGCCGCCATCCGGGAAGAGACGTTGCCGGATATTGAGCAGCATGGCGCCGTCTCGGTGCACTGGCTGTCGCTGGGGGATTTGTCGAAGCTGATCGAAATCCTGAAGCGCGAGGGCGTGCGGCGCGCGGTCATGGCGGGGCAGGTCAAGCACAAGCAGATTTTCTCCAGCCTTCGGCCGGATTGGAGATTGGCCAAGCTGCTACTCTCGCTGACCACGCGCAATACCGACTCCCTGATCGGCGCCATCGCCAAGGTCCTCGATGAGGAGGGCATCGCGCTGATGAATTCCACCGAACTGCTGGAGCCCCTGCTGGCGCGCCCAGGAGTGCTGACGCGGCGCGGACCGACCGAGCCGGAGCGACGGGATGCGGCGTACGGCCGAAGCGTGGGGCGTCACCTGGCGCAGTACGACATCGGGCAGACGGTGGTGATTGCCGGCGCGGCATGTGTCGCCGTGGAAGCCATGGAGGGCACCGACGCCACCATCGAGCGCGCCGCCCAAATTATGGCCACCCTCGAATTGTGTCATCCCGACCCTGAGCGAGTGCAACGAGTCGAAGGGGAGGGACCTGCTTTTACAAACGCCTCCACCCTGAGCCGTAACCTGACCGTGGTGAAGGTGGCCAAGCCACAGCAGGACATGCGCTTCGACGTGCCGGTGGTGGGCGTGAAGACCATCGAGACTATGCACGCCGCGGGCGCAACCTGCCTGGCGATTGATGCCGGCAAGTGCTTGCTGATTGACGGCGAGCGGGTGATCGAGGCGGCCAACGCCGCGGGGATTTGCGTGGTGGCGGGCTAGGCCGTTTTCGACACCTTTCCGCGATGGCGTCCATTGCGAACCGGCTGTTTCGGGCGTAATTCCTGGCGGGCCTTGGTCAGATCGTGGGCAGTCTGAAGGTTCATCCAGAATTCGGCGGAGTTGCCAAAGTAGGCCGACAAGAGGAGCCCGGGTTCGGCGGTGATGCCGCGCTTGCCGCGAATCAGCACGTTGATGCGGTCCTGCGAGATGCCGAGGTCCCGCGCAAGTTGCGCCTGGGTCAAGCGCATGGGCTCGAGGAATTCGCTTTTCAGAATGACGCCCGGATGTTCAGTAACACGCTTTGTCGGCAACATAAAATTCTAAACTTATCGTAATTGGTAGTACCGTCTCTGCGGGAGTTTTCATTATGGCCGCCGAAATCGTACGTATAGCTGAGCAGCTTCGCCGTGCCGTCGAGGGCGACGCGTGGCACGGGCCGGCGGTGCTGGAAATCCTCCAGGACGTGGACGCACCGACCGCGGTGGCCCACCCGCTTGCCGGCGCACACAGCATCTGGGAAATCCTGCACCACCTCGCCGCCTGGAACGTCGCCGTGATACGCCGCCTCGGCGGACAAGCTGTCGAACTCGACGGCGCCGACGACTGGCCGCCGGTCACCGACACCAGCGACGCCGCGTGGCAGGCGGCGATCGCCTCGTTCCGCGCCGCCCATCAGGAGCTGTTGGCCAAGCTCAAATCCATGAGCAACGACGAGTTGGGCATGACCGTGCCTGGAAAGAATCACAGCAACTCCTTCATGTTGTACGGCGTCGTGCAGCATCATGTGTATCACGCCGGCCAGATGGCGGTACTGAAGAAGGCAACGGAAAAATGAAGAATGAAGAAGTCGGAACGAAGAATGCGCATCGCCGCGTTCACGGCATTCTTCATTCTTCGTTCTTACGTCTTAATTCTTAATTCCATGGCTGTCCAATCGCAAGATCGACGACTCGCGGTAGCAGTCGTCGGCGCCGGGGCGTTCGGGCGCAACCACGCGCGCGTCTATCACGAGTTGCAGAAGCGCGGCGACGCCGTCGAGCTGGTAGCGATCGTGGACAGCGACGCCGCCCGCGCCCAGGCCCTCGCCAGGCAGTTCGGCGTGCGCGCTTATCGCTCGCTCCAGGAACTGCTCGACACCGTGCGCGTGGACGCCGCCTCCGTCGCGGTGCCCACGGTGCAACACTGCGAGGTTGCCAAGGCGCTGCTGCGGGCCGGCGCGGATGTGCTCATCGAAAAGCCGCTTGCCTCGACGCTGGAGGAAGCCGATGACCTGATCCGTACCGCTCACGTGGCTGGCCGCATTGCCCAGGTCGGGCATCTGGAGCGCTTCAATCCGGCGGTGCGCGCCACCGTCCCCATCGTCACCCAGCCGATGTTCTTCGAAGTCCACCGCCTCAGCCCGTTCGGCCCGCGCGCGCTCGACGTGGACGTGGTGCTCGACCTGATGATCCACGATTTGGACATCGTGCTCTCCTTCGTCAATTCGCCGGTGACGGAGGTGCGTGCCGTCGGCCTCCCCATCCTGTCCGAGAAAGTGGACATCGCCAACGTGCGCATGGAATTCGAAAGCGGGTGCGTGGCCAACTTCACCGCCAGCCGTGTGAGCACCGAGCGCGTGCGCAAGCTGCGCTTCTTCCAGCCGCGGCAATATGTGTCGGTGGATTATTCGCGCCAGGATGTGCTCGTGATCAGCGTCGACCCGCAGATACAGGAAGCCGCGGCCGTACCCGCCGAAGGCAAGGAAACCCCCGCTGGCATGTTCAACCTGGAAGAGATCCAGCGAGCCATCGCCGCGCGCGCGAAAAAGGCGTTGGGAATTCCGCCGCAATTCAAGATCGAAAAGCCGAAGGTCGCGCAGGAAGAGCCGCTGCAGGCGGAGCTATATTCCTTCCTCGATGCGGTTCGCCGCCGCACACCTCCGGTGGTGTCACTGCAGGACGGGCGGCGGGCGCTCAAGGCGGCGCTGGACATCCTGGAGGCGATCCGCTCGCACTCGCAGCGCGCCAAGCTGGGGTCCATTTCGTGATTTGGGATTTCGTAAGTTGGTAATTTTGTAATTTTCCCGCGACCAAACGATCGTTGCGGCGATTGAAATTACTAAATTACAAAATTACCCAGTTACCAAATTCTTAGAGACTTCGTCGATCGCGCGCTCCTGCACGCTCTGTTCATCGCCGAAGCCCTTCAGCCAGCGCACCTCGGGTTCGCGCCGGAACCAGGTCATCTGGCGCTTGGCGTAGTTGCGGTGCGCCTGCTGCGCCGCCCAGATGGCCAGCTTGAGATCGATCTCGCCGCCCACATACTGCGCCGCCTGCTTGTAGCCGAGCGACGACAGTGCCCACGCGCCGGGATACTTCTCGATCAGGGCTCTTGTTTCCTCGGCCAGGCCATTGTCGAACATGCGCCGCGCGCGCTCGTTGATGCGCGTGTAGAGCGCGTCGCGGTCGGGATCGAGGCCCAGGCGCAGGATGCGAAAGCCTTGCAGCGGGTCGCGGCCCTTCTTCCACAGCTCGCTCATCGGCTCGCGCGCAGCCAGGCAGACCTCAATCGCGCGAATCACTTTGGGCGTGTCGTTGCGGTGAATGTTGGCCGCCGCCTTGGGATCGAGACGCTTCAGGATGCGGTGCAGCCACTCCGCGCCGCGCTGCTCCTGTCGCGAGCGCAGCCGCTGACGCAATTCTTCCGAGCGCTCCGGGCCGGGGAACAATCCTTCCAGCAGCGCGCGCAAATAAAGTCCGGTGCCGCCGACCACTATCGGCATGATCCCGCGCTGTTTGATGTCGGCGAGCACGTCGCGAGCGCGGCGGGCGTACTCGCCGGCGGTCATGTATTGGTCGGGATCTACGATGTCGAACAGATGATGCGGCGCGCGCGCGCGTTCTTCCGGCGAAGGCTTGGCACTGCCGATGCTGAAGTCGCGATAGATCGTCACCGAATCGCAACTGACGATCTCACCGCCGAAGCGCTCGGCCA
>JAIQFM010000019.1 GCA_020073285.1 Terriglobia bacterium | reverse complement strand
AAGGCGCCATTCCCGATTACCAGATTGCCGCGTTGCTAATGGCCATCGTCCTGAAGGGCATGTCCAAGCCCGAACTCGCCGCGCTCACCGAGGCCATGCTCCACTCCGGCCAGGTGCTGGATTTTTCCGACATTCCCGGACGCAAGGTGGACAAGCATTCCACCGGCGGCGTGGGCGACAAGACTTCGCTGGTGCTGGCGCCCATCGTGGCCGCTGGCGGCTTGCCTGTCCCGATGATCAGCGGGCGCGGACTTGGCCACACCGGCGGCACGCTCGACAAGCTGGAATCCATACCCGGATTCAACGTCAATCTCTCGCTCGCCGAGTTCCGCCGCGTATTGCGAGAGTGCGGCTGCGGCCTGATCGGGCAGACCGCCGAAATCGCCCCCGCCGACAAGAAGCTCTACGCGCTGCGCGACGTCACCGGCACCGTCGAGAGCCCGAGCCTGATCTGCGCCTCCATCATGAGCAAGAAACTCGCCGAGGGCCTTGACGCCCTGGTGCTCGATGTCAAAACCGGCTCCGGCGCGTTCATGAAGAAAGAAGAAGACGCCGTCCATCTCGCCGACTTAATGGTCGAAACCGGCCGGCGCATGGGCAAGCGCGTCGTCGCCCTGATCACCGACATGAGCCAGCCGCTGGGCCGCGCCGCCGGCAACGCCAACGAGGTCGCCGAGTGCATTGACGTCCTCAAGGGCGGCGGGCCAGCCGACCTGCGCGATCTTTGTCTCGAACTCTCCGGCTGGATGTTCTATCTTGGCGAGCGCACCAAATCCGTCGAGGAAGGGAAGAGCCTGGCCGGGGAGATGATCGCGAACGGAGCCGCGCTCGCGAAATTCCGCCGCATTATCGAACTGCAGGGCGGCGATCCGAAGGTGATCGACGACTATTCCCGCTTCCCGCGCGCGCAGCACTCGGTTGACATCGCCAGCCCGGCGGCGGGTTACGTCAGCGCCATCATGTGCGAGCAGGTGGGGACGGCGTGCGTCGTGCTCGGCGGCGGTCGCGAGAAGAAAGAGGACAAAATCGATCACGCGGTGGGGATCACGGTGCACAAGAAATTGGGTGACGCCGTGACGGTGGGCGAGCCGCTGTGTACGGTCGGGTACAACTCCGACGCGCGGCTGGAGGAGGCGCGCCGCCTGCTGCTGTCGGCGTACACCATTTCGCCGCAGCCGCCGCCCTCGTTGCCGCCGCTGGTGCACCGCGTGATCGGCGAGTAAGACAGATTTTTGTGAACGAGCGGGTTTGAGGGGATGTCGTCCTGAGCGAGAGCGCCGCGATTTTCGGCGCGCGAGTCGAAGGACCCCTGCACGAACAACTCTGGGTTTTCAGCCGCTGGAAACTCGAAACTAGAAACTGGCAACCATGCACAGATTCGTCGGCATTCTCGGCCTCGCCACCATGCTCGGCCTCGCCTTCGCCTTCTCCACCGCGCGCCGCGCCATTCGCCTGAAGACCCTGCTGTGGGGGGTCGGGCTGCAATTCGCCTTCGCCTTTCTCGTGCTGCGCTTTGAGTTTGGACGCCTGGTGCTTGCCAAGGCCGGTGCCGGCGTCACGCGACTGCTCGATTTCTCCTTCGCCGGCGCATCGTTCGTCTTTGGCGACCTCGGCAAGAAGATGTCGCCCATGGGCTTCTTCTTCGCCTTTCAAGTCCTGCCGACCATCATCTTTGTCTCCGCATTTTTCGCCGTGCTCTATCACTTCGGCGTCATGCAGTTCATCATCAAGCAGTTTGCCAAGGTGATGAAGCTCATGGGCGCCAGCGGCGCCGAATCGCTCGACGTCGCGGCCAGCATCTTCATGGGACAAACCGAAGCGCCGCTCACCATCCGACCCTTCCTGCCTTCGCTCACCCGCTCCGAGCTGATGACCGTCATGACCGCCGGCATGGCGCACGTTTCCGGTGGCATCATGGGCGCCTACGTGCTCTACGGCATCGAGGCCAAGCACCTGCTCAGCGCCGTCATCATGACCGCGCCCGGCACCATCCTGATGGCCAAGATGCTGGTGCCGGAAACCGAAGTTCCGCTGACCGGCGAAAGCAATCCGCCCGGCACTGAAGCCGCCGCTGCCAAGGTTGAACTCGAAGACGTGAACCACAAGGACGAAAACGTTCTCGGCGCCATCGCCCGCGGCACCATCGACGGCATGCACCTGGCGCTCAACGTTGCCGCCATGCTCATTTCCTTTCTCGCGCTGATCGCGCTGGTCAACGGCATTTTCGGCGGCATTCACAACCATTGGGCGAGTTGGTTTCCCTCCAGCCTGGAGAAAATTTTCGGCTTCATCTTCGCCCCGGTCGCGTTCGTGATCGGCATTCCATGGCGCGACTGCCTCGCCGTCGGCAACCTGCTCGGCACGCGCATGGTGATCAACGAACTGGTCGCCTTCGCCAACCTCGGCCCGATGAGGAGCACGCTTGACCCGCGCTCCTTCACCATCGCCACCTTCGCCCTCTGTGGATTTGCCAATTTCAGCTCGATTGGCATTCAGATTGGCGGCATCAGCGCCCTGGCGCCCAATAAGCGCTCGGACCTGGCCAAGCTCGGCTTTCGTGCCATGCTCGCTGGCACCATGGCCAACCTGATGTCCGCCTCGATTGTCGGAATTTTGATGAAATGAGGGAAGGCCGTTAGTCGTTGGTCGTTAGTCGTTCGCGACCTGTCCGGCCAACGGCCAACGACTGTTTTGGCCATCGACCAACGACCATCGACCAACGACTCTTTATGAACCTTGCCGCCGAATCTGCCCGCCCGCCCGCCGACGACTTCACCCGTGCCGAAGAGGCCGCCAGCTACTTGCGCTCCAAGACCAAGCTGCGCCCCAGGGTCGCGCTCGTGCTCGGCTCCGGCTTGGGCTCCTTTGCCGACAAGCTGACCGGCGCGCTCTCGATTCCTTACGCCGATATTCCGCACTTTCCCAAGCCCAGCGCGGAAGGCCATGCCGGCAATCTGGTCATCGGCAACCTCGGACACGTCAGCGTCGCCTGTATGCAGGGCCGGGTGCATCTGTACGAAGGCCACAGCGTGCGCGATGTCGTTTTCCCGGTGCGTGCGCTGGGCCGCTTTGGCGTGAAGGGGCTCATCCTCACCAACGCCGCCGGCGGCATCAACGAGACTTACACTCAGGGCGCCCTGGTCGTGCTCAAGGACCACATCAACCTGCAGGGCGTCAACCCGCTCATCGGTCCCAACGACGAGCGTCTTGGACCGCGTTTCCTCGACATGACCCAGGCCTACTTCCGCCCTTATCGCCAGATCGCGCTTGAGCACGGCCAGCGCCTCGGCATTGACATTTTCGAGGGCGTCTACGCGGCCTTGTATGGCCCGATGTACGAGACTCCGGCGGAAATTCGCTACCTTCGCACCATCGGCGCCGATGTCGTGGGCATGTCCACCGTCGCCGAAGTCATCGCGGCGCGCCATATCGGCATGACTGTGCTCGGCATTTCCTGCGTCACCAACATGGCCGCCGGGATTCTCGACCAGCCCATCAATCACAAGGAGGTTCTCGAAACCGGCGAGCGCGTGAAAGGAAAATTCATTCAATTGCTGGAAGCGATCTTGCCGCGGGTGGAAGACTTGGCGGGATCATAACCGAAATTAACCTGATGTCATTGGTTTGACGAATTGTCATTAGGGTGTGTCATTCCGAAGGGTGTGTCATTCCGAGCGCAGCGAGGAATCTGCTTTACTCGGAACTTGCAACTCGGAGCTCACCAGGTACTCAGGTACTTGGTACTGTCCTCCCGAAACTGAAACTGAAAACTGAAACCGAAACTATGCCCCCTACTCACATTATCGCCATCGCCGGCCCATCCTGCGCCGGCAAGACCGAGTTGGCGAAGTCTATGTCGCGCCTCCTTTCCGCGCCCATTTTGCCCATGGACGTCTATTACCCCGACCTCTCCTTCCTGCCCATCGAGTCCCGCTGCCATTTCAATTTCGACGTGCCTGACGCTGTCGATCACGATCTCCTGCGCCAGCACCTCACTGCTCTGGCCGCCGGGTTGCCGGTGCAGCGTCCGGTTTATGACTTCACCGTTCACACCCGCTCGTCGTTGTGCGAGACCGTCACGCCCGGCCGTTACCTGATCCTGGAAGGCCTGTTCGCGCTCTACTGGGACGATCTTCGGTCCCTGTTTGGGACCAAGGTCTACGTGGACGCCCCCGACGATGTTTGCCTCGCCCGCCGCCAGGTCCGCGACGTCCGCGAACGCGGGCGCACCGCCGAATCCGTCCACCAGCAGTACGTCGAAATCGTGCGTCCCATGGCTGAGCTCTACGTTCGTCCCACCCGCTGTTTCGCCGACATCGTCGTTTCCGGGGAAGTGCCCCTTGAGCAGTCATCCGCCGCCGTGCTGGCTCGAATCAACGCTGCTCGTCCCGCCGCCGCCCGGCCTACCGGGGGGTAAGTGCGAAGTGAATCTGAAGTAGGCCTGCCTTGACGACTCCATGCGTCCCGTAATTGCCGTTGTTCAGATTCACGTAACATTAACCCTCAAGGTGTTCACAAGGGGCTGTCGGCGTGCTATCTTTCCCGCCGCAAAACGATTCTCCAATGTACGGCCAAGTATCCAGTAAGGTCGACGAGAGCCGTGCCGGAAGCTGTGTGTTTGACTGTGAGATTACGCGAAATTGCCATCGGATAAATCCGTCGTAATCAGCCCAAAATGGGCATTTGCGGAACCAGTAATACCAAGTTTTGTAGGTTTGCCGACGGTTATCTCGAAAACTGGAGGCATGTACACATTGTTGGACAGCAACTCCCATTTATTCGTGCCTTTATCCTTTCGCCATTTTGGATTGCAGCGTGCAAGTAATGTCTCTTCTAATTCCACCCAAGCAAGTCAATGCCGCGCCGCCGAGTCGATCGACCCTGCAGCGCAGAGCCTAAATTGAGGAGCCAAGAGCATATGTTCTCGCGCCAAACTTCTGGTCGGACTTCTTCCGGGTTTCTTAGCCCGGACAGTGTTCTTCGAACCATGTGGCTACTCGCCGTGTGCTTGCTGATCTGCGCCGTCGCTTTCGCGCAGTCCACCACCGAGGGCGCCGTCAGCGGAACGGTTTACGACTCCACCGGCGCGGTCGTCCCTAACGCCACTATCGTGGTGCACAATAACGCCACCAACGCTGAGCAGACCGTTACCAGCGACTCAACCGGAAACTTCCGCGCCACTAGCCTCAAACCGTCGGTGTATACCGTCACCGTTACGGCCGCCGGCTTCGCGCCCTACAAAGCTCAGCAGGTGATCGTCAACGTCGGCACTGTCACTGACCTCTCGCCCCGCCTGAATGTCGGCAATGCCGCCGAGACCGTCACCGTCAGCGCCGAGGCCCCTCAAATCAACACCACTTCGGCTGACTTCGCTCCGGTTCTGAACAACACCGCCATCAGCAATCTGCCCATCAATGGCGGCCGCTGGTCGAATTTCGTATTGCTCACGCCCACCGTCGTGAACGACGGAAGCGGCTTCGGCCTCGTCAGCTTCCGCGGCATGAGCGTGTTGCTCAACAACAACACCGTGGATGGCGCCGACAATAACCAGGCTTTCTTCTCTGAGGAACGCGGCCGAACCCGCGCCGGCTATTCCAGCGCCAAAGCCGCCGTCCAGGAATTTCAGGTCAATACCTCCAACTACTCCGCCGAGTACGGCCGCTCGGCCGGCGGCGTCATCAACACCGTTACCAAGAGCGGCACCAACGCCCTTCACGGGGAGGCGTACTTCTATGATCGCGACAACGCCTGGGGCGCGATGAATCCGTTTACGCTTCTCACGACCCAGGATGCCACCGGAGCGTTCGTCACCAATTCCTATAAGCCGACCGATGTGCGCAAGATTTCCGGCTTCGCCATCGGCGGGCCGATCAAGAAAGACAAGCTGTTCTTCTTTCTTGCTTTCGACTGGTTCAAACGCAATTTTCCGGGTACCGCCGTACCCAGTTCGGCCAAGACTTTCTTTGTGGTTCCCTCCGCCAGTTCATCTGCCATCACCACTTTGGCCTCCAACCTCGGTGCCTCGGTCAGCCTGTGCGGCGGCACCGCACTGGCCTGCTATACCAACGGGCTCACCGGTCTATTGAGCGAAACCGGCCCCGTTCCGCGATTGGGTGAGCAGTTCATCTACTTCCCCAAGCTGGACTGGCAGGTCAGCAACAAGCACCGCCTGTCGCTTGAATTTAACCGCATGCGTTGGGCCTCGCCTGCTGGTATTCAGACCCAGGCGACGAATACCGACGCCATCAATGCCTTCGGCAACGATTACGTCAAGGACACTTGGGGCATCGCCCGGTTGGATAGCATGGTCACCAACAATATTTCCAACCAAGTCCGCTACCAGTACGGACGCGATTTCGAGTTCGAGAACCCGCAGCCGCCGACGGCGTACGACCGCGCCAATTTCATCACCTCTCCGAATTTCCCGGGCTACACCAATCCGCTCGGTTTCGCCCCGGACGTGTTCATTACCGGCGGATTTGACATGGGTGTCGTCAGCTTCCTGACCCGTCCCAAGTACCCGGACGAGTATCGCCACCAGATTGCCGACACCATGTCCTGGTCGCATGGTAAGCATTTGTTCAAGTTCGGCATGGACTTTAGCCATGTGAACGACACTGCGGTTCACAACGAATTTCAGTTCGGCGCTTACAGCTACAGCAACATCCAGAACTACCTCTCGGACCTTTACAAACCGAATTCTTGTACGGTGACGGGCTTCCCGGCCCATACTGCTCCGTGCTATAGCAGCTACAAGCAAGGCTTTGGCCCGCTCGGCTTTCAAATGTCCACCAACGACATAGCCTTCTTCTTCCAGGATGATTGGAAGATGCTGCCTCGCCTCACACTCAGTCTCGGCTTGCGCTACGAGCACGAGCAACTGCCCAGCCCGTTCAGCAATCTCGTCAATCCGGATTTCCCGCAGACTGGCAAGATGCCTAGCGACAAGAACAACTTCGGGCCGCGCATCGGATTTGCCTGGGATGTTTGGGGCGACGGCAAGACCGCGCTCCGCGGCGGTTGGGGTATTTACTACGGGCGCGTGATCAACTCCACGATCTTTAGCGCTCTGACCGCCACCGGCATGCCGGCCGGCCAAAATCTGTACTCGTACACCTCAACTACGGGCTTGACAGCCGGCATTACGTTGCCGAAGATTCTGGATCCCTCGGTTCTGCCCACGGGCGGGGCCAGCAAGCCTAGCCTGTTCTACTTCGACCCCAACTTCCAGCTCCCCCAGATCCACCAGCTCGATCTCACTTTCGAGCATGAAATCGGTTGGAATACGGTGGTGTCGCTGTCTTACCTTGGCAGCTTCGGCCGTCAATTGCCCAGTTTCATCGACACGAACCTGACGGCGCCTGCGTCCAACCTCACCTATACGATCACCGATGCGAACACGGAAGGGCCGCTTGGGCCTTCCGGGACTAAGTACGTGATTCCGTTTTACACCACGCGGCCGAATGCCAAGTACGGTCCGGTGACCGACATTTTCAGCGGCATCACCTCCAATTACAACGCGATGGTGTTCCAGGTTAACCACCGCATGAGCCGTCACATCCAGTTCGCCACCAATCTAACCTGGGGACGCTCTTTCGATTACAACCAGAACCAGCAGACCTTCACCGACACTAACGACTTTCTGTTCCCCACCGACCCCAATCTCGTCAGGGAGGGGTACGGAAGGTCGAAGTACGATGTCCCCCTCCGCTTCGTCTTCCATGCCGTTGCTGAATCGCCCTGGCACAAGAGCGGCGTGGCCGGGTTCTTCGCCAATGGCTGGCAGATTGCTCCTATCTTCCAGTGGCAGAATGGCCTGCCCTTCACCATGCAGGCCAGCGGCGGCCCCAGCGGCACGGCGCAAGGTGGTATTAACGGCAGTGGAACTGGCACCGGTTACACCTCGGCCCAGGGGAACTTCAGCGGTTTCAACTTCATTCCCGGTATCGGCCGCAACACCTTCCGTGGCCCCAACACCGCCGTCATGGACTTGAAGATCTCGAAGATCATCGCCTACAGAGAGCGTTACAGCGTCGAGTTCTCCGGCGAGGGCTTCAACCTCTTCAACCACGTGAACACCACCGGCATTAACACCACCGGTTATCTGCTCGGTGGCACGGCGGCGGCTCCCACCATGCAGTTCTGTGGAACAGCTGCGCCGGGTCAGGCCGCTACTCCTTGCAATACCGTCTTCGGATCCCTCAGCAACGGGAACAGCAACTTCGCGTACTCGCCCCGCCAAGTCCAGTTGGGCATTCGCGTGAAGTTCTGATCGGAAAAGACTCAACTCCCGCGCGGCGGCTTCGGCCGCCGCGTTTTTTTCTTCCCGCCGCGGCAGCGCCGGAGGCGCGATATTCGTTAGCCCACCGCGCAAGCGGTGGGTACAGGTTCGGAAGAACATTGGAGCGCCAGTGGCGCGGCATTGAATCCCAAACGTACAACCGTGGCACACGGCCTGCCCTGAAGCACAGCCGAAGTGCCTGTCCTGAGCGAAGTCGAAGGGGCGCCCTCGCGTATGCAGAAATGCGTGTGCAGAAGTTAAGAAAGAAAGACTTGTGGGCCCCGGCGCCCTCGCCGGGGCTGCCGTCAAACAAAGAAAAATCTTGGCTGCGGCGGGCGCCCTCGCCCGCCGCCGACTATCAGCCTGCGTGGAGTATCATGAAATCCCAGCTTCTCGCCCGAGATCATGCTCTCCTTCCGTGACATTCTGGTTGCGATGGTGCTGATTGCCATTGTCGGCAGTGTGGCTTATGCCGGATCCAGTCACAATGGTTTCGTCTGGGACGATAATTTCCAGATTCTGCGCAACCCTTACCTGCACCCCGACCATCCCTGGGCAAACTTGTTTACCAGCGACGTTTGGGCGTACCTCCATCCCGGACGTTCGGGCTTGAGCAACTATTATCGGCCGCTGCCGATGCTTGCGTATCGTTGGCTGGGCGGCGCCGAGCCGCACTCTGAGGTGTTTCGCTGGGCCAGCATCCTGCTCAATATTCTGGCCGGCTGGGCGGCGTGCGCGCTGATTTACCTTCTGACTCGCCGTCGTGGCTTGTCGTTGGCTGCGGCAATCATCTTCGCCGCCCATCCCGTGCACAGTGAGGCAGTCCTGTGGAATTCAGCTCTCAGCGAGCTTGGCTGTGCTCTCTTTTATTTTCTGTCGTTCTGTCTGTACCTGCTGGCATGGTGGGAACCGGCTCAACCGATAGCGAACTCTCGCCGAAGGAGAAAATCGGCTCGTGAAATGCCGTCCCGGTCATCGCGGCGTCATATCTGGTTCATCGCAGCCGCGGTATTCGCGTACTTCGTGGCGCTCCTGTGGAAGGAGATGGCGCTCTCTTTTCCGATTCTGGTGGCTGCTCATGCCATCGTGACGACCCCTGCTGCGGCCTCAATCAAGGCCCGAGTTCGCGCGGCCCTCGTTCGCTCGTCGCCATTCTTTGCCATGACGGCGGCTTACGCGGTTGTCCGTTTCGCCGTGCTCGGCTACCTCGCCAAGGCTCAGCAAGGCTGGCTCCTGACTCCGCTGCAATTTGGCCTGAGCGCGGTTCGACTCGTCGCCGAGTACTGGCTGAAGCTCCTGTGGCCCTTCCCCCTGAATGCCTACCACGTGTTCACCCCGGCCCGGAGTCTCTGGAGCGCAAGCGTTGTCCTGTCGCTGGTGTTCGTGGTTGCGGCGCTGGGGCTGATTCTCCGTGGTATTTCCCGATGGTTGCTTCCCAGCTTCGCGACAGCCTGGGTGTTCGTGACCTTGCTTCCCGTGCTCAATCTCCGCGGGGTCGGCGCCAACGTCTTCACTGAGCGCTACTTGTACATCCCTTCGCTGGGATTTTGTCTGCTGGTAGCGTGGCTTGCGGCCGAAGGACTCGCCCATCTGCCTGTGCGTGTGGCTCGCATTGCGGCTGTCGTCGCCATCGTCGCGATCGTAACCGGAGGTGTGATCCAGGTTCGAGCGCGAGCTTCTGACTGGGAATCCGACTTTAGCTTGCTGTCCGCGACGCTTCCGGTTTCGCCGCATTCGGCTGTCATCCACAATGGCCTGGGAAAGGTTCTGCGCGATCAGAAGAACGACTTGGATGCCGCCGAGCGTGAGTACCACCGCGGCTACGATGCGGCTGCCGCTGAGACCCCGCCGAACCGCGAGGAGATGGCGCACGCTCTGGTCGGCCTGGCGGGTGTTGCCTACTCGCGCGGCCGACCGGCGCAATCATTGCAGCTCGTGGAACAAGCGCTGGCGGTTGATCCCTCCAATGGCGACGCTCATGTCTCGCGCGGAGTCGCTTTGCTGGCCCTTGGACGCCTCGACGAGGCCGAGAAAACATTCCACGAAGCGCACACCTTGTATCCCAATGATGCCATTGTTACAAATGGTCTCGGATTGATTGCGCTATCCCGCAACCAGCCCGGTGAGGCGGCCCGATACTTCTCCGAAGTGGTCAGCATCGCTCCCACCTACCCCGACGGCTACAACAACCTGGGCCGCGCCTGGGTTGAGCAAGGACACCCCGAACAGGCCCTCGGTTTCTTCCGCCACGCTATCGAGTTGGCCCCGGACAATGGCATGTTTCACGCCAATTTTGGAGTCGCACTGGGACGCGCCGGAATGTTGGCGGAGAGCCGGGCGGAATTCGAGCGGGCGCTTCAAATCGACCCGAGGCTGGAATGGGCGCGCCAAGGCCTCCGCATTCTCGACCAGATGCAGGCTCAGCGCTCGCGCTAAAGCTGTTGTGGCACAAGCGCCCTCGCGTGTGCAGAAGAAAGGTAGTTTTGGTAGTCTGGGCCTTCGCTTGTGGAGAAGAAATGCAACGGGGTTGGTGGGTGGCGCCCTCGCCGGGACTGCCTTCCAACAAACCAAAATCGCGGCCGCGGCGGGCGCCCTCGCCCGCCGCAACTCACAACTGAAACTTAAACTGAAACTCCTCCTCTGCTATCCTCTTCTGCGTCCTAAACCATGAAACTCCGCCTTGCTCTCGTCCTGCTGCTCTGCGTAGCCGCGGTGGCTCAGACTAAGAAGCCCGTCAACCTCCCCAGCAGCAAAGTCCTGCTGACGCCCGTGCCCGGCAATCCGCAAGCCGGGGTTGGCAGCCTGCCCGCCGCCGTCGCGCTCAGTCCCGACGGTCGCTACCTCGCCATCCTCGACGCCGGATTCGGCGCTTGGTCGAACCACATGCACCAGGGCATCGCGGTACTCGATCTCGTAACCAACAAGATTTCCTTTTTCCCCGATGCCCGCCTCCCTGAGAAGGCCCGCCAGACGTACTTTCTCGGCCTCGCCTTCAGCGGCGACGGCTCCCATCTCTACGCCTCCTTCGGTTCGCTCACCGACCCGCTAGCTAAGCGGCCCGGCAGCACCGGCAACGGCATCGCCGTGTACCGCTTCGACCACGGCCGCGTCACGCCGCAGCGTTTTATCCCTATCCCGCCGCAGCCACTCGCCGCCGGCAAAACGCGGGCCTTGGCGATGAAGGGTTCGCCGCCCGGCACAGCCGTATCTTTTCCCGCCGGCCTTGCCGTGCTGACCTCGACCACAGGTGAACAACTGCTGGTCGCCTGCAATCTGTCGGATACCGTTCTTCAACTCGACGTCGCCACCGGCAACATCATCCGCACCTTTGATCTCAGCATCAGCCCGCACGTCCCCGCCGCGTATCCCTACGCCGTCGTGGCCAATCGCGCCGGCACCCGCGCCTGGGTTTCGCTGTGGAACGCCTCGGCTGTCGCCGAACTCGATCTGGAGAAGGGAACTGTCGCACGCCGCATTCCCTTGCGCGAACCTCCATTGCCGACGCAGCCCGGCTCGCATCCCACCGCACTTCTTCTCACCCCCGACCAGCGTCTTCTTTACGTCGCGCTCGCCAACGCCGACGAAGTCGCGGTGCTCTCTACCGGCGATTCCGCACCGCCCGCATTTCTCTCCACGCGCCTGCACAAAGAATATTTCGGCGCCGTTCCCGATGCGCTCGCCCAGACCGCCGACGGACGCCGCCTCTTCGTTGCCAACGCCGGCAGCGATTCCGTCGCCGTGTTCGATCTCGCAGCTCACAACTTGGAACTACTCGCAACTCGGAACTTGCAACTCGGTTTCATCCCCACCGAGTGGCTGCCCACCGCACTCGCCGTTCGCGGCGACGATCTTCTGATCGTCAGCGGCAAATCGCAGGGCGCCGGCCCCAACTCCCCCACCATCGACTATCCCACCTGGAGCAATCACACCTACATCGCCGCGCTGCTGCACGGTTCCATCGCGCGCGTAAACATCGCCGACGCCGAAAAGAATCTTGCCGCGCTCACCCGCGAGGTCGAAGAAAGCAACCTGATGAACGGCCGCGCCGACTCGCTGCCCTTCAGGTCCGGCCGCAACCCCATCCAGCACGTCATCTACGTCATCAAGGAGAACCGCACTTACGACCAGGTTTTCGGTGACCTCGGAGTCGGCGACGGCGACCGCTCGCTCACCATGTACGGCGAGTCCATCACGCCCAACCACCACCAGCTCGCCCGCCAGTTCGGCGTGCTCGATAACTTCTACGACAGCGGCGAAGTCTCCGGCATCGGCCACGTCTGGTCCACCGCCGCCATCGTCAGCGACTACACCGAGCGCATCTGGCCCCTTGACTATCGCGGCGCCGAACGCACCTACGATTTCGAAGGGCAGAATCTGGACGAGTATCCGCTGCTGCGCAACCTACCCGACGTCAACGAGCCCGCCTCCGGCTATCTCTGGGGCAACGCCGCGCGCCATGCCCTGACCTATCGCCACTACGGCGAGTTCGTCTCCACGCAATGGTGCGACGGCAAAGGCGAAGGCGCGCCCCCGGGCGAAGCCGGCACGCCGCCGCCTCCCCCGGAAACCTGCAAGCGCCCAGAGATCAAAAAAGGAGAGCCTCTGCCGTCCAATGTCGGTAATCCCCGCGGCGGTCCCAGCCCGTATCCCTGGCCCATTCCGAGCATCGCGGCTGATATCGCCACCAAGCCCGAACTGCGCGATCACTTCGATCCACGCTATCCCGACTTCCGCCTCGAATATCCCGACCAGCTTCGCGCCGACGAGTTCCTCAACGAGTTTGCACAATTTGTCGGCGACCGCCAAGCCGGCAAGGACACGCTGCCCAACCTCATCGTCCTGCGTCTTCCGCAGGACCACACGGCCGCCAAGAAGCCCGGCCTCTGCCGCCCCGCCGCCTGCGTTGCCGACAACGACCTCGCCCTCGGCCGCGTTGTGGACGCCGTCTCCCACAGCCCCTTCTGGGACGACACTGCCATCCTCGTGCTCGAAGACGACGCCCAAAACGGCGCCGACCACGTTGATGCCCATCGCTCGATCGCCCTGGTAATCAGCAAATACGCCCCGCGCGCGCGGAACACCGTCGCGACCGCCGGCAAATCACAAATCACAAATCGCGCCGAAACCGAAACCGAAACTGAAACCGAAACTCCTTTCCTCGATCATCACTTCTACACCACGGTCAGCATGATCCACACCCTCGAGGTCCTGCTCGGCCTCCCGCCGATGAACAACAACGACGCCCACGCCCCCATCATGGCGCCGCTGTTTTCAGGCGATGGGACCCAGCCGCCCTTCACCGCTGACTACCGCAATCGTGATAACGCCCTGATCTACGAAGCCAATCCGCCCAACGCCGCGGGTGCCGCCGCCTCCATGAAGCTGGACCTCTCCCACCCCGACGCCGCCGACCCCGCCACCCTCAATCGCATCCTCTGGCGCGACGCCAAGGGCAACCGACCCATGCCCACGCCCAAACACACCGTCTTCCCCGATCATCCCCGCCCCGCCAAAGACGACGATTGATCTGTTGTGGCATGCGCATGGGGCACACGCGCCCTCGCGGGTGCTTGCCGCCCACTTCATTCATCCCAGAGCTGTAGACCCCGCGCCCTCGCCCGTTGCTATCCGTTGCTCTACCCAATCGCCATTCGACAATGCCGTTCGCCTCCGCTTGAAACTTTTTTCCATCCCCTCCGCTCCCCGCGCATCTCAACCTTGGTTGGAGGAAGAAACATGGCTTTAAGAGATGTGCCTAATCCGGTCGCAGCGCAGACCGCTCACGAACTCCCCGCTCTCCGCTACGACTTCGCTGCGCTGGAACCCAACATTGACGCGCAGACTATGCAGATTCACCACGACAAGCATCATGGCGCGTACGTCACCAATCTAAACGCCGCCCTTGACAAGCATCCCGACCTGAAGTCCAAGTCGGTCGAAGACCTGCTGCACAGCCTCAACTCCATCCCCGAGGACATCCGCACCGCGGTCCGCAACAACGGCGGTGGCCACGCCAACCACACCATGTTCTGGAACATCATGAGTCCCAAGGGTGGCGGCACCCCCACCGGCGAGATCGCTCAGGTCATCAACCAGTTCGGCGGCTTCGAGCAGTTTAAGGAAAAGTTCAACGACAACGGCGTCAAGCGCTTCGGCAGCGGCTGGACTTGGCTGGTCCACACCAGCGCCGGCAAGTTCGACCTGGTCAGCACCGCCAACCAGGACAGCCCCTACATCGACGGCAATTTCCCGGTCATGGGCAACGACGTTTGGGAGCACGCCTACTATCTGAAATATCAGAACCGCCGCGCCGACTACCTCAAGGCCTGGTGGAACGTCGTCAACTGGGACGAAATCAACCGCCGCCTCAAGCAAGGCCGGTAGCGCGTAACAGAGATTGTCAAGTTGGGTTGGAGCGCGCTCGCCCTCGAGCGCGTAACTCGTAACTAGAAACTAGAAACTGCTTTTTGCGTGGGGAAGAAAAAGCCCGGCCGCTCTTGGCCGGGCTTTTTCGCTGCTGATCACCAAACTCGCTGATCACCAACGTGGCTCTTAGCCAGCCTTAGCTGGTTCGGTTTGGCTAAGAGCTAAGAGCTAAGAGCTAAGGCAGTTCCACAGTTGACGTACCCTGATGTCATCCTGAGAGCTTGTGACTTTTTTCGATTTATGCGCCTTTTGGGCCACCTAAGACTTTTGTTTTCAGTGTCGCTTTCTGCGCAGAAACAATAAAGTCACAACCTCTGAGCGAGGGAGGGCTCCCGCGCGCTTTACCGGGGTCCCCAGCACGCCTGCCTTTCGCGTGCTGGGGTGGTCGTGCGCGGGAAACCCGAGTCGAAGGATCTCGGTGTTTCCTCGCTCGGCTACACCAATTCTGAAACTGCTCTAAGGGCTGTAATACTTCCCATTCACCTCTTCGCCCATCACCCCGAAATCGGCCTTGGAGGTCTCCAGCGGGTCCGACTTCCACTCAAACCCGATGGACGGCACGCGCACCGTCGCCTCCAACTGTACACTCGCCTTGAAGCCGGCGAACCGGTACATGCGCGTTGCATCTTCATTTTTCACCGGTTCGCTTCCGGCTTTGAATTGCAGCTTGTAATCCATAAACGCGGGCGTGGCCTCGGCATCCATGGCCGGCCATTTCGGCTGGTCCACGACGGGCACGTTCTTCATTACCAGCGTCGCCGTCTTGCCATCGGCGCTGAACGTCAGCGCCCCATCCGGCACCGGCGCCACCCAGTACATGCCTTCCGGAGAAATTGGTGGATGGAAATCGTGGATCTGGTTCGGAGGGGCCGCCGGCCCCTTGAACAGCGTCAGTCATATGTGCGAGAACACACCTTGCTGCGCCTTGCGCGCCGCCCAGTATTCGCCCGCCATGTAGCTGTAATCCGTGGTCGGCGTTCCGAACGCCAGCCGGTTGCCCTGGTTGTCCGTGCCCATTCCCGTGAACCCGGCGCAGCGTGCCAGCTTGCCTTTGAAATGGAAAATATTCGACAACTCGACATCCAGCTTCGGCATTTGATTGTGATTGCCGTTCTTGTCCAGCCATGGAATCGGATACGGACACGGGCCGCCATTGGCCGGTCCGCTCTTCGGAATCGGCGGCGCGCACCCACTGTTGTCGCTGGAAAATGCGCGTTGCGGAACCAGCGACGCGATTGCCGCCGCTCCCCCGAGTTGCAGCCATCGTCTCCTTAGGATCCTGAACTCGTTCATGGACACTCTCCTTGCTGATATCCAAAATTGGTTCCCAAGCACCCCGCGCCACATCCTACACCACGAAAGTGGAAACCGTCATCCCGGGAAGCGAGTTCCTTTGCGCCCTCGGGATCTGTTATCGCAACAATAAAAGCCCGGCCGCCTCCGACCGGGCTTTTTCGCTGACTCCTGACTCCTGACTCCTGTCTACTGCTGTCCTCCCGCCGCCTTCTTCTCCATGATCGGCTTGCCTTCCACGTCCTGCGCCTCCACCGTGCCCAATTCCAGCTTCTTCAGCTCGGGCTCGACTTTGGCGCGGTCTCCGGCAATCACGATCACCATCTTGTTCGGCGCAAGGTACCTGTCCGCCATGCGCTGCACCTCCGCCGCGCTCACTGCCCCGATCTTCGTCGGCAACGTGCGGTAATAATCCGGCGGCAGCCCGTAGACGAACAGGTTCGACATCGTTCCCGCCGTTCGGGTGGTGGTCTCGAAGTCCGCCGTCAGCCCGCGTTCAAACGTCTCCTTGGCCGCCGATAGCTCCTCCGGCGACACTTCCGTCGTCCGCATCCGCTCCAGCTCGGCAAACACCTCCTTCACCGCCGGCGCCGTCACGTCCGTCCGGACCATGCTTCCCACCACGAACGGCCCGGTCCCCCGTCGGAACTGGAACGAGGTGAACGCTCCGTACGTGTACCCGTGTACCTCGCGCAAGTTCATGTTGATCCGGCTGGAGAACATTCCTCCCAGAATGTCGTTCATTACCGTCACCGGCACGAAGTCGGGATGGCTGCGCTGCAGCCCAACCTGCCCGATGCGCAGCGCGCTTTGCGGCGCATTCGGCTTGTCCACGATTACCACCCGTCGCGTCAGCCTGTTCCCGATCATGGGCGGCTTCGACACCGTCCCCTGTCCCGTCCACCAACCGAAGAACGTCATCGCCAGCCTCTTCAGTTGCAACTCGGTGACGTCGCCCGCCACCACCAGCGCGCAGTTCGCCGGTGCGAACCCGCCCTTGTAGAACTTCACTAGGTCCTCGCGGGTGGTTGCCTGGGTGGATTCCGGCGTCCCCGTCTCCAGAAACCCGTACGGGCTCTTGTCGCCGTACACCTCGTGCGCGAACACACGGTTCGCCAGGATGCCGGGGTTGTCGTTCTGCTGCAGCAGCGTGGTCAGCCGCCGTTTCCGCGTCCGCTCGATTTCCTCTTCGCGAAACGCAGGATGCAACGCCATGTCCGACAGCAGATCGAAGAGGTTGTCCGCATTCTTGGTCAGCCCGCTGCCGGTGATCGTGCTCGCGTCCGCCGACGATCCCGCGTTCAGCGACGCCCCGATCTGCGCGATGTCATCCGCCAGTTGCGGCGACGTCCGCTTTTCCGTGCCCTCGTTCATCATCTCCGCCGTGAACGACGCCAGACCCGCCCGGTCCGCCGGGTTTGCCTCGCTCCCGCGCAGCGCGGTCAACTGTGCCGTCAGCACCGGCAGTTCGTGCTGCTCCACCAGGTACACCTGCATCCCGTTGGGCAGCTTGAATTCCTCCGGCACCGGCAACTGCAGCGCCGACCTCTTTCCCGGTTTCGGTTGCCCGTTGCGCCACTCATCGCCGCCCGGCCCGCCCGGCATCTTCTCCGCCGTTGCCGACGCTGCCGGCTCCGGCCGCTGCGGCACGTCGTCCACCACCTTCTCTCCTGGCACGCCGTACACCACGGCGCACGAATTCGCCGTCAGTGTCTGCGCCAGCTTCTGTACCGACGCCGTCGTCGCCTCGTTGTACCGTGCCAGGTCTTTCGACAAATATCCCGGGTCGCCCGTGTAGTGGTTGTACTGGTTCAGCAAGTCGGCCTTTCCGCCGAACCCGCCCAGCCGTTGCAGACCCTGGATGGTGCGCGTCTCGATCGTATTTCGCGCCCGCTCCACCTCTGCCTGCGTGACGCCGTCCTTCTGCACCGCCGCCAGCTCTGCCTCGATCGCCTTCTCCAACTCGTCCGGCTTCACTCCGGGCTTGGCCGTCGCCGTGATCTGGAACAATGACCCCAGCATCATCGAGTTCTGTCCCGCCCGCACGTCTTGCGCGATCTGCTTTTCGTACACCAGCTTCTTGTACAGCCGGCTCGACTTCCCGCCGCCCAGAATGCTCGCCAGCAGGTCCGCGTCCGCGTCGCCCGGCTTGAAGTATGCCGGCGTCAGCCACGCGACCTCCACCCGCGGCAACTGCACTTTGTCGGTGATCGTCGCCCGTCGCTCCTGCGTGATCGGCGGCGTCACTGCCTCAATCTTCGGCACCGGAGGCCCCGACGGCACCGGCCCAAAATATTTGTCCGTCCACGCCTTCACCGTCTTGGTATCGAAATCGCCCACGATCGCGATCGTCGCATTGTTCGGCGCGTAGTACGTCTTGAAGAACTCGCGCACGTCCTTCAGGTTCGCCGCCTCCACGTCCGCATGTGATCCGATCACCTCCGCGTAATACGGGTGCGTCTTCGGATACACCAGGTGGAACAGTCCCTCCTCGACCAGTCCGTACGGCTGACCTTCCAGGCTCTGCCGCCGCTCATTGCGCACCACGTCCCGCTGGTTCTTCAGCTTGGTTTCGTTCAGGCCGTCCAGCAACCACCCCATGCGGTCGCTCTCCACCCACAGCGCCGTCTCCAACTGGTCCGACGGCACCGTCTCGAAATAATTGGTGCGATCGAAATCGGTGGTGCCATTGGTCTGCGTCGCCCCGATGCCTTCGATCACCTTGTCGAAGTTCCCCACGTGCTTCGATCCCTGGAACATCATGTGCTCGAACAGGTGTGCGAAGCCCGTCAACCCTGGCCGCTCGTTCGCCGGCCCCACGTGATACCACAAGTCCACCGCCACCAGCGGCAGCCGGTGATCTTCGCTCAGGATCACCTCCAGCCCGTTCGCCAGCTTGTACTTCTCAAACTTGATGGTCGGGACATTCTCGCTCGCCGTCCGAGGCTGCCCCACCCTTGTCGCTCCCGGTTTTGCAGCCGGGTGAGAACTCTCCTGCGCCCACATTGCCGACGTGCTCATCGCCGCCAGCAGCAGCATTGCCAGAGCGAGCCTCGCCACTAGAGCCGGTTCATGTTTTGTGCAGCCGATGTCATCCCGAGCGACGGAGGGCTCCCACGCGTTTTTACCGGGATCCCCAGCACGCCTGCCTTTTGCGTGCTGGGGCGGTCGTGCGCGGGAAACCCGAGTCGAGGGATCTCTGTGTTTCCTCGCTCGGCCACACCAATTCTGAAGCTGCTCTAGTGCTGCGCTTTTCATAAGGAATCTCCTTGGTCTGACTTGAAGGTTGGTGGCTGAAATGGCAAAACGTCAGTATACAAGGGCTTTCCGCGCCACGCCGTCCACCCCGGTCCCAGAACTCCCGCCCCGGCGCCCTCGCCCGCCGCAGCTAACCGCCAGCTACTAACCGATACCCGCCAACCGATAACCGCTAACAACTCGGCAACTCGCGACTACTTCTTCACCACCACCCCATCCTTCATCACGAACCCGATCCTCTCCAGCACCGTGACATCGCTCAGCGGATCCCCCGCAACCGCCACAATATCCGCCAGCTTACCCGGCTCAATCGTCCCCACATCCGCCATTCCCAGCAATGCCGCCGCATCCGATGTCGCCGACCTTATCGCCTGCGCCGGCGTCTGCCCGTACTTTACCCGCAGCGCAAACTCTTTTGCCGGATTGATGTTCCAGTCGAACCCGCCCGCATCCGTGCCGAACCCGATCTTTACTCCTGCCTGCATCGCCCGCCGAAACGTCTCCTCTGATATCTTGATCATGTCCAGCCATACGGGAGCCCCCGCCTTCGCACGCCCTTCGGCGACGTATTCCCCCACGTATAGCGTCGGCACGTACCAGATTCCCTTCGCCACCATCGTCTTCAAATCTTCCGGCGCGATGTAGTCCCCGTGCTCGATCGTATCCACCCCCGCTTCCACCGAGTTGTGCACGCCAAACATCGCCGTCGCGTGCGAGGCCACCTTCCGCCTCTGCCGGTGCGCCTCGTCCACGATGGCCCGCAACTCATCCGTGGTGAAGGTCGGCACGTCCTTCAGCGCTTGGCCGTCGATGTAATACGAGCGGTCGCTATATACCTTGATCCAGTCCGCTCCGTGCGATATCTGTTCCCGCACCGCCTTCCGGCAATCGTCCGCCCCATCGCAGAACTGCACCCCATGCGGGACCTGGATCTCCCAGTTGTACCCCTGCAGCGGATACGCCCCCGTCACGTTCAGCGCCCGCGTCGCCACCTGCATCCGTGGACCCGCGATGACCCCATTGTTGATCGCCTTCTTGATATCCACGTCCGCGTATCCCGCGCCCTCCGTCTCCAGATCGCGAAGCGTGGTGAACCCATAGTTCAGCGCTTTCCCCGCCGTAACCGCCCCCACAATCGCCCGGTACGGGTTCGACTGCTTCAGCAATTGCGCGTCGTAATCTTCCGCCGTGATGTCGCCCTGCAACAGCACGTGCGTGTGCGTATCAATCAACCCCGGCAGGCACGTCATCCCGCCGAGATCGATCAATTGTGGCGTGGGCGCCCGTGGCACACGCGCCCCCGCGTGTGTTTCCCCCGCGCCGCCCACACTCTCAATCTTGTGCCCAACCACCACAATCTCAACATTTCGCCGCACCTGCCCGCTCTTCGGATCCAGTAAGCTTCCGCATCGCAACACAGTTGTTCCAGAAGCCTGGTCCCCCGCCTGCGCAGCGCCAGTATTAGCTGAAAGCTGATAGCTGAAAGCTGACGGCTGCACTTGCGCAAACGGCTTCTTTGGTCCACACGCCATCAGCATCCCCACCAGCACCACCGCCACAACCGTCCCCAACCGCCTCATAATTCCTCCACACCGGGTGGAGCAGGGCTTCAGCCCTGCTGTTAATGACTATCCAAATGGTGCGGCTTTAGCCGCTGAGGTACTCTTGATTCGGCGTCCTTTTCGGTTCATTTCCGAGCCCTTCGGCCGCTGGAAACTGGAAACCAGAAACTGGAAACTGGAAACTGTAAACTTGCTCCCCAATCCGCCGTGCATTCTACTCGACTGGTCACCAGCCACTGACCACTGGCCACACTCCTGTGGAAATTCCCCGCAAAACCGGTCCCAAATCGCTCTCCGCCTGCCCCGCCGCACGCACCCCCAATGCACCACTCTTCTGCCTTGTCCTCGGCCTCAAATCGCCCTAAATTTGTCCCTTATCGCATGACATCCAGCCTGGGCTCCAGCCATTGTCCGAGGCTTTTGCCATCGACCATGGACCACCGACCCCCAACCCTCGTCAACTCCTTTTTCGGCCTCCCCTTGCGTCGAATCGAAAGAAAAACTACAATATATTGTGCTAGGGTCTTGACAGGCACAACATACAGGCATACTGTCGCATCTCACCCAGAGTCGGATTGTCGTGCAATCGTTGCCTGGCCAACCAGCCACTGGCCACCGATCACGGAAGTTCGGAAGGAGATCCACCATGGCTGACGTCACCGAAAAAACCACCACCAGCACCTCCACCAGCACCACCACCCCGAAGACCAGGAAAGCTCCCGGCCTCTCCTTCCGCCGCTATTTTACCCAGCCGGATATATCCCCCTACGATACTTTGGAATGGGAGCTTCGCACCGCCCAGATCACCGACGCCCAGGGCAACGTCATCTTCGAGCAGAAAGACGTCGAGACCCCCAAGGACTGGTCCATGACCGCCACCAACATCGTGGCCAGCAAGTACCTTCATGGACGCCTCGGCGCCAGCGACCGCGAAACCGGCGTTCGCCAGCTTGTGCAGCGCGTCGCCGAAACCATCCGCGGTTGGGGCGTCGCCGGCGGCTATTTCCGCTCCAACGAAGACGCTGCCGTCTTCCACGACGAGCTCTGCCACATCCTGCTCCACCAGGTCGCCGCTTTTAACTCGCCTGTCTGGTTCAATGTCGGCTGCGATCGCATCGAGCCCAACGCTGACGGCGCCAACTGGCACTGGAACCCGCAGACCCAGAACGTCGAATTCGCGCCCTCCGGCTATCGCAACCCGCAGTGCTCCGCCTGCTTCATCAACTCCATCCACGACTCGATGGAGTCCATCATGACCTTGGCCAAGACCGAGGCCATGCTCTTCAAGTGGGGTTCCGGCACCGGCACCAATCTCAGCCCGCTGCGCGGCTCCCACGAGCCTTTGTCCGGCGGCGGCACCGCCTCCGGCCCGCTCAGCTTCATGCGCGGTTTCGACGCCTTCGCCGGCGTCATCAAGAGCGGCGGCAAGACCCGCCGCGCCGCCAAGATGGTTATCCTCAACATCGACCATCCCGACATCACCGAATTCATCGACTGCAAGATGAAGGAAGAAGCCAAGGCGCACGCCTTGATCCGGGAAGGCTATGACGGCTCCAACCCCGATGCGCCCGCTTATTCCTCCATCTTCTTCCAGAACGCCAACAACTCCGTCCGCGTCACCGACGAATTCATGCTCGCCGCCGAGCGCGACGCCGACTTCACCACCCACGACATCCACGACGGCGCCGCCCACCAGACCTACAAGGCCCGCGACCTGCTGCGCAAGATCGCTACCGCCACCTGGCACTGCGGTGATCCCGGCATGCAGTTCGACACCACCGTCAACCGCTGGCATACTTCGAAAAACACCGCCCGCATCAACGCCAGCAATCCTTGCAGCGAGTACATGTTCCTCGACGACTCCGCCTGCAACCTGGCCTCGCTCAACCTCATGAAGTTCGCGCCCAACGGCACTTTCGATGTCGAAGCCTACCGCCACGCCGTCGACATCATGGTCACCGCCCAGGAAATCGTCGTCGATTTCTCCGGCTACCCCACCGAGTCCATCGCCCGCAATTCGCACGATTACCGTCCGCTCGGACTCGGCTACGCCAACCTCGGCGCGCTGCTCATGGCTTCCGGCCTGCCCTACGACTCCGAAGCCGGACGCGACTACGCCGCCTGCGTCACCGCCATCATGTGCGGCGAGGCCTACCTCCAGTCCGCCCGCATCGCCGAACTCTGCCCCGTATTGGAACCAGCAAGTGACAAAACGAAAGCTGCTTTTGCTAACGACCAACGACCAACGACCAACGACCGTTCCGCCGGCGCCTGCCCCGGCTTCTATCTCAATCGCGAGCCCTTCCTCGACGTCGTCCGCATGCACAGAGCTTCGGTAAACAGCATCGGCTCGTCTGCCTCTGTGACCTCTGTGGCTAAGTCTTTGATCGACGCCAGCAAGCAATGCTGGGACGAAGCCCTCTCTCACGGCGAAAGATTCGGCTACCGCAATTCCCAGGTCACCGTGCTCGCCCCCACCGGAACCATCGGCTTCATGATGGATTGCGATACCACCGGAGTTGAGCCCGACTTGGCGCTGGTGAAGTACAAAAAGCTGGTTGGCGGCGGCATGATCAAGATCGTCAACAACACCGTGCCGGCGGCCCTGTTCAAGCTCGGCTACGCCCCCGAGCAGGTCAGCGCCATCGTCAGCTACATCGATGCCACCGGCACCATCGAAGGCGCGCCGCACATCAAGGACGAGCACCTGGCGGTCTTCGATTGCAGCTTCAAGCCCGCCAAGGGCACCCGCTCCATCCACTACATGGGACACCTGCGCATGATGGCCGCCACCCAGCCCTTCATCTCCGGCGCCATCTCTAAGACGGTGAACCTGCCCGAGGCGGCCACCGTGGACGAGATCGCCGAGGTCTACATCCAGGCCTGGAAGCTGGGTCTGAAGGCGGTCGCCATCTATCGCGACGGCTGCAAGAAGTCGCAGCCGCTCTCCGCTGCCGGCACCAAGACGGCCGAATCGCGCGCCGGCGACTCAGTCGACCGTCGACCGTCGACCGTCGACAGCAGCGGCCCCATCGACTCCCGCGACGCCGACGGCCCTCCCCGCGCCATCCGCCATCGCCTGCAACTGGAGCGCGCCTCGCTCACCCACAAGTTCAACATCGGTGGGCACGAGGGCTACATCACCGTCGGCGTTTATCCCAGCGGGGAGCCGGGCGAGATCTTCATCACCATGGCCAAGGAGGGTTCCACCGTCAGCGGCCTCATGGACTCGTTCGCCTTGGCCATCTCCATGGCGCTGCAGCACGGCGTGCCGCTCAAACTGCTGTGCGAAAAGTTCAAGCACACCCGCTTCGAGCCCAGCGGCTGGACCGGCAACGAGAACATCGGCTACGCCACCTCGATCATGGACTACCTCTTCCGCTGGCTGGAGCAGAAGTTCGTCACCGGCCAGCAGCAGTTGCTCTTCCCGGGAATGCGGCCGGACTTGCCGCAGCCGCCATCGCAGCCGACGAGCGAGCCGTCAGGCGAGCGAGGAGTCCCGAGCGCAGCGAGGGACCTCTATTCCTCGTCGACCGCCGACCAAAGCCTGCCCCGAGCGCAGTCGAGGGGACCGTCGTCCGGTTCCGCCCACCCCGCCGACCTGCTGCAAGGACTGGTGGACATGGGCGACGCCCCCTCCTGCTCTTTCTGCGGCGCCATCATGACCCGCAACGGTAGCTGCTTCCGCTGCGGCAGTTGCGGGTCAACTAGCGGGTGTAGCTAGGGCCTGTTTTGAAGGGGCGCGGCTTCAGCCGCGCCGAACGGGCTCGATTTGGGTGGAGCAGGGCTTTAGCCCTGCATTTGAAGCCGCCCCCTTTCTGGATTGTCATCCCGAGCGAGGACGCGCCCCGAGGCACGCGGCAGGATGGCCTTGGGTCACGGCAAATTTTCAGTGGGCGGAGCGAGAATAGGAAGAGGAGGACCGTCAGATGTCATACCGAAACAAAACATTCGTCTCATTCGACGGAGATTCTGACATGCACTACTACAGGCTGATGACGGCATGGAAACAGAATGACAACCTGCCATTCAACTTCTACAACGCCCATGACCTTAGCAGCGCCCGAGATTCGAGCTCCGAGGAATCGATTAAAGCACAATTGGCCGAGCGTCTCAGAAATTCGAAGGTCTTTGTGCTTCTAGTTGGTGAGAGCACCCGTTATCTGCGGAAATTCGTCCTCTGGGAAATCGAACAGGCTCTCACGAGAGGGCTGCCCATCATTGCAGTAAACCTCAACGGCAGGAAATATATGGATAGTGATCGCTGTCCTCCCATTCTCGCAAACGCCCTTGCAATTCACGTAAGCTTCAATGCAGCAATAATACAGCATGCGCTGGAGAACTGGCCAGGTACGGACGCATCATGCAGGGCACAGGGAAAGAGCGGGCCCTATTACTACAACGATGACACGTACGCGAGGCTTGGCCTGTGACGTTCTCTAGAATCCTCTTCTACGTAGTTACGCTCTTTCAAAACCTTTTCTCCGTCAAAGGTTTGTCGGCACTCTTGAGCTCCTTCGGCGTGCTCTGGACCTTCATAAACCTCGCCGATTACTTCCACTTGGCCCTTCAATCTAATCTTCAGAAGGCGGGGTGGTGGTTCTTCGTTGTTGGGTTGCTTGGAGCTGTATGGATTTGCAGGCCGACTCTTACCGTTTCCGAGAAACTGAAAGGTCGAGATGTCGTTGTCCAAATTGCGATCGGCAATATGTTCTCATTTGACGGTGCCATTGTCGTGGGCACGAATTCAACATTTGATACCGAGATATCCAGAAGATTGATTTCGGGAAAAAGCATCCAAGGCCAGTTCACAAGTAAGTACTACGGGGATTATACCTCGTTAGAAACAGAACTGGACGGTGCGCTCTCAGTCAGCGGAATCATGCCAGAGCCACTAAGCGGTCCGCGGGCCGGCAAGACGAAGCGCTATCCGCTTGGCACTGTTGTGAGAGTCAATCCGAAGAATAGAACTGGATACTTCTTAGCAATTACTCACATAAACGATCACGGGGTTGCAGGAGACACGTCTTTTGAAGACCTTAAACAATCACTCGGAAAGCTTTGGTTGTTTATCGGGCAACAAGGCCTGAAAGAGCCAGTTGCGATGCCGGTTCTAGGATCAGGATTCGCTAGACTTGCGCAACCTAGACAGGTGATTGTCCAGGAAATCATCAAGTCGTTTATTGCCGCCTGCGCAGAGAAAACGTTCTGCGACAAACTTACCATTGTCCTGGCCGCCAACGACGTTCGTAGACATCAAGTCGATTTCAAAGCCCTTCGTGAATACCTCCACCACGTGTGCACGTATACGGAATTTGCGGTTGATACCGGAGACAGGGTCGGAACACCGGTCGAGTAGCCGGACTAGCGGTTGCCCCACCCTTCGCGGTTCTCGAAGGCTAGGAGATTCCCCGACGTCCTTCATCTCTCCGGGGGCTGGCCCGCCCTTTCCCGCCCCAAAAACCTTGAGGTTGCCCCACCCTTGTCTCGCCCGGGTTTGGCGAGACAGGGTGGGAGCCTCAGCTCGCCTGTGTCTCTACCGACTTAGCCCTCCACAGCGGCAGCCCGGGGAAGAGCAGACGAGCGAGGCGGGAGAGTGCCAGCCATCCCAACTTCAGCACCACCAGCACCAGCACTCCCCATAGCAGGATTACCGGAACATAGAAGACGAACGCAACTACCGCATCCGCGAAATCGGCTAGGGCGGCGAGGGCGCTGCGCGCCGAGAGCTTGGCTTCGTACAGCGGTCGCCACTTCAGGCCTAGCACCTGCGCTTCCGCCACACTGGTGATGCCGACGGTCAGCAGCGACATGGCGACCTCCTGGTGAAGGTCGCGCATTTCGGTTTCCAGGCGGTCGATGCGGCCGCGTACGTCGGCGAGTTTTTCGCTGACTTCCAGCACGTCTTTCACGGACACGGCGCGCTTCATGATTGCCAAGTACTGCGTTTCCTCGGCGCGATAGTTGCGCAGTGTGGCTCGCTGGTCGGCGGACTGGCGAGTGACGTCGCGCGCCTCGGTGCTGTCCTGATCGACCGATGCTGCGAGTTTCCGGATCTCACTGCGCGCCTCTTCAAAGCGATCGGCGGGAATGCGCACGACCACCTGCGCCGAGCGCGTATTCTGGTCGTTGCCGCTGAGCGTGGAGCTGACCACGAACCCGGAGAGGCGCGCCGCGAGAGCGCTCACTTGTTCCGAAGCGCGAGCTGAGTTTGGCGCGACGATCAGCAGAACGCCGCTACGTACAACCTCGCGCTCGCTGACGTTGGGGAGCGCAGCTTGCATTTGCAGGACACCGCCGACCACGCCCCCGCGGATTCCGCCCGGGACGCCACCGACTACGCCCTTCTGGTAGTAGCCCGCGCTCTGATTGACGTGTCGGCGCGGGAATGAAGGCAACACGCTCCTCTGCTGCCACAATGATATGGGTTCCCATTGAGCGGTTGCGCCCAGTCCGGCGCCGGCACTTTGGGCGATTCCGCGGCGATGCTCACGCCAGTTGAGGAAAGTTAGAAGCACGTACAGGGTTGAGGCGAGCAGGAAGCCAGCGGCCAGCCAGTGACGATTCGAGCGCCACGCAGATTGTAGTTGGGCGAGCATCGTGCGCTCCTTAGTGAATTAGAGCGAACAATGGCGCAATTTGTTCCCGGCCCGTGCCGTCCCTACGGGACTCCGGAGGAACTTGGGGCGAGCTTTCCCAGGACTAAAGTCCTGGGCTACTATCGGTCGCCCCTGCGGGGCTTCGGCCCGGGTGCCGGGACTCCGGAAGATTCTTGGGGCGAGCTTTCCCAGGACTAAAGTCCTGGGCTACTATCGGTCGCCCCTACGGGGCTTCGGCCCGGGTGCCGGGACTCCGGGGGAATTTGGGTGGACTTTCCCAGGACTAAAGTCCTGGGCTACTATCGGTCGCCCCTACGCGGCTTCGGGCCGTTCCCTACGGGACTCCGGAGGATTCTGGTGTCTACGCGCACGCCGACCCGGTTCGCTTGACGCACGCATGCCTGCCGCCTAACATCCGCTGGCATGGCGCTTCTCGAGACTCTCAGCTCGCCCCTCGACTTTTTGCAGAGCAGGCTTTCCACCATTCCGCACCTCGATGTGCTGGCAGCCGGGCAGGAGTGGTGGAAGACGGAGGGCGTCGCCATCTCCGGCGCGATCGATCGTGCCGGAACGCCATGGATTCGTATGTTCGACCGCTTGGGCAGGCGCGCCGATGAAATCCTCTACCCTCGCGAATATCAGACCATGTTGCGGCTCGGTTACCGCTCCGGCGTGGTCTGGCGTGCACTCGAGGAAAACTCGCTCATCCCGACTTATCTTCTGATGTACATGATTTCGTTCTACGATCCTGGCGTTTGCTGCCCGTATACCGTCTCGCTTGGCACGGCTGTCCCTCTCGCCAAGTACGGGAGCGCGGAATCGCGGGCGCGTTTCCTGCCTCAGCTCTTGCGCAAGGATGATTCCGTGTGGCAGGGCGCCACCTGGATGACGGAGATCGACGGCGGCTCCGATTTGGGCGCCGCGGTCAAGACCATTGCCCGGCCTGCGGCCGATGGCTGGCGGCTGACCGGCGACAAGTATTTTGCCAGCAACGCGGCGGCTGAATTGGCGGTGGTGGCTGCCCGTCCGGAAGGATCTCCGCCGGGCGTGCGCGGGCTCGCGCTCTTCCTGGTGCCTCGCTATCGCCAAGACGGCAGCCTCAACTGCTTCCTCCGTCGGCTGAAAGACAAGATTGCCACTCGCTCCGTGCCTACCGGGGAAATCGAACTGAAAGACAGCGAAGCGTACCTGCTCGGCCCGGCCGACTCGGGAATTTATCTGATTCTGGAAGTGTTGAATCTTTCCCGCGTGGCCAACAGCGTGGTGAGTGTTGCGCTGGCCCAACGTGCCATGGCGGATGCGCTCGCCTATGCGCAGGGTCGGACCGCATTCGGCAAGCGCATTCTCGACCATCCGCTGCTGCGGCGCCAGTTTGAAGTCCGTCTGCAATCGCTTCGATCCGCATTTGCCCTGGCGTGGGAATCGGTTCGGCTCCTCGACCAGGTGTGGATGGAACGGCCGCCTTACTCCGAGCGCTATCATCTCTTCCGGCTGGTCGCCCATCTAGCCAAGTACTGGACGGCCGAGTTCGCGGTGGACATGGCGAAATGGGCGATGGAGGTTCACGGCGGCCTCGGCGTGCTGGCCGAGTACGGAGCGGAACGCTGGCTCCGGGAAGCCATGATTCTCGCCATCTGGGAGGGGACTTCGCACCGTCAGATACTGGATGGATTGGAGGTGATGGAACGCAAGCAGGCGCACAAAATGCTCTTCGCGCAGTTGGCGGAAATTGCGCCCGCGGAGCAATTGCAGCAAATGGAATCGGAAGTCCAGCGCCTCCTGAATCTGTTGCCCGAGCAAAAGGAAGCCGAGGCGGAAGCACTCTTCAGGCGGCTTGCAGTTCTTTCCGCGGATCGGCTTTCACTGAAGTATCCGCGGTAAACGGGCACGCCGGCCGCTCCGAGCCAATCGAGACCGCTCACAAGCGAGCGATATCCGGCAACGATCTCAGTATCAAGGTGACGGCACCGAAGGGCAAGCTCATGGTATTAACACCTGCGGCGGCGCACGCGCTAGAATTCTAGGCGAGTTTCAACTTGGGGTGAGAAGCCATGAAGAGTGTCAAAGAACTGGTTGCCGAAGCCAACAGCCGCGTGCAGACCCTGCAGGCAGGAGAGGCAAAGGCCTTGCTGCAGGATCCCGGAGTGGCGTTTGTGGACCTGCGCGACAGCGCGGAATTGCAGCGCGAGGGAAAACTTCCGGGCGCGGTGCACGTCAATCGCGGCATGCTGGAGTTCGCGCTGGATCCGACCACGCCCTATCACAACCCGGTGTTTTCGTCGGGGAAGAAAATCGTCTTCTATTGCGCCGGCGGCGGGCGCTCGGCCCTGGCCGCCTCCACCGCGCAGATGATGGGCCTGGAAGACACGGCGCACCTGGGTGGCGGATTCAAGGCGTGGAAAGAAGCCGGCGGCCCGGTGGAGCCGGCCAAGTAGACGGCTTACTCGGTTCTGGTTTTCTTCTTGGGGCGGCGCTTGTGTTTCTTGGGACGATTCTTCGACATCAGAAGAGTGTACACGCTGGCGCTTGCCGTTCGAGATGAAAGTGACGATCAGCGATCGCTGTCTTCCAGCGCAGCCAGGTCCGGGGGCGGCTGGTTGAGGACTTGGAAAGCCCGGCGGGCGTCGTCCACGCGCACACAGAGGCGGATGCCTCCGATGGCGTTGGAATAGAACCAGTCGAGGCGGACCAGGTTTTGGTCGAGCAGATGAGATTCGATGCCGGCGGCGTCGAGTGCGCCCTTGGCGAGCCAGGCCTCGGGCAGGTCGCGGAACTTGCGCACCACGGCCAGCTCGCCGAAGGCGGGCGCGAGCGTGGGTTCTTCAAAATCAATCGCCAGACCGCGGCGGCCGGCTTCGTCCTCCAAGGCGTCGAGGGCGGGGTCGGTGAGGGCGGCGGGATCTTCGCCGACGCGCAGCAGCTCGGCGTCGCTCATGGCGGCGTAGAGCTGAGCCAGCCGCTGCCGCTCGTGCTGCGGGTCGTCGGGGATCATGGGTCGATTATAGCCGCGGCACAAGGCGCGAGGCGCAGGGCGCAACACGCAGCGTAAATTCTGAATTTCAAGGCCCTGCCACCGCATCTTTAATGGCACGCGGCCAGAGCGGCAGGTCCGATAGCTCTGCTCGGCCTGCGAATTTACCCGTGCGCCCGATGTCTGGGCGGTAATTTTTCTGTAACTGGGGACGGATCCCGAACACTAATGGCGAGAAAGCAAACGCGACAGCACGGGTGGGTACGAGTGCAGGACTCCACGGAGCGGATACTGATCGTCGAAGACGACGAGCGCATGCACCGAGCGTTGCGCCGGCTGTTCGAACCCGAAGGCTATGCGATCGAGGCCACCTTCGACGGCGCGTCGGGAGTGAAGGCAGCGCTGGCGGCGCCGCCTTCGGCCGTGGTGTTGGACTTGCGGCTGCCGGTGATGTCGGGGCGCGACGTGTGCCGCGAGATCAAGGAGGCGGTGCCGAACCTCCCAGTCATCATCGTCAGCGCCGCCTCCGACATCATCGACAAAGTATCACTGCTGGAAATCGGCGCCGACGACTATGTCACCAAGCCGTTCAGCCCGCGGGAACTGCTGGCGCGGGTGCGGGCGATCATCCGGCGATCGGCGCGCACCACGCCGGGCGAAATCTACAAGTTCGGCGACGCCGTGGTGGACTTCGCCAAGATGCAAGTCATGCGCGGCGGCGAACTGGTTGCACTGACGGCACAGGAGTTCAAGATGCTCCGCTTCATGGTGCAGAATCCGGAACGCGTGATCCCGCGCGAAGAGCTGCTGAACAGTGTGTGGGGCTACCAGAGTTACCCGACGACGCGAACCGTGGACAACCACATGCTGAAGCTGCGCCAGAAGCTGGAAGCGGACCCCGCCAACCCGGTGCATTTCCGTACCGTCCACGGCGCCGGATACAAGTTCGTGCCTTAACACGCCGGAGAAGAGCCGCCATCGCGATGCGCTTACGATTACGGACGAAGTTCCTGCTGTCGATGCTGCTGATCCTTGCGGCGCTGACCTCGGCCAGCCTGTTGCTGGTGCGCCGCCGGGTGGAACAGCAGCTACGCGGGCAGATTTTGCAGGACGTCCGCAATTCGGTCGCTACGTTTCAGAATGTGCAGCGGCTGCGCGTACTGACTTTAAGACACTCGGCTCAGTTGCTCGCGAACCTGCCGATTTCACGCGCGCTGATGACGACCAGGCACGCCGCCACCATCCAGGATGTCTCGCGCGAATTGTGGACGACGGGAGGAACCGATCTGCTGGTGCTTTCCGACCGCACCGGCGAGATCATGGGAATGCACAGCACGGCGCCGGCGGTGGACCGCCGCGTGGCGCGGGAATCGCTGCGCCAGTCGCTCGCCCGGGAGCAAACCGAATACTGGTGGATGGCGGGCAATCACGTGTACGAAGTCGCCATTGAACCGATCTACTTCGGCCCTCCCGCGGAAAACCGCGTGCTCGGGTTTCTGGCAGTCGGCTACGAGATGGATGACCGCGTCGCGCGCGAGCTCAGCCAAGTGGCGGCCAGCCAAGTGGCGTTCTGGTACGGCCCGGCGCTGGTGCGAAGCACCTTGCATCCCGACCAGGAGAAGGAGCTGCGGAAGCAACCGGGCGTAGCCCGACACTCCCTCGGGATCGGGCCGATCGAGATGCGACTCGGCCCGGAGCCGTACTGGGTCAGTTCGGTGGATTTGGCGCCCGGGAGCACACCTGCCGTGCGGCTGATGGTGTTGAAATCGTTGGCCGAGGCCAACGCGCTGCTCCACCAGCTTGACCGGCTCATGCTGGGCCTGGGGCTGATCGCCGTGCTCGCCGGCACGGCGCTGGTTTTTGTCATCTCCCGTACGTTCACTCGTCCGCTCGACAATCTGGTCGCCGGGGTGCGGGCGCTGGAACGGGGCGAGTACAACTATCCGCTTCCCGTCCATGGCCACGGCGAAGCGGCGGAGCTGACGTCGGCCTTCGCGCGCATGCGCTCCAGCTTGCAACAGAGCCAGCGGGAACTGCTGGAAGGAGAACGGCTGGCGACCATCGGGCGCATGGCAAGTTCGATTTCGCACGATCTGCGGCATCAACTCGCCGCCATCCTGGCGAATGCGGAATTCCTCAGCGAACGGCGCAGTGAAGCGGAGCGCGTCGAACTCTACCAGGAGCTGCGTGTGGCGGTGTTCCAGATGACCGACTTGATCGATTCGCTCCTGGAATTTTCACGCCCCCGCGAATCGTTGAGGCTGGGGCAGGTGCGCATGAATGAAGTGCTGGAGCGGGCGATTCAAGTCGTGCGGGCCAGGCCCGAATTCCGCGAGGTCGAGATCGACATTCGAGGCGACGCGATTGACGGCTGGTTCGATGGCAACAAGCTGCAACGCGCATTTCAAAACCTGATCATCAACGCGTGCGAGGCGACAGAGCGCAATCACGGCAAGGTTACGTTCGACTTCCGGCGGAGGGACGGGACGGTGGAAATTGCGGTGCAGGACAACGGGCACGGCATTCCCGATCACCTGCGCGACCACGTCTTCGAGCCCTTCGTCAGCTACGGCAAAGAGAACGGCACCGGGCTGGGGCTGACGGTAGTCCACAAAATTGTCGTCGACCACAGCGGCGAGGTGAAGGTGCGGGAGACATCTCCCGGCGGAACCACGCTGTTGGTTTCGCTCCCTTTGTTGCTTTCACCGCAACAACCAATTCAGGCTCCGGCGGCCAATGCCGCACTGGTACGCCCCGACGGCTCAGAGTAGGAATCTCGACCGCTGAACAGAGCCCGAACAAACCAAGGTGCGGAACTTGTCCGGCGCGCTCCCTCGGCTTCGCTCGGGGCGGGTTCCGGTTACGCTCCTTCAAAAGTCGGATTTTTGGAATCCGTTCGAATAAACTTCCAGCAGCGGTTTAGGGAGATGAAGATGACAACGGCGAAGTGGTGGGAGTTGGTTCGCGGATTATGCGCTGCCGGTCTGATCGCGGTGGCGGCGCCCGGCGCCGCGTGGGCTCAGCAGCGGGATGGGGGCGCCGCCGAGGCGACCACGGCGGAGGTCCTGCGCGAACTGAAGCAACAGGTTGCCGAGCTGCAATCCACCATCCGTGACCTGCGCGACGAGACCAGCCGTTACCACCAGGAAACGCAGGAACTGCGGGCCGAACTCAAAGCCGCGCTGGCGCAGCCGCGGGCGTTGGCGGCGACGTTGCAGGCGGAAGCGGCGCCGGGGCGCTCGGACGCAGCCGCCGCAACCACGGTGGAGCACGGAATCGCCAAACTTCAGGAACAGTACGATCTGCTCAGCGGCAAGGTGGACGACCAATATCAGACGAAGGTGGAAAGCGCCTCCAAGTATCGGGTGCGGCTTTCCGGGATCGTGTTGCTGAACCTGTTCGAGAACCGCGGCTCGGTTGACAGCCCGGATGTACCGGCTATCGCGGACCCACCCGTCAATGGCACAAACGGAAGTTTTGGGGGAACGCTGCGGCAGTCGCAGATCGGACTGGAGGTTTTTGGTCCTACTTGGCACGGAGCGCGGCTCAAGAGCAATCTGCAGGTCGATTTTGGCGGCGGTTTTCCCGCGACCGCGAACGGCGTGACCATGGGCGTGGTGAGGCTGCGCACCGCGGTGGCGCGCCTGGATTGGCCTACCACCTCGGTGGTCGGGGGACAGGATGCGCCGTTCTTTTCGCCGCTGTCACCGACGTCGCTGGCCACGCTGACGCAGCCGGCGCTGGCGTATTCAGGGAACTTGTGGAACTGGATACCGCAACTTCGGGTTGAACATCGCGTCGGGGTGGCAGGAGGCTCGAACTTTACGGTGCAGGCCGGCATTCTCGATCCACTCACGGGCGAAACGCCCGACGATCCGTTTTACCCCGTGGCGCAGGCGGGACAGACTTCGCGACAGCCGGCTTATGCAACCCGCGTCGCCTGGACATCGGCGGACGAAAGCAGGCCAACGTCGATCGGCGTCGCAAGCTATTACAGCCGCCAGAACTGGGGCTACGGGCGGATGGTGGATGGATGGGCGGTGATGGCGGACGCGTCGGTACCGATTTCAAGGTGGTTCAGTCTTACCGGCGAGATGTATCGAGGTCGCGCCATCGGCGGTTTGGGAGGCGGGTTGGGCGATACCGCGGTGTACCAAGGGGCGTGGTCAACTTACAAGACGAAGGTGAAGGGTCTGGACGCGGTGGGCGGCTGGGCGCAAATGAAGATGCGCGCTTCGCCGCGATTGGAATTCAATGTCGCGGCTGGGCAGGACAATCCCTTCGTCGGCCAACTGCGGCGCGGCGCGGTCGCCGGCAATCCCTACTACCCCGATACGGTGCGCAATCGCAGCCTGCTGACCAACGCGATCTACCACCCGCGTTCGGACTTGCTGCTGTCGTTGGAATATCGCCGCATCGAGAGCTACAAGCTGGTGACGCCCAACCGCGATGCCGACCAGATCAATCTGGTAATGGGGGTGTTGTTTTGAGGCGCGCGCGGGCAGGAATTCTGTGTGCGTCGATGGCGATTGCGCTGGCCGCGGTGGGCAGCTTTGCCGGTGACGCGCAAGCGGCAACGGTTACGGCGCAAGTGGTCGTGGTGCAAAGGACTGGCAACAAGCACCAGAACTCTGAAGCGGTGGCGTGGCTGTCGCCGGTGCAGCCGGAGCCGTACAGTTTCGGCGAGACGTCGTCGCAGAGTGCGCGGCTGGTGCAGAAGAACAAGACCTTCGAACCTCACCTGCTGGTGGTGCGCACGGGATCGGTTGTCCAATTCCCCAACGAGGACCCCTTCTTTCACAACGTGTTTTCGCTGTTCGATGGAAAGCGGTTCGATCTGGGCCTGTACGAAGCCGGCAGCACGCGGAGCGTGCGCTTCGACCGGCCCGGCATCAGCTACATCTTTTGCAACATCCATTCGCAGATGAGCGCGATCGTGATCGCGCTCGACACGCCCTACTACGCCGTCTCCCATCGCAGCGGCAGTATCGCCATTCCTGGCGTTCCGCCGGGCCGATACATCCTGCAGGTATGGCGAGAAGGATCGTCACCCAAAGTGCTGAATGCGCTGCGGCGGGAGGTGGTGGTCGGCGAGGGCGACACGGTGCTGGGTGCGCTACGCATTGCGGAAGATGAGATACCGGTGGCCCACAAGAACAAGTACGGCCGCGAGTACGAGGATCCGCAGCCGGCGAATCCCGCGTATGCGCAGCCGTAACCGGCCGCAGGCTTCGGGCTTCCGGCTGCAAGCATTGGGTTCAGCGGTTCCATTAGTGGAATTTCCTGACACGGGGAATTTGCAATCTCTTGACATCTCCGTGACAAATGGAGTGACCGCCCAAGACTAACGTTGGCCTCACAGTCGTTACCGGTACTTCCCCGGCGACTGCGAGGAGGACAACGTGGCCGGCAGTGCAACCTGGTATGCGGCATTCGATTCTCTAACCGACGAGGAAATCGTCTCGCAAATTCTGACGGGCGAGGTTCATCTGTTTGAAGTGATCGTGCGCAGGCACACATCGCGATTGCTGCGCATTGCCATTTCCGTGTTGCGTAACGATTGCGACGCGGAAGAGGTAGTGCAGGACACGCTGGTCAGCGCGTATCAGCACCTGCGCCAGTTTGCGGGGCGCGCGAAGTTCACTACCTGGTTGACTAGGATCGCGCTGTACAAGGCGCTGGCGCGGGCGAATTCACGGTCGCGAGAGGTGCGGCTGGACAACGAACAGGGCGAGGAACCGAGCTGGTTGGTCGATCGCGGTCCCACGCCCGAGCAGAGCGTGTCGGCCAACGAAACCGCTTCACTGCTGGGAACCGCGATTCAAGCGCTGCCGGAAACCTACCGCCGCGTTCTGGTCATGCGGGACATTCACGAAGTGGATACGGAAACCGCCGCGCGTAAGCTGAAGATCACGGAAACCAATGTCAAGGTGCGGCTACACCGGGCGCGTGGCATGCTGCGCCGCGAGTGGGAGCGGGCCATCGCGCCACAGATAGCCATGGCCGGCGCGGCGAGGCTTGCCGCCGAGTCGGCGACGCAATAGAAAAATTTCCCACCCTATCGCTCCCAACCCCGGAGCGATAAGGGTGGGGCAACCGCTCGATGAACGCCGCTCAAACCGCCCACAGATACTGTTCGGGATCGTAATGGAGGACGCGGTCTTCGCCGTTGATCCAGTCGAGGCGCGCCGGCGCACAGACGTCAATGGCTACGGCGTCCTCCAGCACCTCCGATCCGTGCTCGACGCCGGCGGGAATGGTCAGCATCTGGTCGGCTTGGAGCGTCACATCGCCGGAGGGAAGAAAGAAGCGCCACTTGCCCTTGAGCACGACGATCACTTCTTCGTTGAGGTGAGAGTGCATGCGCGTGGCCGCTCCCGCCTTCGCTTCCAGCCGGGCGACGGTGACGTTATGACCGACGGCAACCTTGCGGCTGTAGAGCGCGGTGATCTGATCGGCCTTGATCTGGTCCCAATCGTGGAGCTCCATGACTCTCCTGTACGTTACCTCCGTTGCTATCGGGTGAAAACCCACATCCGCCAAAAGCGGGCAGATGTGGGGCACCATCAGGGCAACATCAATCGGCGGCGCTGACACCTGCCGCTTGTGGCGCGGGCGCCGTTTCCGCCTGGCGCGTCTCTTCTCGCACGTCAATCGGGTCGAGGAAGGGCATCAGGCTGCGCAGCCTGGCGCCGACTTCTTCGATCAATTGGTCCTGCTCGCGGCGGCGAGTGGCGTTGAACCAGGGACGACCGGCTTGGTTTTCGGCAATCCAGTTTCTGGCGTAGGTGCCGTCCTGGATTTCGGCGAGGATGCGGCGCATTTCCGCCCGTGTCTGCTCGGTGATGATGCGCGGACCGCCGGTATAATCGCCGTGTTCAGCGGTGTCGCTGACGGAGTAGCGCATGTAGGAAAGGCCGCCGCGATAGATGAGATCGACAATCAGCTTGAGCTCGTGCATGCACTCGAAGTAGGCGATCTCGGGCTGATAGCCGGCTTGTACCAGGGTTTCGAAGCCAGCTTTGATCAGCGCGCTCACGCCGCCGCACAACACCGTCTGCTCGCCAAAGAGGTCGGTTTCGGTTTCTTCGGCGAAGGTGGTCTCCAGCACGCCAGCGCGAGTGCAGCCGAGCGCCTTGGCGTAAGAGAGGGTGAGCGCGGTGGCTTCGCCGGAGACATCCTGATGGACGGCCATCAACGCCGGTGTGCCGCCGCCTTCGACGAAGACCTCGCGGACGCGATGTCCGGGCGCCTTGGGGGCGACCATGGTGACGTCAAC
>JAIQFM010000207.1 GCA_020073285.1 Terriglobia bacterium | reverse complement strand
GCTCATCCCGGGCTGCGAGATGGAGTAGATGTACTCGACCCCGGGCACCTCGCGCAGCAGCTTCTCCATGGGAATGGTGACGCGCTGCTCGACTTCGGCGGCGGATGCGCCCGGCATCTGGACGAAGACGTCGAGCATGGGTACGACGATCTGCGGTTCTTCCTCGCGTGGCGTCTGCCAGATGGCGAAGGCGCCGAGAAGGAGCGCGGCGACGATCACCAGCGGCGTGAGCTTGGAAGCGATGAACGCGTGCGCGATTTTTCCGGCCGCGCGAAGTCTTGTGTCCATGGCCACCATCAATTCACTACCTTCTTGCCGGCCAAGTCACGACTTCCGGGCGCAGCAATGAGGCGCTCGCCGCCGGAGAGTCCGGAGAGAATTTCGACATTGTCACCGGCCGGCTTGCCCAGGGTGACGAAGCGCAGCCCGATCTGGCCGTCGGCGGCGACCACGTACACGCCATGCATCTGGCCGCGTTCCAGCAGGGCGGTTTGCGGGATGACGATGGCTTCGCGCTGGCCGCGCGGAAACTGGACGCGCCCGAACAATCCGGAGCGAAGCCGGGGATCGGCTGGAAGTTCGAGTTTGACGACGAAGCTGCGGCTGGCCGGGTCGGCGGCGGGAACGATCTGAACGACCTTGGCACTGAGTTCAGTTCCGAGGGCATCCACTGACACGCGAGCGGTGGCGCCCAGAGTCACAAACCGTAGGTCGCCTTCATCCACGGAAGCTTCCAGTCGGAAGCGGTGCGTATCCTCGATGGTGATAAGCGGAATGCCGGGCGATGCGAGCGTGCCTGTGTCGACAAGCCTGGCGGTGACAATCCCGTCAAACGGGGCCCGGATGCGGGTGTAGCTGAGCCCGGCCCTGGCCTGCGCTTCCATGGCGCGAGCTTGCGCGATGCCGGCCTGCGCCTGGTCGCGGCGGGCGCCGGCCGATTTTTGGCGGGCTTGCACCTCGTCCATTTCGTGGGGACTCACCGATTTCTTTTCGTACAGGCTCTGATAACGGGTGAGGGTCGCGTTTTGAAGGCCATAGTCCGCGTCGGCGGCGGCGATGTCCTGCTGGGCGGCATTCACGGCGGCCGAAGCGCGCTCCAGCGCCGCGCGTTGCTGCGCGTCATCGAGCACGATCAGCACGTCGCCCCGGCGAACACGTTGTCCCTCTTGCGCGCGGATGGAAGCGATGGCGCCGGAGATTTGCGCCGAGAGTTGGCTGGTCTGCAGCGCTCGGATGGTGCCCACCGCTTCGACGAAGTCCGGCACGGTCTTGCGTTGCGCTTCCAACGTCGGGAGATCGCGCACGACTTCCGGGGTTGGTGCGACAGGCGTTTTCTTGTCGCTGCAGCCGAGCGATATCAGCGTTGCCAGGACGGCAAGAACGAAAATAATCCTTCTCGTCATCATTATTGCTTCACCACGGGCGAGTTGAGGTCCAACGCGCCGGTCGCCAACTCCAGGCTGGCGTAGCTGGTTTGCAGCCGGTACAACGACTGCCAGTAATCGGTTTGGGCACGCAGAGCGGCTTCCTGCATGCGGAGCAGGTCGGTGATGGTACTGAGGCCGGCGTGGTAGCGGTTTTGTCCGATCCGCAAGCTTTCCTGCGCTTGCCCAACGGCAGCGCGCGCCACCTCGAACTGCTGGCGTGCGGCGTCGAAATCGAAGTAGGCCTTGCGGACCTCCAGGCGGATGCCGCTGATGGCCGCGTCGTGCAGGGCGTCGATGCGCCCCTTCATGGCGCGTTCACGTTGCAAACGGGCGCGACGGGCGCCACCATCGAATAGGTCGAGTTGGATCTCCACCGCCGCCAGCCAGTTGTTGCCACCGCCGCCGGCGAAATGTGAATTGTCCAGTTGCCAGTCTGTCATGGCGTTCAGCCGCGGGCCGAAGGCAGCCTTGGCGGCGCGCACGCCATCGGCCTGGACTGCCTGCTGCTGAGTCAGTCCCTGCAGGTCAGGCCGCCGCTCGAGGGCGCGCTTTTCCAGGTCGTCAAGCGAGGCGGAAGGCATCGATGTTTCGGCCAGCAATTCGGCGGGTTCGAATTGCGTGTCGGGCGCGACGCCCATTTCGTAATTGAGCTGCGCTCGCGCCAAGGCGACGTCGTTGTGGGCGCGAATCAACTCCTGCTGGCGGGCGGCCCGGTTCACCTGGGCGCTGAGCAGATCGCTTTCCACCACCATCCCGGCCTGTACGTTGGCACGGCTGCGGTCGAGAATGGAGTCCGAAGTTTTGAGCGCATCTTCGGCCACCTGCTGCCGCTTCGCCGCGAGGAGCAGGGAAGTGTAGGCGTCCACCACGCGCATGACCAACTCCTGGTCGGCGCGCTGCAGCTTGCGCTGCGCGATTTCGTCCATCCGCTTGGCTTGACGGACGCGGAGCCAGCTTACGCCGGAGTCAAATAACTGCCAGTTGCCGGAAAATCGCGTCGCGAAATCGCCGATCGGGGTGGGCGTATTCAGCCGGTCGAGGGCGAAGTCGGCGGCGGTGAAACTGCGCTGGCGCAGGCGCGTGCCGAACACGAAGACCGGGTCGTTGCTGCGCTGATAGGATTCCGCGAAACCGATCTGGGGAAGCAACGCGGATTTCGCCAGCTTGGTGTCGGCGGCTGCGGCGTGCCGCTCAAAGAGCGCCGCCTTGCGCGCCGGGTTCTTTTCCAACGCGGTTGTCACCGCCTGTTGCAGCGTCAGCCTAGTTTGGGCGAAGGAAACGATTGGCAGCACAAGCGTGCCCAACAGCAGCGCCATGGGCCTGATACTGGAGTACTTCATTGCCCGTGAACCCCGGCCGCGACCAGTTCCGCCACTTCGGCGGGAATAATTTCGAACGAGGTCGCGAACTCGGCGGTCTTCTGCACCATCGCGCCCACCGAGCAATACTTCGTCTCCGACAGGTGAATGGCATTCGACACCGCCTCGCGGTCCACGTTTACGCCGGTGATGATGTGGCGGATACGAACCTTGGTGAAGACCTGTGGAGGATCGGAAACCTGGTCGGCTTCCACGTGCACCTCATAGGCGGTGAGGTTCTGACGCTTCTTACGCAGTATGTTGACGACGTCGAAGGCGGTGCAACCGGCGAGGGCGGCGGCGACCAGTTCGACCGGCTTGGGTCCGGTGGCGCCGACCGCGTCGTCCACAATCAGGTGGTGTCCGCTGCCGGTGGTGACTACAAACTGCCGGCCGGTTCCCGTGGGGTGGGTCAGAACTACTGAAGCCTGGATCATGACGAACCTCCATAAGGCCACACGGATAAATGCAGTCCTGGGGGATTTGTTACAGGTAATTCGAGGCGGAGTCTGTGATGGCAGACCCTAGCCGGCGGCTTTTGCGGCCGAGGATTCCCGAAGTAGTTCGCGGACCTGGGCGCGCACCTTGGCTTTGAGTTCCTCGGTGCAGTGGCGCTTGCAACGGCGAACGGTTTCCTCGAGGCTCGCCAGATAAGCCTTGCAGGGAGCACAGTCGCCGAAGTGGCTCTGCATGTTCCGGCAAAGGGACGGATCGAGTTCCCGATCGAGGTAATCGGACAGCATGGAGAACAGCCGTTTGCAGCGCAGAGCCGCCTGCGGTTTTGCGTCGCTAGCGGCGGATCTGACTTTGCGCGCCAACTGGTTGCGGAGGAAGACTCGGGCGCGGTGCAGGCGTACGCGCACCGTGCCTTCGCGAAGCCCGGTGATGCGCGCCACTTCCGCGGTGGAGAGCTCTTCCATGTCGTGGAGGACCAGAACCATGCGATAGTCGGGCGGGATTTTCAGGACCGCGCGCTGCAGTTCTTCGCGATTCTCCGCGCGCAGGAGTTGTTGTTCCGGGCCGCCTTCACGGGAAGCGGTGAGCGCCTGGAGCTCGCCGCGGTCGGGGAGAAGTTCGTCGAGCGAGAGATTTTGTTTCGGCGCGAACTTGCTGCGCCGCCGACTCATCAGGCAGCGGCTGCGTGCCACCTTGTACAGCCATACCGCGAGTGCCTCTGGACTATCGAAGTTGGACAGCTCAGGTACTGCGCGGATTAGGGTTTCTTGGGCAGTATCCTCCGCGTCCTCACGGTGGCCGCAGACCTTCATGCTGAACGAGAAGGCAGTCTGCTGGACAAGCGCAAGCGCACGCTCCATCGACTCTGGATCGTCGTTTCTCAGCTCGGCAATGGCCCGTAACAGTTCAGTTCGCACGCACTCCAGTGTAGTCCTGGGCTGGCGGGTTCTCGGAGGGTTAAAGCGCCACCGGTACCTCGCCACAGTTCAGCGGCGGTGCGTTTTGCTCGCCCTTTTGTTCAATGTCGATAAATAGCAGTGAAGCGGCCAATGCGCTCGGCGGTCACGACGATAGGTGCGGATTGTCACTGTTCTCCCGGGCCACGCTATTTGACACTGGTGGTAGGACCCTGGATGTGCGCGCCGTTGTTCGAGAGGGGTCGCCTGCAGGCGCGGCGTGGACGCTCCATGGCGATCCTCGTCGGGGGCTCAGGGTGGTAGGGGCGATGGAAATCGAGGAGAGCGCTCAATGAAGCAACTTAGCATTACCGTGTTGGTGGAAAACACCGCGGGTAAATTCGATCTGCTCGGTGAGTGGGGACTGTCGCTCTGGATCGAGACCGATGAGCACTGTATTCTTTACGACACCGGGCAGGGCCGAACCTTGGCGCAGAACGCGCGATTACTCGGCATCGATTTGGGCCGTGCCGACGCCTTGGTACTCAGCCACGGTCACAGCGACCACAGCGGAGGGATTGCAGCACTGGTGGCCAGCGGTTTTCGCGGCAAAGTGTTTGCCAATCCTGCCGCGCTTGCGAAGAGATACCAACTTGAGGATTCACGGGTTCGGCTGAAGGGGATGCCGGCCGAGTGCATCAATGCGCTTCGCCAGGACGTTCAATTCATCGACTCGTCGGCACCGACGCAAATTGCTCCCGGACTGATCGTCACCGGCGCCATCCCACGCCGGACGGAGTATGAGGATACCGGTGGAGCTTTCTTCTTCGATGAAGCATGTACGCAACCCGATTTGCTGGTCGACGATCAGGCACTCTTGATCGAGGCTCCCGGAGGCTGGGTGGTCATCACGGGCTGCGGGCACTCCGGCGCCGTTAATACGCTCAATTATGCGGCTGAACTGACCGGCGCCGACCGGGTATTCGCGTTCCTCGGCGGCATGCATCTGCTGAGCGCTTCCGAGGAACGTATCCGGGCAACTGCGCAAGCGCTCAGGGATTTTCAAGTTCGCACGGTCGCTCCATGCCACTGCACGGGGTTTGCGGCGACCGGATTATTTCAAGCGGAACTCGGCGCCGCGGTGGTCGCGCTTCGCGCCGGATCGAAGCTGCGTTTAAGCGAGTAGCAGCGATTGCAGCGCCCCGACTACCTTCTGCCCAGGGACAACTGCACTGAAGCTCGTCGCGCGTTCCGCAGTCGCTCAGCTTTCCTGTCTACCCGGCTCCCGCGCGCCCTCCACGCCGGCAGCGATCGTCGCTTGAACAAGTTCTCGCTGGGAACCGGAGGAGATCGCTGGCCCTGAACAGGACCAGCGATTGGAATGTGGAATGTCTCGGGGTTTGCCGTGATGCTATTCTCCAGCCCAAGGTGGACCAAAACCTGGTCCGCCAAACATGCGGCCCATGCCGCGTTGGTTCCGCAGTTGCTTCCATTGATCGACGGTAAGCACTTGCCGGATCGCCAGCAACATCTGCGCGCTCGACTTCTCCAGATTGGCCCGTGCCTGCGCGATTCTGTCGATCTGCGCCGTCACTTGGGCCTCATTGGGATGCTCCGCTTCGACCAGCGGCTCCAGGGCCGCTTCCTGCTTGGCCACGGCGGCACGCAAGTCAATCAATGGCGCGCGATGGTCCTGGAAAATCTTTTCGATCTTCTGCACCTGCGCGTCGTTGAGCCCGAGCTTCTGCACCAGGGTCGAATTCGTCCACCACTTCCCCATTGGCCCGCGGCCCATGCCCGCGCGCGGCCCCATGCCCATTCCCATGCCTGGCCCGCCGGGACCCATCCCCGGGCCCTGCATTGGACCTCCCATGCGCGCCCCGGCTTGTGGCCCTGTCCCGGCGCACGGTCCCGCGCCCATTTGCGCCACCGCCACTCCCGCGAGGACGGTCACGACAACCATCAACACCACGAATTTATGTTTCATCGGTTCTGCTCCTTATGAATTGCGTGATTGGAAGAAGTTTCGCCATCCGTCGCGAGCGCGCTGTCCCGTTCCTCCGCAATGAGCGCTGCCGGCGCAAGCGCAATCGGGTACTCGCGGGCCACGTCGTTCTCGATTTGCTGCAACAGAACATCATCCGCCGAATCGGGGGTCACGACCTGCCGTTGGGGGCGCGGCATGCGCGTCACCAGAAACGCCGCGCACAACACTAGAACCATGGTCGCGGCGTACGCCCACCGCAGGACCGGGATGAGACGGCGTTCACGTAAACGCTCGTGGACCGCCCGCCTCTGTTTGGCCCAGAAGATCTGGGCGCGATCGCTACCGGAGAGGACCGCGTCGCGGTAGTTGCCGATGTAAGTGCCTACCTCCACGACCGACGCGCGACAAGCATCGCAATGAGCTAAGTGGTGCGCTGCATCGGCATCGTGATCGCCGAGTACCCATTGCGCGAGTCGTTCATCGTTCAAGTGAGCGGTCATGGCTGCTGTCGCTCCTTCGTTTTTCGCCGGATGGCCGCGATGGCGCGCGATAAGTGGCTCTTCACGGTTCCCGGGCGCAAGCAGGTCGCCTCGGCGATCTGTTCAATGCTCATGTCC
>JAIQFM010000018.1 GCA_020073285.1 Terriglobia bacterium | reverse complement strand
GCCAGCTTCTGGTTGACCATGGCCAGGATGCGCCCATCATTCGGATTGATGGCGACTACCGTGCCGTTCATGTTGCCCAGCGCGTCTAGCGCGGCTTGGCGGACAATGGGATCTTCGCCGTCAGAGTCGTCATCGGCGGCGATGCCGCTGGCGAAAGAGCTGGTGCGAAAGCGTTCCACCCGGCGCGTCGCGCGGCGGCGTTTGCGCAGCGCAACCTGCTTGGTCACGGCTTGCTTGGTCGCTGCGCGGCTTGAGGCCGCAGCCTGCTGCTTGACCGGACGCCTGTGGCGTCTGGCTGTCCGCTTGTGCGATCGCGGCGCTTCCGTGACTTTCGCGTCTTTCTTGGCTGGCTTCGCGCTCGTCGAAGTCGCGGACGTGCGCGCCAATGACGGCTGGCAGACCATCATTGCCAGCAAAGCCAATACCAATATCCTGAACTGACAGTTCATCTCACATCACCGCGGGAAACTTTCCCATCAAAAGGACCTTTACCATTTCGGAAGAAGAACTCTTGCCTTCTGTTTTACCAACTTGCCTGCACGGCAGGTATGGATTAAAACCCTGAATTTGTGACCGGGTTGCGCCCCGGGCCGCCTAGCAATGCCGCAGGGGCCGATGAGGTTCACCTCACCGGAGGAGAAACCATTCGCGGCTGGCTGCGCGGCAGCCGCGAATGTCCATATCCAATAGGAGATGCCCCAGGAGAGAGGGGGCGAATGCAATTACGCTAAACTCCGTCCCCCGGCATTTTCCTTAAGTTTTGATTAACCTTGTTAATCACATCCGGCCTTAATTCACCTCGCCGCGTTTGCGGATGAAGGCCGGCACGTCAAGGTCGTCGGCTTCCACGCCGCCGGTCATGGCCTCTGATACCGCCGCCAGATTGGGGTTCTCCCGCGCTGGTGCGGCCAGGCGCACTGCCCCGCCGTTCATGGCCCCGCCGTTCATGGCCCCGCTGTGCATAGCGCTGCCGTGCATGACGCCGCCGTTGGCGCCGCCATTTACCCTGGGAGCAGCCGGCTGCGTCTGGTAGGCCGAAACCGTGCGCGCCGACGAAATAGCCTGCTGCGCCGCAGTGATGCCGCGGTCCTTGCGTTGCGGCTGCTGTTTGAACCCGGTGGCGATCACCGTGATCTTGATTTCATCTTTCATCTTCTCGTCCTGCACTGCGCCGAAGATGATGTTGGCGTCCTCGTCGGCGGCCGACTGGACGATGGTGGATGCTTCATTCACTTCCGCCAGCTTGAGCGAACTGGAACCTGTGATGTTGATCAGGATGCCGCGCGCGCCGTCAATGGCCCCGGCTTCCAGCAACGGCGACGAAATTGCCGCCTGGGCAGCTTCCGCCGCGCGATTGTCGCCGCGGGCCACGGCCGTTCCCATCACCGCGTAGCCCATGCCGGCCATGATGGTCTTCACGTCGGCAAAGTCGCGGTTGATGATGCCGGGGATGGTGATGATGTCGGAGATCCCCTGCACCGCCTGGCGGAGGATGTCGTCGGCGACGCGGAAGGATTCGAAGAAGCCGGCATTCTGCGCGACGGCGAGCAGCTTCTCGTTGGGGATGACGATCATGGTGTCCACCGAGTCGAGAAGTTCCTGCAGCCCGCGCTCCGCCTGCGCCATGCGGCGTTTGCCTTCGAAGCCAAACGGCTTGGTGATGACCGCAACCGTGAGCGCGCCCATTTCGCTGGCCAGCGAGGCGATGATCGGCGCGGCCCCGGTGCCGGTGCCGCCGCCGAGTCCGGCGGTAACGAAGATCATGTCGGCGCCTTCCAGAGCTTCGATGATCTTGTCGGCGTCTTCGAGCGCGGCCTTGCGACCGACTTCGGGATTGGCGCCGGCCCCCAGCCCGTTGGTGAGCTTGACGCCGAGCTGGATGCGCACGGGAGCGCGCGACATCTCCAGCGCCTGCAGGTCGGTGTTGGCAGTCATGAACTCGACGCCCTCCAGATGGGCGTCAATCATGCGGTTGACGGCGTTGCCACCGCCCCCGCCAATGCCGATGACCTTGATCTTGGCGCTGTTGCGCGCGTCTTCGTTGAATTGAATGCGGATTCCGTCGGTGTTGTCGGTCATGTCAGTTTCCAGTTTCCGGCTTCCAGTTTCCCGTTTCCAGTGACCAGTTAAGCTCCCCGGCGTGCGAACAGCGCTTTCAACTTTGCGCCGAGGCCGTCGCTGCCGTGAGGGCCGTGGGCGAGGCGGGCGCGGTATCCATAGAGCACCATGCCGATAGCGGTGGCGAATTCAGGCTCGGCAAGCGAGGCCGGCAGTTTCGAAATCGGCGACGGGCAGGCGACGCGCGAGGGCTTGCGCAGCACCGATTCGGCGATTTCGGTCAGGTGCGGCAGGCGCGCGCCACCGCCGGTGAGTACCGTGCCGGCGGCGCAGAGTTCGAGCACGCCCGCCTGGCGGAGGTGGTCGCGCAGCAATTCGCAGAGCTCGCGGGCGCGCGGCTCCAGGATTTCGCCGAGCAAGCGCTGTGACATCAAGCGCGAAGGGCGATCGCCAACGCTGGTGACCTCGATTTCGTTGGCCTCGGGAATGCGCGTGACCACCGCGGATCCAAAAAGGCGCTTGATTTTTTCGGCATCGGCGAGCGGGGTGCGCAGGCCGACGGCAACGTCGTTGGTGAAGTGATCGCCGCCGACGGGCACGACGCCGGTATGCGTGACCGCGCCTTCGTGGAAGACGACGATGTCGGTGGAGCCGGCGCCGATGTCGGCCACGCAGACGCCGAGTTCGCGCTCGTCGGTGCGCAGTACGGAGTCGGCGCAGGCGAGCGCCTCGAATATCGTGTCGTCCACGTGGATGCCGGCGCGGTTGAGCGCCGTGACCACGTTCTGCGTGGCGGTGGCGGCGGCGGTAACGACGTGGACTTTCACCTCCAGCTTGGCCGCCATCATGCCGGCGGGCTCATGCACGCCGGCCTGATCGTCGAGGATAAATTCCTGCGGGAGCAGATGCAGCACCTGGCGGTCGGCGGGCAGGGCGATGGCGCGCGCTCTCTCGACCGCCTGGCGGATGTCTTCGCGGGTTACCTCGCGCGGTCTGGAGCCGAGGACGATACCACCCTGGCTGTTGAGGCCGCGAATATGCGACCCGGCAACCCCGGCGAGGGCGCGCTCGACGGGCGCGCCGCAGGAATCCTCGGCTTCCTGCACGGCTTTTTGAATGGAGCTGACGGCGCGGTCGAGATCGACAATGATGCCCTTGCGGAAGCCGCGCGACTCGACGCAGCCATGGCCGCAATAGCGCAGGCCGCTATCGGTGATCTCCGCCACCAGCGCGCAGGTCTTGGCGCTGCCCACATCAATTGCGGTCAGTAGATTGTGGTTCTGCTTGCCCATGGGCCCCGAACGGATTTAGTAATTTGGTGATTTAGTAATTTAGTAATTTTGTCGAAATCGCCGGACTCCGATTCGCCGTCTCGACTCCGGTTTTCAAATTACCAAATTACGAAATTACTAAATTACAAAATCTCCTCTCCCTCACCTCCTTGCCCCTCTCTTCGGCTTGGCCGCGGACTTTGGTGGCGGCGGATTGCTTTCATCGGGATTCACGATAACCTGCTGATCGTATCGCAAGTCCACGGAACGAACTTTCTGCACCTGCTGGCGCCACTCCTGCAGGTGGGCGACGTACGTCTTGAAGCGCTCCAGGTAATCGGAGGAGCCGAGGTGGACCAGGACGGCGCCGTCGGGATCGGAGGTGGTGATCTTGACGTCGTCGGGATCGGAGAGATCCACCTCGCTGATGCCCTGCGAGTACTGCGCGCCGCTGGAATCGAGATCGCGGATGAGCTGCGAATAAATTTTCATGCGCGCGGCGCGGGTGGAGAGCGGCTCGGCGCTGCCCATGCCGACAATCACCGGGAACGAGTATTTGCGCGCGGCCGCGCCGGGCAGGTCCATGACCACGCCGCGGCCATCAATCAGGGCGATCTTGGAGCCAATCTGGACGAAAGCGAGGGGCGTGCGCTAGCGGATGTCAATCTTGATGCGGTTGGGAAGCAGGCGCATGACGGAGGCGCCCTCGACCCACGGAATTTCCTCGAGCTGCTTTTGGCGGTCGGCGAGCGGGATGAAGAACACGTTGCGGCCTATGTCGCCACCCATGACGTCCATAATTTGGGCGCGGCTGACGTGGCGAATACCGGAGACTTCGAGCTGGTCGCTGGAATCCAGCCGGAAACGCCAGGATTGCGCGCCATAGCGGTAGGTCATCAACGAGATGCCACCGATGACGCCGGCGACGGCACAAACGATGAGCGCGATTTTCAGCCGGTTGGCGGCTTTTTTCGGAAGCGGCCCACGGCGGACGGGAACGCGTTTTTGCGCGCGGAGAAATGCGGGCTCCTCTTCCGCGTCCAGGTCAAGGACGCGCGAGTCGAGGGCGTCGTCGAGATCCTCCCTCGCGGGGACGGGGGCGCGAGACGTAGCGGGATCGTCCGGAATCAAAGGACCGTTTTTCCGTGGCATGAACGGGTGAGCGTCGCGAAATCGCCTTGCTTGTCACTATAACTTTTTTTTGTCGGAATGCGGAGAGGGAAATTGCGCAGGCTTCAGGCGCCTAGGTATCGGTTATCGGTAGCAGTGGAGTTGGGCCAGGGCGAGTCACAGAATGGTGAGGCTGCCGGAGCGGTCGCAGGCGGTCTGTAAGGAGTTAGGATGCGCGGGGCGGACGGACCGCTGGGCCTGCTCGGCGCGGTGCATCAGGCGCAGGGCGGAGTCGGTATCGCCCAGGGCGGTTTTGTACATCGCGGCGGCATAGAGGAGCGTGGGGTTCTCCACGGTGATTTTGGGCGCCGGCGCCAAGGCCAGGGCCAAGCTGAGTATCAGTCCGGCGATGATCGTTTTCATATCGACTCCGTACCTTCATAAAGACGGGCGAGGGGGCAAATTGTTAGTCGCGCGAGGAGATTTTTTGTCCGTGAGTGGGATTGACGATGGAAGACTGGCGTTGGAAAAACCGGGCTTGAGATTTTCGTGCTGGACAAGAAGTCGGGAGGAAAGAGGTAAAGCCCGCTCTCCTACGAGTCCACTTGTTGCTTCTTGATTCCGGCTTCCGACTTCTGACTTCTGGCTTAATGCGCGACGCGGGGGTGGTGCAGGGCTGCTAGGACCTGCGGGCCGAGTTGGGAGACGCTGCCGGCGCCGAGGGTGAGGATCATGTCGCCGGGATGGGCAACGTTGACGGCGGCGTGGATGGCATCGGCGAAGGAGGTCGCGTAGATCACGGGGCGGTTTCCCTGCTGGGCGATGCGGGTGGCGAGCGCGTGCGCAGTGACGCCGGGGATTGGCGCTTCGCTCGCCGGATAGATGTCGAGGAGGAAGAGCGAGTCGGCATCGGTGAAGGCGTCGGCGAAGGCGTCCATCAGCGACTGCGTGCGGGTGTAGCGGTGCGGCTGGAAGATAACGTGGATGCGGCGATAACCGCACTGGCGCGCGGCGGCGAGGGTGGCGCGGATTTCGCTCGGATGGTGGCCGTAGTCGTCAATGACGCTGACACCGCCGGCCTCGCCAAGTAACTGGAAGCGGCGGTCGACGCCGCGAAAGTCGGCGAGGGCGGAGCGAATGTCGTCTCCGCGGACGTCGAGACCGATACCGGCGGCGATGGCGGCGGTGGCATTGAGCACATTGTGCGCGCCGGGGACGTGAAGGTGGAAGTCGCCGAGTGAGCGCCCGCGGTAGTCGACGCGAAAACGGACGGTCGGGCGAGCCGGGCCGGGCTTCGGTTCGATATCGCTGCTGACGATGCGGAAATCGGAACCCTCGCGCGTGCCGTAGGTGACGGTGCGCCGCTGTACGCGCGGAAGCAGGGAGCGCAGGCCGTCGTTGTCGTTGCAGGCGACGATCATGCCGTAGAACGGGACGCGGTCCATGAATTCGACAAAGGTGCGCTCAATGTCATCCATGTCGCGGTAGCAGTCCATGTGCTCGCGATCGATATTGGTGACCACCGAAAGGATCGGCGACAGCTTGAGGAAGGAGCGGTCGCTTTCGTCGGCCTCGGCGACCAGGTACTGCGATTTGCCGAGACGGGCGTTGGAGCCCATCGCGTCCACGCGTCCGCCGACAACGACGGTGGGGTCGAGGCCGCCGGCGGCCAGGACGGCGGCAATCATGGAGGTGGTAGTGGTCTTGCCGTGCATGCCGGCGACGGCGATGCCGTACTTGAGGCGCATCAGTTCGGCGAGCATCTCGGCGCGGGGGATGACCGGGATGTGCGCGGCGTGAGCGGCGGCGACTTCCGGGTTGTCGGGGCGGACGGCCGAGCTGGTGACCACGACCTCGGCGCCGGAGACGTTTTCGGCGCGGTGGCCTTCGAAGATGGTGGCGCCCAGTGAGCTGAGGCGCTCGGTGACGGCGGAGGGCTTTACGTCGGAGCCGGAAACTTTGTAGCCGAGGTTGAGCAGGACCTCCGCGATGCCGCTCATGCCGATGCCGCCGATGCCGACGAAATGGACGCGTTGGATCTTGGCGAACAAGCTTTTAGCCCTTAGCTTCTAGCTCTTAGCCGCTGTAATGTGGTGCCAGCGCCAACCGAATACTTAACCACGGATTTTCACGGATGAACACGGATTAAGACAAACAATAGTCCGCAACGGTTGGCCACGCTCGTCGCTGTCCGGTCTAGGAGCTAACAGCTAAGAGCTTCCCTCCGGTACGCCTGCCAATTTCGCCGCGAGCCGGGCGATCTCGCCGGCAGCATCGCGATGGGCAAGCTTATGCGCCGCCGCGCCCATCGCACGCAAGCGCGTGGGATCGTTGAGCAGTTGCGCCGCGGCGTCCGCCAGCCTCTGCGGCGTCAGAGCCGATTCGGGGATCAGCATGGCCGCGCCTTTCCCTGAGAGCGCCTCGGCGTTCTTGGTCTGGTGATCGTCGGCGGCGCGGGGAAACGGGATGAATAGCGCCGGCTTCCCGGCCGCGGTAATCTCGGCGACGGTGCTGGCGCCGGAGCGGCAGATGAGCAGGTCGGCGCCGACGAAGGCCGCAGGCATGTCGTCGATGAACGGGCAGACCTCGGCGGGGATACCGGCGCGGAGGTAGTCGGCTTGAGCTTCGCCGTAGTCGCGCTCGCCGGTTTGATGAACGACATGCAAGCCCGGCACACGCTGCATGAGCTCGGGCAGGGCCTCGATGAGGGCGCGGTTGAGGGGGTGCGCGCCCTGGCTGCCGCCGAACAGCAGCAATGTGGGCGGCGCGCCTGGCGGGCGTTCCGGAATTTCGAAAAATGCGTGGCGCACGGGCACGCCGGTGACGACGCAGCGGCGAAACGAGCGGCAGGTCTCGCGAAATTGCACGGCGGCGGCCGAGATCATGGGAGCGACCACGCGGTTGGCGAAGCCGGGCACGAGGTTGGGCTCGAAAGCGAGCGTAGGCACGCTGCTCAACGCGGCTGCCAGCATCGCCGGGCCGGAAGCGTAACCGCCCACGCCGATGACGACGTCGGGCCGGAAGTCGCGCAGGATTCCCCCCGCAACCAATACGGCACGCGGCAGCGCGAGCAGGGTTTTCAGGCGCGTGGCGATGCTGACGTTTTTGAGCTGGCCGACGTCAATCAGCTTGAGCGCAAAGCCGGCCGCGGGCACGAGCCGGTTTTCGATGCCGCGGGAGGTGCCGACGAAAAGAATCTGCGTGTCGAAACAGGCGCGGAGTTCCTGGGCTACGGCAAGTGCGGGGATGACGTGTCCTCCGGTACCGCCGCCTGCCAGCACTGCGCGCATGGATTTAGATTACAACATCGCGATTTCACCACCGAGGACACAGAGGGACCGGGTCTATTGGGTGATTGGGTGATTTCGTGATTTGCCGATTGACTGATTGGAAGAGTGCCGACCGCGCGATCTCAACCAGCGAATCGGTAAATCGGCAAATCACTCAATCAATCCGCGTGTTGCGTGATGTTGAGCAGGACGCCGACGCTGGCGAGGGTAATGAACAGCGACGAGCCGCCGTAGGAGATAAAAGGGAGCGGGATGCCCTTGGTGGGGGCCATGCCGAGGACCACGCTGATGTTGAACAGGGCCTGCACGCCCACCATGGCGCCGATGCCAGTGGCGAGATAGCGGGCGAAGATATCGTCGGTGAGGACGGCGGCGCGGATGGCGCGGTAGAGAAAGATGGCGAATAAAACGACGACCAGGGTCGCGCCGAGCAGGCCGAGTTCCTCGGCCGTAACCGCGAAGATGAAGTCGGTGTGCGGTTCGGGCAGATAAAACAGCTTCTGCTTGCCTTCCATCAGGCCCAGGCCGGTGAGGCCGCCGGTGCCGACCGCGATCAGGGATTGAATGATGTGGAAGCCGCGTCCTTGCGGGTCGGAGTAGGGGTCGATGAAGGCGAGGATGCGCTGGTAGCGCCAGGGCACGCGCACAACGAAGACATAAAAAAAGAGCGGCAGTGGCGCCAGCGCCCAGGCGTAGTACTTGAGGCTCATGCCGGCGACGAAAAGGACGACTGCGCTGATCGCGCCGCAGGCGAGCGCGGTGCCCAGGTCGGGCTGCATCAGGATGAGCGCGGCCATGACCACGGCGGGCGCAGTGGCGGGGATGAGGGTGCGGCGCCAGTCATCCATGAATTTCGTCCGCGTCTCAAGGAAATAGGCGAGGAAGAGGATAAGCGCGGGTTTGGCCAGTTCCGAAGGCTGGAAGGAGAGCACACCCAACCTGATCCAGCGATGCGTGTTGTGCGAACGGTCGAGGAAAAAGACCAGCACCAGCAGCAGGGTGGTGATGCCCATGAGCGAGAAGACGACCGCGGGATGCTTGTAGCGGCGATAATCAAGTCGCATGGCGGCAAACATGGCAGCCAGCCCGGCCAGCGCCCACCCGAATTGCCGCAGGACGAAGTAGTAGGGCGAGCCGAAGCGCTCCTTGGCGACCACGGCGGAGGCGCTGAATACCATCACCAAGCCGATGAAAACAAGGATCAGCGTAACCGTGAAGAGAGTTTTATCGACGCTGACGCGTTTGGCCATGTGGCTCTTAGCTCGTCGATCGTATGAATCAGATCTGTTGTAACACCCATGCAGGCACGGCTGGGGTAACTCGGCGGGTACGCGGCAGTGTGGATATCCCACGGCGCAAGCCAAGAGCTAAAAGCTAACTGCTGATCGCTTGCTTTTTCTCCGCCAGGGCGTGCACCAGGTCCTTGAAGACGCGGCCGCGGTGCTCGTAGCTCTCGAACTGGTCAAAGCTGGCGCATGCGGGGGCAAGCAGGACGATGTCGCCGGGAGTGGCGGCGTCGAAGGCGCGGCGAACGGCGACGTCGAGAGTCTCGGCGTGGACAAGGTCGGCCGCGCCGGCGATTTCCTTTTCGATCTTCGCGGCGGCGGCGCCAATGGTGTACACGCGCTTGGCGCGCTCTTGGAGCAGCGCATTGAGGACGGTGTAGGGCGAGCCCTTGTCCTTGCCGCCGAGGATGAGGTGAATGTTGCCGGGGAATGATTCCAGGGCCTTGATGGTGGCGTCCACGTTGGTGGCTTTCGAGTCGTTGTAGAACTGGACGCCGTTGATGGTGGCGACGTACTCAAGGCGGTGTTCGACGGCCTTAAATTCCTTGACGGCGGCGCGGATGCGGTGCGGCTCGCAGGGGATGATCATGCCGACACAGACCGCCGCTAGCACGTTTTCCAGGTTGTGCGCGCCCTGGAGTGGGACCTCGGAGGCGGGCATGATTTCGTGCTCGCCGGAGTCGTCGCGGTGGATGATGCGGCCGTCGCGCACGAATCCGCCTTGCGCGACCTCTTTCTTGCGGCTAAACCAGCGGACCTGCGCCTTGATGCCACTGCCCATGCGCGCGGCCTGCTCGTCGTCGGCATTGAGGACGGCATAATCGCTGGAGGTCTGGTTTTCGAAAACGCGTTTCTTGGCCGCGAGGTAGTGGTCGAAGCTGCCGTGGCGGTCGAGGTGGTCGGGAGTAACGTTGAGCACGACCGCGATTTCGGGGTGGAAGGTCTGAATGGTCTCGAGTTGGAAACTGGAGACCTCGAGAACGTTGTAGGTGTCGTCGGTGGCCTCGGGCACCAGCGAGATGGCAGGCGTGCCGATGTTGCCGCCCACCTGCGACTCGTAGCCGCCCCAGGCGATGACGTCGCCGGCCAGCGCGGTGGTGGTGGTTTTGCCGTTGGAGCCGGTGATGGCGACGATGTGGCCCCTGAGGAAACGCGAGGCTAGTTCGATTTCGCCGATCACGGGAATGCCCATGGCGCATGCCTGGGCTAGTTGCGGGACGTTGGTCGGCACGCCCGGGCTGACCACGATGAGGTCCTGCTGGCGGAAGGTGCGCTCGCCGTGGCCTCCGGTTTCGACGGCGACGCCGAGATCCAGCAGGGTGCGGATGTCGGCGCGAAGGTCGTCTTCGGCCTTGGCATCGGAGGCGGTGACGCGCGCCCCGCGTTCGTGCAGGAACTGGGCGGAAGCCACGCCGGACTTGCCCAGCCCGACCACCAGCACCCGCTTGCTCTTTACTTCCAGAGGTTCTGCCATAGGTCAAAAATTTTTTTGCAACCCGCGCCGCAAGCGCGAATCTGATGGGGTAACGTTTCTCCCAATTTCAGCACGGTGGTTAAGTGCCCAGTCCAAAAGTAGTTTAGTCAAGCGCGCACGGCTGCGGTCGTGTCCCTCCTGCGGTACTCTCCCAGCACGATCTTGGTATCGTGCTCCTCCCTGCCTGCACGAATTGCAAGCCGCAAGCGCGCGGCTCGAAGCGATGATTGTCGCATATCGGGCTAGCGAAGTTTCAAGGTGGTCAGGGCGAAGAGGGCAAAGACCAGGGAGGCGATCCAGAAGCGCACGATGATCTTCGACTCCGACCATCCCAGCAGTTCAAAGTGATGGTGCAGCGGCGCCATCTTGAAGATCCGCTTCTTGCGCAACTTGTACGAGCCCACCTGCAGGATCACCGACACGGCTTCGATGACGAAAACGCCGCCGATGAAGGGCAGCAGCAGTTCCTGCTTGATGATGACGGCGACGGTGCCGATGGCGCCGCCCAGCGCCAGCGAGCCGACGTCGCCCATGAAGACCTCGGCGGGATGGGCGTTGTACCAGAGGAAGCCGATGGCGGAGCCGACCATGGCGCCACAGAAGATGGTCAGTTCGCCGACTTGCGGCATGCGCTGGAGTTCCAGGTAGTCGGAGAAGGTTGCGTGGCCGCTGACGTAAGTGAGCACGGTGAGCGCGCCGGCGGCGATGACGGTGCAGCCGATGGCGAGGCCGTCGAGACCGTCGGTGAGGTTGACGGCGTTGCTGGAACCGACGATCACCAAGATCACGAAGGCGATGAACGGCAGGAAGGCGATGGGCCAGAGATGCGGCTTCACCGTGAGCACGGAGATCACCAGGTCGGGGCGGACGTTCTTGAAAAACGGCACCATCAGGTGCGTCGAGTACTGGCCTTTGGCCTGGAGGAGGATGAGCGAGACGGCGACGATCACGCTGACCAGGACTTGCAGCATCAGCTTGCTGCTGCCGGTGAGGCCGAGATTGCGCTGGTTGACCACCTTCAGGTAGTCGTCGGCAAAACCGATGGCGCCGAAGGCGGCTGTGGCGACCAGCGCCAGCCAGACGTACGGGTTGCTGAGGTCGGCCCAGAGAAGCGTCGGGATGATGATGGCAACGCCGATGAGCAGGCCGCCCATGGTTGGCGTGCCGGCTTTTTTTTGGTGCGCCTTGGGGCCTTCTTCCCGGATGTATTGAGAAATCTGAAATTCCTTGAGCTTGCGGACGATCGCCGGACCGACGATCAGGGCCATGAACAGCGCGGTCAGGCTGGCGAAGGCGGTGCGGAAAGTCAGGTAGCGGAAGATGCGAAAGGGAGAAAAGTAGCGGAACAGTACCTGATAAAGAAGCCAGTAGAGCAAAAAGCTCTCCCTTCGAGTGGATGGCTGCTGGGCTAAGAATACAGCAGCGGAGCGGATTGTTAGAAGCGGTACTGCCTACAAGAGCAGATTCCGCGCTGCGCACCCAAAGACGATCGTTTAATTCCGACTGGCGGCGCGCTGCGAGGTCCAAGTCTCCAGCGCCTTTTCCAGCTTGACGCCCCGGGAGGCCTTCAGCAGTACGATGTCGCCGGAGCGGGCCTCGCGCCACAGCCACTCTCCTGCCTCCTCGGGTGTCTCGACATATTCGGCGCGCATGCCGGCCTCGGTAGCGGCGTCCACGATCTTCTGCGCCGCGCCGCGCACGCCGAGCACGACGTCAATTTTTCTGTCCGCCATGTGCGCGCCGGAGCGGCGGTGGAGGTCGTCGGTTGAAGCACCCAGTTCCAGCATCTCGCCGGCGACCACGATACGGCGCCCGCCGTCAGGGACGGCCATGCCGGCAAGCGCGTCCACCACGGAGTCGAGCGCACGCGGGTTGGAGTTGTAGCAGTCATTGATGACGGTGGCGCCGCCGACAGTCAATACCTGGCCGCGCTTATCGGCGGGAGTAAGCAGCGCTACGCCGGAAGTCGCTTGTTCCAGCGTCAGCCCGCCTACCATGGCGATGGCGATGGCGGCGAGCGCGTTGTATACGTTGTGCCGGCCGATGAGGGGCAGCGTGGCGTGCGCGCGGTGACCGCCGGCGACAACGTCGAACTGCGAGCCGTCGGGCCCCATCTCGTGGATGGCTTCGCCGCGCACGTCGGCGGGATGGCCCAGGCCGAAGGTGATGACACGGCCGGGAAAATCGCGGCCGAATTGCGAAACATACTCGTCGTCGGCGTTCAGCACCGCCATGCCGCTCGCGGGCAGAGATTGGATGAGCTCGTACTTGGCGCGGGCGATGTCGGCGATGGAGTTGAAGAAGCCGAGGTGCACCGGCGCGACGCAGGTGACGACGCCGGCGTTGGGCTCGCAAATCGCGGCGAGCGCGCTGATCTCGCCGGCATGATTCATGCCGAGTTCCAGCACCGCGAGTTCATGCTCCGGTTCCAGGCGCAGCAGTTGCAGTGGCAATCCGTAGTGGTTGTTGAGATTGCCCTCGGATTTCAGCACGCGATATTTCGCCGACAGCAGGCGTGCGGCAGATTCCTTGGTGGTGGTTTTGCCCGCCGACCCGGTGACGGCGATCACCGTCTTGTTCCACATGCGGCGCACCGCCCGCCCGACCTTTTGCAGCGCATCGAGCGGATTGCTAACCGCGATGATACGGCGTTGATCGCCGAAGCGCGCCGCCTGGCCGACGTGCACCACGGCCGCGACCGCGCCCCGTTCGAGCGCTGGGTTGACGAACTCGTGGCCGTCGAAGCGCTCGCCCTTGATGGCGAAAAACAGATCGCCGGGCTGAAGCGTGCGCGAGTCAATCGAGTAGCCGGTGACGACGGCGTCGCGATGGGCGGAATCGGCGGCGCCACCGGTGACCTCGGCAATGCGTCCGAGCGGCAACCTCATTGAGTGCCTCCAGCGGGCGCGGCTTCCTGCTTGTGGTAACCAGCCGCGTGCAGCGCAGCAACGGCGACCTCTACGTCGTCGAATGGGTGCCTGCCCTCGCGCGTAATCTGCACTTTTTCGTGGCCCTTGCCGGCGATGAGCACGATGTCGCCGGGCGCGGCTTCTTGAACGGCGAGAGCAATCGCTTTCGAGCGATCGGGCTCGACGGTGAACCGAGTTTTGGTTTGCTCCAGGCCCGGGAGCGCGTCATTGATGATGGCCATCGGGTCTTCGCTGCGCGGATTGTCGGAGGTGAGAATGACGTAATCGGTGCCGCGCCCGGCGGCTTCGCCCATCAGCGGGCGCTTGGCGCGATCCCGGTCGCCGCCACAACCGAAAACGGTCATCACCTTGCCTCCGCCGCGCGAGACAAATTCGCGGGCGAGTAAAGTGAGGTTGCGCAGCGCGTCGTCGGTGTGAGCGTAGTCCACGACGACGGTGAAGGGCTGGCCGGCGTCCACGCGCTCGAAGCGACCAGGCACGCGGGTGAGCCGCTCGACCCCCCTGGAAATGGCGTCCGGCGGGCAGTTGCGGGCGAAGGCGGCAGCGGAAGCGGCGAGGATGTTGTACACGTTGACGCGCCCGATTAATGGCGACCAGAGCGCAACCGTGCCCGCGGGCGTGACCAGGTCGAAGCGCGTACCGCTCATGCCGACATCGACTCTGTCGGCGTGGAAGTCGCCTTGCGACGCGCCATAGGTCAGCACCTCCGAGCGCGACTTGCTGAACTTCGCGAGCTTCTTGCCGTACTCGTCTTCGATATTGATGATCGCAACCCGCGGCGGGTCCGTGCCGACCCCCTCGAACAACGCGCGCTTGGCGGAGAAGTAGTCCTCGAAAGTTCTGTGGTAGTCGAGATGGTCGCGCGTGAGGTTAGTGAAGATAGCGGCGTCATATGGGATGCCGAAGACACGCTGCTGGGCGAGCGCGTGCGAGGAAACCTCCATAACCGATTCGGTAGCGCCGTGGCGCAGGGCGTCGGCAAGAAGTTGGTTCAGCTCCAGCGGCTCGGGCGTGGTGTGCGGCGCGGGCAGAACCTTGCCCGTCACGTGGTATTCCACCGTACCGACGAGCGCGGTCTTGCGCCCGGCGGCCTGCAGAATGGATTCCAGCAGAAACGAGGTGGTGGTTTTCCCGTTGGTGCCGGTGACGCCAGTGTTGGCCAGCTTTTCGGCGGGACGCTTGTAGAAATTGGCGCTCAGGCGGGCGAGGGCGCGGCGTCCGTGCGGCACCTGCGCCCAGGCGATATCGTCCTTCGGTTGGATCTTCGGATCATCGCTCACCACCGCGGCGGCCCCGGCGGCGAGCGCGGCGTCTACGAAGCGATTACCGTCCGTGGTCTCGCCTTTCATGGCGACGAAGCACCACCCGGGCTGCACGCGGCGGGAGTCGTAGTCGAGTCCGGAAATCTCCGGATTGCCGCGCTGGAAGAGAAACTCCGCGCCGTCCAGGAGCTGTTGGAAATGCATCGAGATGATTTAACCACAGGGACGAGAGAGTTTCAGTTTCAGTTTCAGTTTCAGTCTGGATGGCAACCGTCAGCGCTTGATCGGCTTGAGCCTAATCAGGTCGGCTTCGGACCAGCCCACATCCTCTATGGCCGTTTCATCTTTCCTCTAGACTAGCCGATGTCATCCCGAGCGAGGGAGAGCTCCCGCGCGTGTTCTTACCAGCGCGGGAAACCCGAGTCGAGGGATCTCTGTGTTTCCTCTCTCGGCTACACCATTTCTAAAACGTTGCGCGGCACGACGGCGCCGGAAGTACTGGACAATATTTCGCCGTGACGCGCGAGCGATTCCAGGTACAACATAGCGGCGCGCACCGCTCGAAGGAACGCTCCGTCAACACTACCGCCTTCCACGTGCGGCCCTTTCAATGCCGGGGAGTACGCGTGGTACTGATTGCCGTCCTTCTCAATGAGAAACGGCAATTCCAGCGCTGGAACGCTGGAATTCGGCTTGGAGGCGAGTGTAGTCGACGATATGGTCCGGTCCCTGTTCACAAGTGTACCTAGACCGGTAAACACCACGTGCTTATTTCTCGATGCTTCCGGTCATCGCGAGAACCGTACCGAAACTCTCGCTCCGTTCGCAACCCGCGTGCCCGCCGGCGGAGACTGTTCGCGGGCGACGCCACTGCCCACGGCTTCCATCTCCAAACCCGCGTCTTGCGCGGCTTCGATGGCGGACCGCAGCGTCTTTCCGGCGAAAGAGGGCACGACCACGCCGCCGCCAACGTCGAGTACGATCGTCCCGCCGCCGAGGCGTTCGTCCAGAGCTGGTGCCGGGCCGCTCGGCAGTGCGGAGGATCTCGCCGTCAGCGCCGCCGCGACGACCTTCGCCGGAGCAGAGGGAGCGGCGATGACGGGCGCGGATTTCGGCTGCGGGTCAGGCGCCGCGTTCGGTGCGGCTTGCAAGCCTCCGCCGATGCGATCAGTCGAGTCTTCGTTCAGTTCGTCGTCTTTGACCGAAGCGCGCAGTTGCAGGCGCTTATCGTTCTTGACCTCGGCGTCGTGCGGCACGTTCAGGTACGCCAGCACCTGCTGCGCGATGCGGGTGAACACCGGCGCCGATACCTGGCCACCCTGGTGCAGGCCAATGGGGGAATCCAGGCTCACCACGATCGTCAGTGCGGGATTGTTGACCGGCGAGAAGCCGGCGAAGGTCGCCACGTACTTGCTGCGCGAATAGGTTCCGGTGTTGGGGTCGATCTTCTGCGCGGTGCCGGTCTTGCCCGCGGAGGTATAGCCATCGAGGATGGCGCGACGCCCGGTGCCGAACAGCACCACACCCTCCAGCATCCTGCGCATTTGCGCCGCCGTCATGGTGGAGATGACGCGGCGCTGCTGCGGGCGCTGGAAGGTAACCGTCTGCGGCGTCTTGCGCGGCGGCAGTACCCCGGCGACGATGCGCGAAGGCGTGTAGACGCCGTCGTTGGCGACGGTGGACATCATGGACGCAAGTTGCAGCGGCGTGACCCCGATTTCCTGCCCGATCGAAATGGCGCCGATGGAGACTTTCGACCAGCGGTTTACCGGCTTGGTCATGCCCCGGGTTTCGCCGGGTAGTTCGATCCCAGTCTGTTGGCCGAACCCGAAGCCGCGAATGTAGTTATACAGACGCTGCTCGCCGACACGCATGCCGACCTTGACGGCGGCCACGTCGCTGGAGTGCGCCACGGCGTCGGCGATGGCCACCACGCCCATCTTGTGCAGGTCGTGAATGCGGATGCCGCCGACCGCGATCACGCCGCCCTGGCAGTCAATGGGGTCTTCGGGCTTGATCAGCTTTTCCTCGACCGCGGAGGAGTAGGTGACCACTTTGAAGACCGAGCCGGGCTCGAAGATGTCGCTGACGGCGCGGTTCTTGAGCGCGGCCTGCGGCGCGTCTTTATAGATGTTGGCATTGAACGTCGGGCGATTGGCCAGCGCCAGGATCTCGCCCGTGCGCGGGTTCTGCACGATCACCATGCCCGCCTCGGCGCGGCTGTCGTGCATCGCCTGTTCCAGTTCTTTCTCGACGATGTACTGGATTTTTTCGTCGATGGTGAGGACGACGTTTTCGCCGGGATCGGGCTGGCGCTCGACGCGGCCAAACCACTTGCGGCGCGCATCCATGGTGATCAGCATCTTGCCCGGCGTGCCGCGCAGGCGGGCATCAAAGGCGTGCTCGATGCCGCCCAGTCCTTCATCGTCCAAGCCGACGTAGCCGATGGTCTGCGCCGCCAGTTCGCGCTTGGGGTAGAAGCGCTTCGGCTCCTTCTGAAAATAAATTCCGCGCAGATTCATGCCGCGGATGCGCTGGCTGGTTTCGGCGTCCACCTTGCGCGCGATCCAGACGAAGGAGTGCGAACCCTTCAGCCGCGTCACCATGTCGCGGGGATCGCTCCTCAGCACGCGCGCCAGCAGGCTGGCGGTGTTCGCCGGGTCGGGAATCTCGCTGGGCACCGCGAACACGGAGTCCACCGAGATGGACATCGCCAGTTCGTGGCCGTTGCGGTCGTAGATGATGCCGCGGCGCGGCGAGACTGGGATGGTGCGCTGCTGCTGCCGTTGCGCGCGTTGCAGCCAGTCTCCGTAATGGATGATTTGCAGTTGGACCAGGCGCAGTCCGATGGCGCCGCACCACAGGAACAGCAAGGCCCCGAGCAGGTACAGCCGCCACTTCGGGTCCTTCAGCAGGCCATCTCCCGCCACGGTCTCACCTGAGAATGATCCAGCGCTTGGAGCCAAGGTTCCACGCCGCACATCTCAAGTTCCACGTTCTCAAGGCAAGTTCTCCGAAAACGCCAGACGTGCAACCTGAAACGTGAAACCTGTATCACGGCGTCGAAATCACGGCCACATCGGCGCGCGCCATCACCGGCACGCCGGGATCCTTGGCGCTGGGCTCGATGCGGACCACCTGTCCGGCTCTCGGCGTCTCCAGGCCCATCCCGCGCGCCAGGGTGTCGATGCGCTGCGGATCTCTCAGCGACGCCTCTTCCAGGCGCAGCGCGCGATTCATTTCCACCAGGTTGTCGCGCTGCGACTTCATGGCTTCGATCCGGTAACCGTACTCGATGGCGCTGAAGTGCTGCCAGGCGTAGACCATCACCAGCAGGAACAGTACCGCGAGGGCGCAGGCGAAGTGCGTCATTTCGCGGCCGCGCTTGACGTCGGCCACCTTCACCAGGCGGGAGTTGTCAATCGCCTTGGTGAAGTAAACCTCGGGCGTGCCTGTCCATCCGCGGCGGCTGGCCCAGATCTGCGGACGAGTGGCGGCTACGGTTGCCATTACACCACCCCGATCATCATGGGCCGGGCGTCCGGCGCATAAATGAACCGCGACGTGAACTCCTCTTCCCGGATCGCCATTTCCGTAAACCGCGTTGTGTGCGCGTGCTCCTCGGCGCGCGCCACCATGTCCATCAGTTGCTCGATCATTTCGCCTGTGTGCATCACCCGCCTCCGATATCGCTTGCTTCCTGAATCCTTCCCGGGACGGCATCGAGAAGGAAGGATTCCGTGGAACTACTCGTTCGCCCTGTTCAGAGAGGCGATGCCGCCCCGGAAACTCGCGTGATTCGAGATTTCCACGACTTTATTTCGCTACTTATATCGTGGCACGATGTTTTCCACATTTTCCACGATTTTTTCCACCGCCCGCAGCTTCGCGCTGCGCGACCGCGGATTCGCTTCCACTTCCTCCTCACTCGCCGTCACCGGCTTTTTGGTCAGCAGGCGGTACCGCCCGCGCTGCGCGCCGTCCCGGAACGCGTCCTTCACGATCCGGTCTTCCAGCGAGTGGAAGCTGATAATCACCAGCCGTCCGCCTTGGTTGAGCGCTCGGAGCGCGCTGTCTTCCCTCAGCAGCGCCCGCAGCTCGTCCAATTCGCGGTTTACGAAGATCCGGAGAGCCTGAAAGGTGCGCGTCGCGGGATGAATCTGGCCGGGGTTCATTGGCCCGGCCGCGCCCGCTACCACCTCCGCCAACTGCTTCGAGGTTCGTATCGGCCGCGACCGGACAATGGCTCTGGCGATTCTCCGCGACCTCCTTTCCTCACCGAATTCGTAAATCAAATCGGCGAGCTCGCGCTCGCTGAGCTGGTTTACCGCTTGTTCGGCAGTCATCGGGGCGCCCGGGTCCATGCGCATGTCGAGCGCGCCTTCCGCCTGGAAACTGAACCCCCGCGCCGCGTCCGCAAGCTGCAACGAGCTCAATCCCAGGTCGGCCAGGATGCCGTCGGCTTCGTTTTCACCGACGAACTCCGCGACCCGGGCGAACGAGCTGTGGATCAGCTTTGTCTCCGGCCAGCTTGTTTCCATGCCGGCCGGCGGCTGCAGCCGCTCGCGCGCGATGGCCAACGCCTTGGGATCCTTATCGAGCCCAATCAAACGACCCCGTGGGCCGAGGCGTCTTGCGAGCTCGAAACTGTGCCCGCCCAGCCCCACCGTGGCGTCGAGATAGGTCCCGCCCGGCTTGACCGCCAGAAATTCGATCGCTTCTTTTAAAAGAACTGAAACATGGCCAGGTTGCGCTTGCCGATTGCCATGTCCGCCCCTGGGGGCGTGTGCCTCTTGCCCATCCACCGCTAAATGCCCAGTTCGTCCAGGTTTTTCTCGTCATCGGCCGTAAAGGGTTCTTCCACTTCCTTGCGGACCGCTTCCATGCTCTGGACTTCCAAACGGTTCAGATATCCCAGGACCGCCACATCGCCCTTCAGGTCCGCCGAGTCGCGGAGCAGTTGCGGCAACAACAGGCGTCCCTGGGCATCCATCTCCACTGCCTGACCCCAATAATTGGTGCGCGTCAAAAACTTCTTCTTCGTAGGATTGAAATTGGAGAGCGCGGCCAGCTTTTGCTCGATCCGTTCCCACTCCTCGAAGGGATATATCTGGGCAACACGGCCATCCAGCGATGTGATGTAAAATCGGACCGCGTATTTCTCGTCGATCACGCGCTTGAACTCCGCCGGGACCTTGAGCCGTCCTTTGTCGTCCACGCGGGTTGGGTGATTGCCGCGAAACATTCGCTTGATTCCGTTTCCAGGCTGCGATGGCGACAGCCTTGGAGGTCAAAGCGGCCAAAAGCTCCTTAAATTCGGGTTCGTTGGGGTCGAGTTGGGGGAATCTCTCGATCATTCCACTGGCGCCCCTCAGTACGGCGCCGGTACCCATAACGAGCCAAGTCCTAACCACTTTGATCCACTTTATACCACATCCTACGCCTAAGTGGTTGCTTGTCAATAGGAATTTTTTATGTGCTTAGTCCTCTTTGGGGTCGTCTGTGGGAAATCCTAGGACTGGGACTTGCCCCGGAAGTACACGCAAGCGGTAGGGTTTACTTTCTTGGTTCACTCCCATCAGGTGCACGCTTAGCCCTATGTTCGAGTTCTTCGAAACCTCGCAGTTCCTGACGGTTGAGGCAGAGCGCGCGTTCCGCTTCTTCGCCGATCCGCAAAACCTGCCTCGCATCAGCCCGCCGCAATCAAGGGCACGGATCGTCCGCCTCGATGTAGTCTCACCCGCTGACCACCCCGGCCTGGCGGGCACGGGTTCCGAAATCGAAATGTCGGTGCGGCTGTTTCCACGCGTTCCGATTCGACGGCGGTGGCGGGCGCGCATCGTCGAATTCGAGTACGGAGCTTACTTCCGCGACGCACAGGTCCGTGGTCCATTCGCGCACTGGGACCATACGCATTCGTTTCAGGCGAGCGGGACGGGAACCATCATCACCGACATCGTCGAATACGAGGTCGGATGCGGCAAGCTGGGCGACGCGGCGAACGCGATATTCATACGCAACGCATTGAAGAATATGTTTGTTTACCGCCATCGCGCCACCGAGCGCCTGCTGGCCCAAACAACCTAGCCAGTGACTTTGTTCTAGAAACGGAACAAAACTGAAATTAATTGCCCGCCAACTCAGGTCTTCCTTAATCTTACGCGGCAAAAGCGGGTAGGCTGCAGCCGACACGGGATTGCTGGCACAAAGCCGCGAGCAACGCCAACTGCCTACAGGTCGGCTCTGGCTCCTGCATCGCTCACTTGAGGTGTGGACATGGCGGAAGCAGACACTGGGGCTCAACCTGCTGCTGCACCGGACGGCAATCCAAGCAAGCAGCCACCTAACTTCCTCGGCATCCCGCTAAAGGGGTGGGCAATCGTCGCCGTTTCGTTCATCGTGGTGTGTTACACCGCGGGTCACTTCACGGTGAAGCTCTATGGCGAACTCGCGAAACTGCGCAATGAGTTGAACGAAGAAAAAAAACAGAACGTCAAGGTCAATCAAGCCAACAAGGATACGAGTGTAGTCACTGACGCCGTGACCAAGGAAATGGCCGCCCACGAACACGACGGAAGCGGACATCGAGTTGTGCTTCACAAGGATTCTCGTGGCGACGTCCAGGCTACGTATTTCGATTCGGACGGGTGCATTGCCATCGCGCGGCCCGGACCTGCGGTGGCTTATATGCCGGCGCAGTCCACTATCGAATGGCTACTCGGCCCGACGAAGAAACCATCCATGAATCCGCCGATGCTGGACCAAAACGTGTTGAACGGAAGCGAATTGCCAGGGCTCGAATCACCCAACGTGCTATCGGAGGAAAAAGAGACGGTCCATTTCCGGTATGCGTCCGCCGTGGAGCGGCGACCAAAGCTGCTTCGCGTTCAAAGCGGCTGCCTCAATCCGCATCCTTGGCAATTCCGAACCTGGTGGGGCCCCGCAAACGGGTGTTGGGCTGCGTTCTATCGCCAGTGGAACGATGGCTGCAAGCATTATCAGATGTATAACGCCTGCACGGGCCAGTGGGACCCCCGAATCAATTGGATGAGTTGTGTTGCGCAGCACCATCCGTAAGCGCGGAAGAGGTTCGACGCATTGCAGCGTGACCGGCTAGGCCTTTTGGCTCCGATCCACGATTTCCGGCCAATGGTTCTCTTGGCGGTACCGTGGGACGCGTGTAGCTGGTAGTTGGTAGCCCGGCGTTTGGTTCGAGCCACCAGCTACCAACTGCCAGCTACCAACCACGAGCGCTTGACCCCGCTTCCCTGCCCGATATACTTGCTGTTTCCCTTAAAGCTTGTGGAATCCTGCCCAGGAGCGCACGAATCCAATGAAGAGCACCGCCATCTTTCTATTTCTGGTATTCATGACAGCATCTCTGACCAGCACACTTGCAGTTTCCGCCGACAAAACCGAAGCTCCCAAGCCACCCATTGCCAAGGTGGTGCCCAAGGACGTCACGGTGCACGGCGATACGCGCATTGACAATTATTTCTGGCTGCGCGACAAGCAGAATCCCGAGGTAGCCGCCTACCTGAATGCCGAGAACTCTTATGCCGACGCGGTGATGAACGGCACGGCAGCTCTCCAGGAATCGCTCTACAAAGAGCTGCTCGGGCACATCAAGCAGACCGATGTGCAGGTCCCCTATCGCGAAGGCGGCTACTGGTATTACTCGCGCACCGAGGAAGGCAAGCAGTATCCGATTTATTGCCGCAAGGCAGGCTCGCTGGAGGCGCCGGAGCAGATCACGGTGGATGTCAACGAACTCGCCAAGGGAGAGAAGTTCATGGCCGTGGGCGCGATGCATGTCAGCGATGACGCCCACCTGCTGGCCTATTCCACCGACAACACGGGCTTCCGCCAGTACAAGTTGCACGTCAAGGATCTGCGCACGGGCGCGCTGGTTGAGGACGTCGCCGAAAAGGTCGGCTCCGCCGCCTGGGCGGCCGACAACAAGACGCTCTTCTACACCGTGGAAGATTCCGCCAAGCGGCACTATCGCCTGTATCGTCACGTGCTCGGCTCGGGCAAGTCCGACGACCTGATTTACGAAGAGAAAGACGAGCGCTTCAACGTCGGCGTGCAACGCACGCGCAGCCGCAAGTACATCCTGCTTGAGATCGGCAGCCACACCACCTCGGAAATGCGCTTCCTGCCTGCGGATCGGCCGGCCGGCGAGTTCCAGCTCATCAACCCGCGCCGCCAGGAACACGAGTATTACGTGGACGACCACGGCGATCAGTTCCTGATCCGAACCAACGACAAGGGCCGCAACTTCCGCCTGGTGACGGCGCCCATCAGCGATCCCGGCGAGAAGAACTGGAAAGAGTTGGTGCCGCACCGGCCGGCGGTGATGTTGAGCAACATCGACGTATTCCAGGATTTCTATGTGCGGGTGGAGCGCGAAAACGCCCTGCCGCACCTGACCATCGTGGATTTCAAGACCGGCGCCACTCACCGCATCGATTTCCCCGAGCCGGTGTACTCGGCCTTCCCCAACAATAACCGCGAGTACGACACCAAGCTCTACCGTTACAGCTATCAATCCATGGTGACGCCGAACTCGGTGTTCGACTACGACGTGGAGAAGCGCACCAGCAAGCTGCTCAAGCAGGTGGAAGTGCCCGGGTACGATCCGGCGAAGTACAAGTCGGAGCGGCTGTGGGCCACGGCCAGGGACGGCACCCGCATTCCGATCTCGATCGTGTACCGCGAGGATTTTCAAACCAACGGCGCGCATCCGATGTTCCTGACCGGCTATGGATCGTATGGCATCTCGATCCCGGTGACGTTCAACTCCAACATGCTGCCGCTGCTGGACCGCGGCTTTGCCTATGCCGTGGCGCACATTCGCGGCGGCGGCGACATGGGCAAGTCCTGGCACGATGCCGGCAAGATGTTCCACAAGAAGAACACCTTCTCCGACTTCATTGACTCAGCGGAGTACCTGGTCGCCAATAAGTACACTTCGAAGGAAAGCCTAGTGGTGCAGGGCGGCAGCGCCGGTGGCCTGCTGATGGGTGCGGTCACCAATATGCGCCCCGATCTGTTCCGCATCGTGATCGCCAAGGTGCCGTTCGTGGACGTGGTAAACACCATGCTCGACGCATCGCTCCCGCTCACCGTCGGCGAGTATGAGGAGTGGGGAAATCCCAACAAGCCGGACGAGTACAAATACATCCGCAGCTACTCGCCCTACGACAACCTGGAGAAGAAGGCCTACCCGACCATCCTGGTGAAGACCTCGTTCAATGACAGCCAGGTGATGTACCACGAGCCGGCGAAATACGTTGCCAGGCTGCGCACCCTCAAGACCGACAGCAATCCGCTGGTGCTGAAGACCAACATGGCCGCGGGCCACGGTGGAGCTTCTGGGCGGTACGATTACTTGAAGGAAATCGCCTTCGACTACGCCTTCGTGCTTTCGCAGATGGGAATGGAAAAGCCGGCGGCAGTCCAGGCGGGAAAATAGCTGGTATGTGACACACGCGCCCTCGCGTGTGCAGCGCAAAATGCACTGCGGATCCCTACGGATCAAATGCAAAAAAATTCCGATCGGTGTTCATCCGTGTAAATCCGTGGTTGATTTTTTTCTTACTTCACCGCGCTCTCCAGCGCCGCCGCCGCCTCTTCGATCACCTTCGCCTCACTCTGCAACACTTGGGCTGCGTGCACCATCTGCTCCTCCGCCTGTTTCCATTGCTTCTGCTCGATCGCCTCGCGCACGCCAGGAATCGTTTTCACGCCATAACCGGTGTAATAGCCGGGCGCGTAGATCTGGTGTTGAAACCACGGACGGTTCGGCAGCCCGTCAGGCAACGTCATGGCGCGCTCGCTCTGCATGATCTTCGCGTTCACGCCGGCAAGCGAACTTTTCGCCAGCGCCGCGCCGCCATTCTGCTGCGCTTTCTGCAACGCTGCGTCATAACGATCTGCGCTGCGCTGCAATGCGTCCAGCCCATTTTGTAGCGGAGCAAAACTCAGAAACGGCGGAACGGACTCCTTCGACGGCGGTACATACGGCTTGCGTGGGTCCGAGGTCGCGGTGAACATCCCCTCGTCAATCTCACGATTACGCTCCACGATCTTGTTGCGCTCGTCGCTGGCGAGCTTCTGTAGTTCGTCAACGTAGGTTTTGATCGCGGTCGCAAAGGCGCCGAAGTTGAACGGCAGCAGCTCGGCGTCGGCCAGCCGCATCATCGCTGTGCCGCCGGTCTGCGCCAGCGCGCGCGCATACACGAAATCGCCGTCGGAGAAGTGCGTGTACCAGTAAAAATCATCATAGATGGAGTGGTAAATCCCGCCGTCGTCTTCACCGTCGTAGCCGATGTTCAGCGACGCAATCCCCAAGTGGTCGAGAAACGCGGTGTAGTCCGACCCCGAGCCCAGCGCGTCCAGGTGCAGTACGCCCTTCGTGCGGAGTTCTTCGACCGACTGGTCGGATGACCTTGGACGCCCGCTGCGCCGCTGCGTCGGCTCCTGCTGTCGCTCCGTCGCTCGCTTGATACGCAGCAACTGATCGCGCTTCCACACCGAGATGTTTTTCTCCGGGTCGGTGATGTCGCGCGCCACGTCGTTGAGGAATTGTTCCAGCGTGTGCGAGCCGATCAGCATCAAGTATCCGCGGCTGTTGCCGTCGGAATTGATGTAGGCGACGGCGTGCCGTTGCAACTCCTGCGCGTGCGCCTCCGCCCACTCGGTGGAGCCGAGCAGTCCTTCCTCCTCGCCGTCCCACGCGGCATAAATGAGGGTTCGTTTCGGTTTCCAGCCTTGCTTCAGCAGTTCGCTGATGCCGCGCAGTTCCTCCATCTCGCCGACCAGACCGGAAATCGGGTCCTCGGCGCCGTTGACCCAGCCATCATGATGGTTGCCGCGCAGCACCCATTCGTCCGGATACTGCGAACCAGGAATGCGCACGATGATGTCGTTCACCGGCTTGCGGTCCCAGTTCGACTTCACCACCAGGTGCACTCTCGACGGGCCCGGGCCCACGTGATAGGTGAACGGCAGCGCGCCGCGCCAGTTCTCCGGCACAACCGGCCCGCCAAGGTTCTCCAGCAGCGGCGTAGCGTCGGCGTAGGAGATCGGCAGCACCGGGATTTTGGTCAGCGTTTTCACCTCGTGCAGCGGCAGGCGCTTGGCGTCCGGGGTGGCGCCAACTCCCGGCGTGAGCGGATCGCCGGGATACACCGGCATGTCCATCACGCTGCCGCGCTGCACGCCGTCTTTGGGGCGGAACGGTCCCTTGGGAAAGACGTCGCCTTCGAAGTAGCCGTCATCGCGCGGATCGGAATAGATCAGACATCCCACCGCGCCGTGCTCGGCCGCCACCTTCGGCTTGATACCGCGCCACGACTGTCCGTAGCGTGCGATCACGATCGCCCCTTTCACCGAAATTCCGAGCCGTTCCAATTGCTCGTAATCCGCTGGCACGCCGTAATTGACGTACACCAGCGTCCCGGTCACGTCGCCGTCGGCGGAGTATGCGTTGTAGGTGGGAAGCTGCTCGGTATGCTGGTTCGATGTCGGATCCGTCGCGACCGTCGGCTCCTGCAGTTTTGCCGTGAACTTAACCGGCTCAAGTAATTCGACGACCCGCTGCTTCGGCGTGGGAAAAAGGACGTCGAAGGTCTCGATGTGCGCGTCCAGTCCCCACGACTTGAACGTATTGAGCAGCCATTGCGCGTTTTCCTGGTCGTAAGGCGATCCAACGTGGTGCGGTCGCGCCGAAAGCCGCTGCATGTAGTCGCGCGCCCGCGCAGGTTCCGGGATGGCGCGGAATTTTGTTTCCCACTCGCGCTCGGCACGGGCGTCAGCGTCGGAAAAGCCGTGCAGGTGCTGCTGCGGCGCCTGTGAACCTGCCGAGATGACAAACAGCAACGAACAGAAAACCGCCAGTGGTGCGAAGCGCCGCATGAATCCTCCGTGTGAAGAATCTCGCGCCACGAGTTAACCCAAACTCGCGTGCGGAATCGCGAATTATAAAGCATCTACCGCGGAGACACGGAGGCGCACAAGATTTCGTAGTTTGATAACCGGCTGATTTTAGTCTAGTAATTGGATCGCGAGCGCGCACTGCAAGGTGGTGGATTACAAATTACCAGATTACCAATTCCTCAGTGCCTCCGTGTCTCCGTGGTGATCGGTTTCGGGAGATCAGATGCGCGGTCGCTACTCGCTCGTAAACTCCCAGCGAGTCGGGCTGCTGGCAAATTCCTTTTCCGTCCACGCAAGCACGACCTTCGGCTTCAGCCGAACCAGAAACGATTCGCCGGGCGCATCACTCAGGCGCATTTCGTATTTTTTCTGGTACAGGTCATCGAGAGGCTCGAGAACCGCGCGGTCGTTGACCTCTTCCGCTGTGCCCTCGAGGATCACCACCTCTCTTGGGATTTCCAGGTGAATTGCCATTGCGGGGTTGGCCATGATGTTGCGCGCCTTGCGCGACCCGCGGTCGGTGCTGAAATAGACGGCGCCGTTCCACCACACCGCCCACACCGGCATCGTGTGCGGCGAGCCGTCGGGACGCGTGGTGCACACCCAGTAATTGTGCGCGTCGGCGATTTTCTGCTCGACTTCCTCCCATGACAGCAGGCCCCCGGTTCCCTTCGGCATCCCATAACCTTTGGGCATCACCGGCCGGCTGCGCTTCAGGTGTTTAGAAGCATGCGAACTTTCTGTCGTCATGAGGCAGTACTATCCGCCAATCTGCCGCTCCGCACAACTCGCAACTCGCAGTTCGGAACTCAGAACTGCACTGCTATACTGACCCGTTCATGCTGGCGGAGATCCTGGAAAAAGGGCGCGCGCTCACCGACGAAGCGCTGGAACGGCTGCTGCCCGCCGCGACGCAGTACCCTGCCTCCATCCACCAGGCCATGCGGCACAGCGTCTTTGCCGGCGGCAAGCGGCTGCGTCCCATCCTGTGCCTCGAGGCGGCGCGCATGATCGCCACTCTGCTGCCGCCCGGGGTGGAACAACTCGGCGCAGCGCTGGAGATGTTGCACACCTATTCGCTCATCCACGACGATCTCCCCGCGCTCGACAATGACGATCTCCGCCGCGGACGTCCCACCTGCCACAAGGTTTTCGGCGACGCCATCGCCATTCTCGCCGGCGACGGGCTGCAGACCTACGCCTACGAGGTGCTGGCGCGCATTCCCTGCCCTGCCGAGGCGCGCGTCCGCGTCATTGAGGAAATCGCACACGCCACCGGAACCGTGGATGGCATGATCGGCGGCCAGGTAATGGATCTCGAAGCCGAGCACAAGAAGCCCGATGCGCAGACGCTGGAGTACATTCACAAGTCGAAGACCGCCGCGCTGATTACCGCCAGCGTCGTGACCGGCGGTCTGTACGCCGGCGCCAACCCGTCCGATGTCGCCCACCTGCGCTGCTTCGGCCAGAAAATCGGCCTCGCGTTCCAGATCGCCGACGACATCCTCGACGTGACCCAATCGTCCGAGCAGTTGGGCAAAACCGCCGGCAAGGACACCGCCGCCGAGAAGGCCACGTACCCAGCGCTGTACGGAATTCAGGAGTCGGAACGCAGAGCAGCGGAACTGGTCGACGCCGGCTGCGCGCAGTTGGATCCCTTCGGCGAGCGCGCCACCACGCTGAAAGAACTGGCGCGGTTCCTGGTCGAGCGGAAGAAGTAACCACGGAGGACACGGAGGATCACGGAGGCATGTGTTCTGGTCGGGTTCGCGTTTGTTGACTCGTGGTGGAGATTGGTTCTCTAAAGATGAGCTCTTCTGAAAATTCCTCCGCGTCCTCTGTGCCCTCTGTGGCTGACATCCTCGCCATCGCCGCCCATCGCGACGACGCCGAGCAGACTTGCGGCGGCACGCTGCTCAAGATGGCCGCGCTGGGGCACCGCACCGCCATTCTCGACCTTACTCGCGGCGAAATGGGCACTCGCGGCACTGCCGCCGATCGCGAGCGCGAAGCCGCCGAGGCCGCCCGCATCTTGAAAGTTTCCTGGCGCGGCGCGCTCGACATTCCCGACGGCCGCGTCGAAAACACCTGGGAAAACCGCCTGCAGGTCGCCGGCATAATTCGCGTGCTGCGCCCGCGCGTCGTCATTCTTCCTTACTGGCAGGGACGCCATCCCGACCACTACACTTGCTCGACGCTGGGCTACGAAGCCTGTTTCCTCGCCGGCCTGGCGAAGCTTGATTTGTCCGCCGTTCGCGCCGACTCGCTCAGCATCAACGTCGGCCCGACTGACTCCTGGCCACCGACCACTGGCCACTCCCCGCATCGCCCTTTCAAAATCATCTACGCCACGCTTTACTTCGATATCCGCCCCACCTTCGTTGTGGACATCAGCGAGCATTTCCAGGCGCGCTTCGAGGCGTTGATGGCCTACAAATCGCAATACTCCGATCAGCAGGCAGGCGCCGGCCTGTTTCCCAAGCACGCCGAAATCCGCACGCGTTTGGAAACCATGGCGCGCTTCTACGGCCTGCTCGCCGGCGTCACCTACGCCGAGCCGTTTTTGCAAAAGGAAGTCGGACTCGCCGATGATCTGACTGCTATTCCCGTCGCCTCCATCTGACTCCGCTTGGCGCCCCACATCTGCCCGCATTTGGCGGATGTGGGTCCGAGAGCCTCGTGCCTGCTTGAGCCTTTGCCCCGTGTGTTATACCGTTACCTTCCGGTGACCCCTTGATGGCAGACCGTCCCGAGCGAACCACCACCTCGTCCGCCAATAACGTGATCCAGTCGCGCGTGGACGCCACCTCGGCGCGCTTCGAGAAAAACATGCGCGCCATGGCCGACCTGGTTGCCGCCGTCCGCAACGAGGAGGAAAAAATCCGCGAAGGCGGCGGCGCCAAGGCGATCGAGGCACAACACAAAAAGGGGCGCCTCACCGCGCGCGAGCGTCTTGCCCTGCTGCTCGATACCGGCAGCGATTTCTTCGAGCTTGGCTCCTACGCTGCCTTCGCGATGTACGAGGAGTGGGGCGGCGCGCCGGCGGCGGGCGTGATCGCCGGCCTCGGCCGCATTCAAACCCGCCTGGTCATGCTCATCGTCAACGACGCCACCGTGAAGGCGGGCGCATTTTTCCCGATGACGTCGAAGAAGGTCATCCGCGCGCAGAACATCGCCATCGAGAACCGCATCCCGACCGTTTATCTGGTGGACTCCGCCGGCGTGTTCCTTCCGCTGCAAGAGGATGTCTTCCCCGACACCGACGATTTCGGCCGCGTCTTCCGCAACAACGCCGTCATGACCGCCATGGGCATTCCGCAGATCGCCGCCATCATGGGCATGTGCGTCGCCGGCGGCGGCTATCTGCCGGTGATGTGCGACAACGTCCTCATGACCGACGGCAGCGGCCTGTTCCTTGCCGGTCCCGCGCTCGTGCAGGCGGCAATTGGGCAGAAGGTGGACGCGGAAACTCTCGGCGGCGCCGCCATGCACTCCGCCATCAGCGGCACGATTGACTATCACGAGCCCAACGACGAAGCCTGTCTCGCCCGCATCCGCTCGCTGGTGGACAAGATGGGCTATCGCCGCCAGTCGCCCTACGATCGCCGCAAGCCTGAGCCGCCCGCCTACGCCGCCGAGGAACTCTACGGAATCTACGAATCCGATCCCGCGCGCCCCTACGACATGAAGGAGGTCATCGCGCGCATCGTGGACGGCAGCCGTTTCGACGAGTACCGCGCCGAGTATGGCAAAACCGTGATCTGCGGCTACGCGCGCATCGGTGGCTTCGCCGTCGGCATTGTCGCCAACCAGAAGCAGCACCAGCAGCAGATCGACGAGCATGGCCACAAGCGCGTCGAGTTCGGCGGCGTCATCTACACCGAGTCGGCGGAAAAGGCCGCGCGCTTCGTCATGGACTGCAACCAGAGCCTGGTGCCGCTCGTCTTCCTGCACGACGTCAACGGCTTCATGGTCGGCCGCGACGCCGAGTGGAGCGGCATCATCAAGGCCGGCGCGAAGATGGTGAACGCGGTGTCAAATTCCGTGGTGCCGAAGATCACCGTGATTATCGGCGGCTCCTTTGGGGCGGGACATTACGCCATGTGCGGCAAGGCCTACGATCCGCGCTTCCTGTTCGCCTGGCCGACCGCGCGCTACGCCGTCATGAGCGGCGATTCGGCGGCGGGCACGCTGGTCGAGATCAAGATCAAGCAACTGGAGCGCGGCGGCAAAAAGCTGAGCGACGAGGAAAAGAAAGAGCTCTTCGACTCGGTGAAGGAAACTTACGACGAGCAGACCGACCCGCGCTACGGCGCCGCGCGGTTGTGGATCGACAAGATCATCGATCCGCTGGATACCCGCGACGCCATCACCCGCGCTTTGGAAGCTGCCGCCCTGAACCCGGATGTCCCGGAGTTCAAGGTGGGAGTACTGCAAACCTGATTGCGTGATCGGGCGATCGAGAACGCCTCGCCGCTGATTAACGCAGATGCTTGAAACAAAACTTAATGTCTTGTTATTCCGCCTATAGCGACGTACGAAAACTGAAGACTGACAACCGACAACCGCTACGAGAAGCGAATCTTTACATCCTTGTTTTTCTCCAGGTGGATGGCGTCAATGAAGCGCACCTTGCCGGTGGCCCTGGTCAGGATCAGTGACGAGGTGCGCACGCCCTCGCCGAAGAAGCGCACGCCGCGCATGAGGGCGCCATCGGTCACGCCGGTAGCGGCAAAAATGAGTTGCTTGCCCGGCGCCAGTTCGTCAGCGGTGTAGATTTTGCGTTTGTCCTTGATCCCCATCTTGGCGATACGCTGTTCCAGCGCCGGCTTGTCGATCACCAGCCGCCCCAGCATGTAGCCGTTAAGGCAGCGCATGGCGGCCGCGGTCAGTACGCCTTCGGGGGCGCCGCCTGAGCCCATCACGGCGTGCACGCCGGTGCCGATGACGGCCGCGGCAATGCCCGCCGACAGGTCGCCGTCGCCGATCAGCTTGATGCGGGCTCCGGCCCTGCGAATGTCGTCGATCAGCTTCTCGTGGCGCGGCCGGTCGAGCACGATGACCACCAGGTCATCGACGTCGCGCCCTAGCCGCTGGGCGATGTTCTTGAGGTTGTCGGCGACGGGCGCGTCGAGGTCCACGGCGCCATGGCACGAAGGCCCAACCACGATTTTTTCCATGTAGCAATCGGGAGCGTTCAGCAGGCCGCCGCGCTCGGACGCCGCGAGCACGGTAATGGCGCCGGGCGATCCGGTGGCGCACAGGTTGGTGCCTTCGAGCGGGTCCACGGCGATATCGATCTCCGGTACGGCGGTGCCGTCGGGGAACTCCGCGCCGACGCGCTCGCCGATGTAGAGCATGGGCGCCTCGTCGCGCTCGCCCTCGCCGATGACGATGGTGCCCTTCATCGGCACCGTGTCCATGGTCTGACGCATCGCCTCGGTGGCGACGTGGTCGGAAAACTTGCGCTCGCCCTGGCCCATGGTGTGCGCCGACGCGATGGCCGCGTTCTCCACCACGCGCAGAAACTCCAGCGCCAGATCGCTCTCGATGTTCACCCCGAATCGCTTGGCGGCCTTGGTTGTTACCTCTGTAGCCATGAATGCCTCCTGCCGGCATTGAACCGAAGGGCAACAATCATGCGCCTCCGCGTAAACCGGCGTCAATAGCGCGCTCCGGCACGCGGCGGGAATAAATTCGGCGCTGCCCGGTTATCCACCGTGCAGAGCGAACGCGGTGGCGCCACCGGTCGCGATCCAGATAAGAGCGAACAAGAAGGAGATGTGAAATGAAACCCAAAGTTAGTTCGATCGTCGTCCGCGCCGCCATAGTCGCCACCGTGGCCGCCGTCCTTTTCGCCATGAGCGGAACGGCTGATGGTGAGGTGATCAACCCTGCCTCGCGGAAGGGCATGAGCGGCAAGCTGAATATCACGGTGCCCACGGAGGCTGGCGGCACGCTGCTGCCACCCGGATCGTATGAGGTCGAGGTCCGCAAGTCCGGCGGCGGTTCCGTCGTCGAATTTGCGCGCTGGACCTACAACCCGTATGCCCAGGAAAGTCTGCCGGTGTGGGACCGCGAGGTGGTCGCCACGGTAAATGCCATTCCGCAGGAGATGAATTCCGCGGCGACGCGCACCGAACTCCTGCTGGCATCCTCGGGCAGCAACCGGGCCCTCGCCCTGGAAATCCGCGGCCACAGCGTGGACTACGTCTTCTGATCTACTGTCCCGCCCAACTGCAACTCACCAGGCTGGCCCCGGCGATGCATGCCGGGGCTGAGCCCGGTTATCGCGCCGCCAGCGTAGGTGATCGGCGCCTGCTCAACCCAGGTGACATCGGGGCACGTCACGCCGATTGTTCCTCTTGATCGGAAATCAGGGAGTTGAGGGTGCAAATTAAATCGGCGGCGGCGGCTGTCTGTCTCGTCTGGTCATCGCCGGTCAACTCGACGTCAACATCCCGGTAAAGGAGCATAACCACCGGAATGCGCCAGCGCTCACCTACCTCGGCGGCAAAAAGCTGCCTCTCGGTAAAGGGAAATGAGTTGCCCACCACCACCGCCGCGAAGCGCTGATCTTCCAGGAGGTTGAGAGCGTCGAAAGTGCTTGCCAGCGAAATTACGTCAAAGCCCGCTTCCTGTAGCAGCTTGTGCCGGGCCAGCAGGAGCCGGCGGTTACAACTGACAGAGAGGACTTGCGCTCGAGACAAACAACACCTCCGGAAAGCGGCACAGGTCGGCCCCCACTGCCGCGAAGGTACCCCGTGGCGCAATTTGTCGCAAGTGTCGAAGTACATGCCTGCGCCATTCGTCCAGGGCGCAGCGACCACTTTCGCAAAATCTAGAAGGCATCTATCCCTGTGATGCTGTTGCCAATGATCAGCGTGTGCACGTCATGCGTCCCTTCATAAGTCTTCACCGACTCCAGGTTCGCCATGTGGCGGAAGACCGGGTACTCATCGGCGATGCCGTTGGCGCCCAGGATATCGCGGGCCATGCGCGCGCATTCCAGCGCCATCCAGACGTTGTTCCGTTTTGCCATGGAGATGTGCTGCGGGCGCGCCTTGCTCTGGTCTTTCAGTCGGCCGACCTGCAGCGCCAGCAGTTGCGCCTTGGTGATCTCGCTGATCATCCACACCAGCTTTTCCTGTACCAGTTGGTGCGAGGCGATGGGCTGGTCGCGGAACTGCTTGCGGAAGCCGGCGTATTGCAGCGCCGTCTCGTAGCACGCCATGGCCGCGCCGACCGCGCCCCAGGCGATGCCGTAGCGCGCCTGGTTCAGGCACATCAGCGCCGACTTCAGGCCATCGGTCCCAGGCAGCAGGTTGCACGCCGGGACTTTTACGTCCTGCAATGACAGGCTGGAGGTCACGCTGGCGCGCAGCGACCACTTTCCGTGCACGTCGGCGGCGCGGAACCCGGGGCGGTCGGTCTCCACCAGGAAGCCGCGGACTTTTCCGTCCTCCTCTTCGTTCTTCGCCCACACCACCGCCACCTGAGCAATCGAGCCGGAAGTGATCCACATCTTCTCGCCGTTGAGGACGTAGCCGTCGCCGTCTTTATCCCGGCGGGCTCGCGTGCGCATGGCGGCGGGATTGGAGCCGGCGTCAGGCTCGGTAAGGCCGAAGCAGCCGATGGCATCGCCTTTTTGCAGCGCGGGGAGCCATTTGCTTTTCTGCTCGTCGCTGCCGAAGGTGTAGATGGGGTACATGACCAGCGCCGACTGCACGCTGGCGAAGCTGCGGATGCCGCTGTCGCCGCGCTCCATCTCCTGCATCACCAGCCCGTACTCGACGTTGGACATCTCGGCGCAGCCGTAACCCTTCAGGTTGGCGCCAAAGAAACCGAGTTCCGCCATCGGTTGGATCAGCTCGCGTGGGAAGCGGCCCTCGCGATTGCACTGCTCGATGATGGGAATAAGGTTCTCTTCGATGAACCTGCGGGTGTTGTCGCGGACCAAGATCTCGTCCGGCGAAAGCAGGGAGTCGAATTCAATGAAATCAACGCCGCGGAATTTGAGAGGCATAGCGGTTAGCTGTTAGCTCTTGGAGCCGTTTCATCTTTTGTGTAGCCGATGTCATCCCGACCTGTAGCCAGTGTCATCCTGATCTGTAGCCGATGTCATCCAGATCTGTAGCCGATGTCATCATGATCTGTTCTGTAGCCAGTATCATCCTGATCTGTAGCCGGTGTCATCCCGATCTGTAGCCAATGTCATCCCGATCTGTAGCCAATGTCATCCCGATCTGTAGCCGATGTCATCCCGATCTGTAGCCGATGTCATCCCGAGCGAGGGAGGGCTCCCGCGCGTTTTTACCAGCGCGGGAAACCCGAGTCGAGGGATCTCTGCGTTCCCTCTCTCGGCTTCACCAATTCTGCAACCGCAACGCGCCGCTCACACTGGCTGGCGCGTATTTTCCATCGCACGCAAGTACGCGTCGTTCTTGGACAGCCAGTCCTGGCGCGGCGGATAGAAGACGTCGAGGTCCACCGTGTCCTCCATCGCCTGCGCTTTGTGCGGCATGTGCGGCGGGATGCACAGCACCTCGCCGGCGTGGACCACGATCTCGCGGCCGTCAATCCAGAACTTGAGCGCGCCCTCCAGGATGTAGGTGAGTTGCTCGTTTTCGTGGCTGTGCTCGGGCACGACTACGCCCTTCTTCAGCAGCACGCGCGCGATCATCAGGTTTTCGCCGGTAATCATCTGCCGGTCAAGTTGCGGGTTGAGGTGCTCGAGCTCGACGTCCGTCCAGCGCTGGTATTTGAGTGGCATTGGATTTCTCTCGCAAGGGTCTATCGGTCCGTCAGTCTATCAGTCCGGATCGGCGGAATGGATTGTACGTCCGACTGAACGACTGATGGACTGATCGACCGAAAGACCGAGAGACTGTTCCGTCCGTCCAGCGCTGGTATTTGAGTGGCATTGCATTCTCTCGCAAGGGTCTATCGGTCCGTCAGTCTATCAGTCCGGATCGGCGGAATGGATTGTACGTCCGACTGAACGACTGATGGACCGATTCGACCGAAAGACTGAGAGACCTGTTCCGTAGTGTAAAATCAATGCCGGCCCACACCACGCAATTATCCAGTATTGACGCGCATCCGGAGACCATAAATGGCAAAAATCGCAAAAACGGCCGACCGCAAGAAGGTCATGGACACCACCAAAAGCACGGATTGCCCCAAGTGCGGCAAGCCCACCCGGATCGTGAAGCGGGTGAAGGACCGCGACCACAACGTGCCCGGCGGGATCTATATATCGTGCTCGGCGTGCGAGTTCTACGAGAAGCTGTAGCGAGTTCCGAGTTGTGAGTTGCAAGTCGGCGGCGGGTTGATTGACACACACCACTGGTCAACCTAGACTGACTTGCTTCCCCCTTCCGTGTGATCCGGGTCACATACCGGATGTTCACAGGGCTGTGAGAATGAAAGAGTTGAAAGCTGACGGCTGAAAGCTTTTTACGAGGGACCATGTCATCCTGGTTGCAGAATAAATTCGAGAAAAACTTCCTCATCAGCACGGTGGATTACGTCTTCAACTGGGCGCGGAAATCGGCGATCTGGCCGATGACCTTCGGGCTGGCATGCTGCGCGATCGAAATGATCGCGTCCTCCACCTCGCGCTTCGACATCGCCCGTTTCGGCAGCGAGGTGTTCCGTCCCAGCCCGCGGCAGGCCGACCTGATGATTGTGGCCGGGACCGTCACCCTGAAGATGGCGCCGGTGGTGAAGCGCATCTACGACCAGATGCCGGACCCCGAAATGGGTGATCTCCATGGGCGCGTGCTCCTCGGTTGGCGGCCCGTTCAACACCTACGCCGTGCTGCAGGGCGTGGACAAGGTGGTTCCCGTGGATGTGTACGTGATCGGCTGCCCGCCACGGCCGGAGAACCTGTTCTACGCGCTGCTCAAGCTGCAGGACAAGATTGACCAGATGACGCTGGCGAGGAAACCCACCGAAGTTCGTCTTGACGAGAACATGGTGGAGAACTTCAAGCGCCAGGTGATGATCGCGCAGACACTGCAGCCGAAGTGACCGCGTTTGCGCGGCGCCTGAGCCGCGCGCGGTCATCCCGAGCGCCGCGAGGGATCCCTCAGGTATCAGCCAAACGAACCCGGCTACGGTTGGGTTTTTCCCTCCTGAGCGCGGTCTTCGAGGCCGAATGCACTGCCAAATGCCAATGCGGTAACCGGAGAGCTGATAGCTGAAAGCTTGTATGAGCGACTGGAAGAAAATCGCGAACAAGTCTGACCTGCCCGGCGAGGGCGAGGCCAAGGAATTCACGCTGGGGGACAAGCTCGTCTGCGTGGCCAACATCGACGGCGCCTACTCGGCGATGGATAACGTCTGCGTGCATCGCGGCGGGCCGCTGGGGCAGGGAGTCGTACTGGATGGCAAGATCGTTTGCCCGTGGCACGGCTGGATGTACGACCCCAAGACCGGCGCCGCCGACGTCAGTCCCAACGCGCGCGTGCAGGTTTATCCCGTCAAGCTGGAAGGCGAGGACGTGCTGATTGAAATCTAGAAGCGTCCATAGGAATGAAGAATTAAGAAGTCAGAATGAACAATGAAGAATGAAATCGGGCGCGCGGGCATTCATGCCGCCCTAATTCCTGGTCTCTTTCGCTACTTCCGCGGTCGCGGCGGCAACGGTTGAAGCAATGTAGATCGCCAGCACGCTGAGCGACCCGCCATAAATTGCCATCCAGGTCCAGACCCAGTTCAGATTCGTTTTTTCCCAAAAGCTGCGCACCGTCGACTCCGTTCTGTTTCACGCCCCGATCATTTGAACCCCACTACCTTGTGTAAGTTCCGTAAAGTTTGGTAAAGCGCTTCGCGTGCCGAAGAGAATTCATCTTGATTTCACCACCGAGGCAGTGAGCGCGCCGAGATTCACCGAGAATGGAGAATCTATTCCTCGGCGCGACTCTGTGATCTTGGTGTCTCGGTGGTGCAATCCTCATCCCACCGCAACCGCCTGAAATCACGCCAAATAGAGTTCTTGACAGATATCACAAATTGCAATATAAATATTGCGATTTGCAATATGAAACTCGGCGAGAAAATTCGGTACATGCGGGAGGTCGAGGGCACGCTGCGCGGCTTGGGCCGAGCCCTAACGCAAAAGGAAGTGGTGGACGCCATTCGCGAGCGGCTGGCCAAGCACATCAGCCAGTCGTACCTGTCGCAGATCGAAAGCGGGGCACGTCCGCACCTGACCAACTCCAGCCGCATGTTGCTGGCGAAATTTTTCAACGTGCATCCCGGGTACCTCGTGGACGATCCGGATGGCTATCACACCGAGTTGCAGTCGGCGTTGCGGGTGGCGGAAGACAAATTGGATCTGTGGCTGATCAATGGCGCCGAGCAGTTCCGCCGCGACCCGGAAGTGTGCGAGGCGCTGCTGGCGGTGGCGCGGCACGAGGACTCGCGCAAGTGCGTGGTGCTGC
>JAIQFM010000206.1 GCA_020073285.1 Terriglobia bacterium | reverse complement strand
GTCTCGCGCGGCTGGATGACGGCGTCAATGTAGCCGCGCTCGGCGGCGACGTACGGGTTGGAATATTTCTCGCGGAATTCGGCAATCTTCGCCTGTCGCGCCGCCTCGCGATCCTTCGCCTTGTCCAGCTCGCGGCGGTAAACGATGTCCACCGCGCCTTCGGGGCCCATGACGGCGATCTCGGCGGTCGGCCAAGCATAGTTTACGTCGGCGCGAATGTGCTTGCTGGCCATGACGCAGTAGGCGCCGCCGTAGGCCTTGCGCGTGATCACCGTGATCTTGGGTACGGTGGCTTCGGCGAAGGCGTAGAGCAGCTTGGCGCCGTGCACGATGATCCCGCCATGCTCCTGGTTGACGCCGGGCAGAAACCCGGGCACGTCTTCAAAGGTGATCAGCGGAATGTTGAAGCAGTCGCAGAAGCGCACGAAGCGCGCGCCCTTGATGGAGCTGGCGATATCGAGCACGCCGGCCAAGAACGCGGGCTGGTTGGCCACCACGCCCACCGGCCGGCCGTTGAGGCGGGCGAAGCCGATGACGATGTTCTTGGCGTAGTGCTCCTGCACCTCGAAGAAGTAACCGTCGTCGATGACGGCGGTGATGGCGTCCTTGATGTCGTAGGGCTGGTTGGACTCAGCGGGGACGAGCTTGTCGAGGGCAGCGTCGGCGCGATCAACCGGGTCGGTGCAGTCGCGTCGCGGCGGGTCCTCTATATTATTCGAAGGCACGAAACTGAGCAGTTCGCGGATCATGCTCAGGCATTCGGCGTCGTCATGCGCCATGAAGTGGGCCACGCCGGACTTGGCGTTGTGCGTCATGGCGCCGCCGAGGTCTTCTTTCGTGACCTCCTCGTGGGTGACGGTCTTGATGACGTCGGGGCCGGTGATGAACATGTAGGAAGTCTTGTCCACCATGAGGGTGAAATCGGTGATGGCGGGCGAGTACACGGCGCCGCCGGCGCAGGGGCCCATGATGGCGGAGATCTGCGGAATGACGCCGCTGGCCAGAGTGTTGCGCAGGAAGATGTCGGCGTAGCCGGCCAGCGACATCACTCCTTCCTGGATGCGCGCGCCTCCGGAATCGTTGAGGCCGATCACGGGCGCGCCCACGCGCATGGCCTGGTCCATGACCTTGACGATCTTGTTGGCGTTGGCCAGCGAGAGCGACCCGCCGAAAACGGTGAAGTCCTGCGCGAAGACGAAGACCAGGCGGCCCTCGATGCGGCCATAGCCGGTGACGAAGCCGTCACCGTAGTACTTCTGCTCCTGCATGGCAAAGTCGTGGCATTGGTGGGTGACGAGCTTGTCGGTTTCTTCGAAGGTGCCTTCGTCGAGCAGGAAAGCGATGCGCTCGCGCGCGCTCATCTTGCCTTCCTTGTGCATCTTGGCGCGGCGTTCTTCGCCTCCGCCCTGCTCGGCGAGATGATCCCGCTTCTTCAATTCGTCCAGTTTTTGTTCCAGGGAGCTCATGGCCTGCGCATTATAGACGGCGCGGTGGGCGTCGGCTTTTTTATTCGTTTTCGGTGTTGCCGGGCTCCCACTTGTACTTCTTGCCGTTCCAGTAGACGTCGGCGCCGAAGCCGCCGAGTTCGACCGCGTGGATGGAATTGACGGTCGTCTTTTTCCCCTTAATCCTCATCGCGACCCGCCCGACCGAGAGGCTATCAAAGGGCAGGTTGAGGATCACGAACTTGGCCTTGGGCGCGCGCCAGTTGTGCACCACGAGCAGGTAGCGGCTTGCGCCGGCGTTGGTGGCGGAGAACTGTACCGTGACCTTGGGATCGCCGAAGCCGAAGTAGGCGTCGTAGGGATCGATAGCGCGGTAGTGATAATCGAGCTCGCCGCTGAGCGGATTCTTCGCCGTGGCCACCAGCACCAGGTCCTCCTGGCCGTCAGCGTCGAGATCGGCAGTCAAGGGCGGAAACTTCGGGTCGAGCTTGAACTGGGCGCCGAATTCGCGGGCGCAGAGTTGCTGCGCATCCAGCGCGGGCGTGGGTTGCGCTGCGGGCGCGGGGGCCTGCTGCGCGGCTGCTGCTGCGGCGGCACTTACGGCGACGACTACCACAAACAGAGTTCTCCTCATGGCTGTACTGTATCGCCGCCGGGGGCGCGCGCAAGTGGCAATGAGGTTCCACAACAGGAGTTAGTAGCTGGCAGTTAGTAGTTGGCGGCGCGCCGCTATCGGAAGTGTTCCCAGCCGCGAGGCGGCATGGGGCGGCGGCGCCCTTGCCGATCCGACAAGAATACGCGGTCACCGCGAATGATCTCGCCGATGCGCGTGACCCGGACGCCGGCAATGGCTTCCGGTACACGCGTTCGCGGCGGCGCGGTGAACAGCAACTCGTAGTCCTCACCGCCGTGCAGCGCCAACTCGAGCGTGGCGCCCTTCGCGACAGGCACGCTCTCTGCGTCGACGATGGCGCCGAAACCGCTCTCCTCGCAGATGTGCGACAGGTCGGTGGAAAGGCCGTCGCTGAGATCAATGGCGGCCGAAGCCAGGCGGCGATGGCGAAGCAGGCGGCCGGCAGCGATGCGCGGCTCGGGGAAAAAGTGGGCGCGGTTTTGCGTGGGACGGAGTTTCTTGCCGGCGCGCATTTGCTGGATCGCCGCTGCCGAGGCGCCGAGTGCGCCGGTGACATAGATAGCCTCGCCGAGTTTGGCGCCGGAACGCAGCAGCGCCTTTCCTTGCGGTACCGAACCGACCAGCAAGATATCGGCGAGCACGCCGGTGGGCGACTGCGCGACATCGCCACCGGCGAGCGGGACCTCGAATTGTCTGGCGAGCTTCAGCAGGCCGCGCACGAAACGGTCGACCCAGCGCTGCGGCATATCGGCGGGTAATGCCAGCGACAGAAATGCCGCCAGCGGCTCCCCGCCCATGGCGGCGATGTCGCTCAGGCCGCGCGCCAGGCAGCGGTGCCCTGCGGATTCGGGCGGATGCCAGTCGCGGCGGAAGTGCACGCCCTCCAGGCTGAAGTCGGTGGTGACCAGCAATTCCTGCCCGCGTGGCGGGCGGAGGACGGCGCAGTCGTCGCCGATGCCGCGGGTGAGCGCAGGCGAGGGCGCGCGCGCTGCTCGCTTGATGCGCTCGATGAGCTTTCTTTCTGGTAAGGGCACGGGCGATAAATATACGGGAATTCCCTGGGGAGAAATGAAGAATGAAGAAGTCAGAATTAAGAATGGTGAAAATTCGCGCGTCTGTCCCGATTACTTCTATTCTTCATTCCGACTTCTTCATTCTTAATTCCCCTGTGTGCCCCGCTGGTGAAATAATCTGACGCGAGCATGGCCAAGGACCCGAAGCTCGCAACGCGCAACGCGCAACTGTTCCGCAAGCTGCCGTCCGTGGACGAACTGCTGCACCAATCCGAGATGGCGCAGATTGTCGAACGCGAAGGCCGCGCCGCCACCCTCGATGCCACGCGCGCGGTCCTAGAGCGACTGCGGGCGGCGATTTCCGCGGGGCCAATTGACGACCAGCAACTGGAGTTGGCCATCGGTGGCTTCGCGGAAGCGGTAGAGCGCGAGTTGCGCCGGTCTTTACAAATGTCGTTGCGGCAGGTGATCAACTCGACCGGCGTCGTCCTGCACACCAATCTGGGTCGCGCGCCGTTGTCTGGGGCTGCGCTCGATCACGCGCGCCGGGTTGCGACCACCTATTCGAATCTGGAATTCAACCTTGATTCCGGCGAACGCGGCAAGCGCGACGTCCACGTGGAGCGGCTGTTCGCGCGCCTGCTGAGTGAGTATGAGGACGACATTTCCACGGTAGTGGTAAACAACAACGCGGCCGCGGTGCTGCTGGCGCTCAATACGCTGGCCGAAGGCGGCGAGGTGGTGGTCTCGCGCGGCGAGCTGGTGGAAATTGGCGGCTCGTTCCGCATTCCCGACGTGATGAGCAAGTCCGGCGCGACCCTGCGCGAAGTCGGCACCACCAACCGCACGCGGCTGGCCGATTACGAGCGCGCCCTCAACGAGCGCACACGGCTGATCCTGCGCGTACACCGCTCCAATTTCCAGATTGTGGGATTCACCGAGCAGCCGTCGCTGGGAGAGCTGGTCGAGGTGGCGCACAAGCGCGGCCTGCCGATTCTGGAGGATCTGGGCAGCGGCGCGCTGTTCGAGATGAGGACGCTCGGTATCGGCGGCGAGCCCGGAGTCGGCGATAGCCTGCGCGCCGGCGTGGACGTGGTCACCTACAGCGGCGACAAGCTGCTGGGCGGGCCGCAGGCGGGCATGCTCAGCGGGCGGCGCGAGATCATCGCGCGTATCCGCTCCAATCCGCTGTTCCGCGCCCTGCGGGTTGACAAGCTTATCTACGCCGCGCTGGAGGCGACGCTGCTTGCCTATGTCCGCCAGGACCACGACGCCGTGCCGGCGCTGCGCATGATGAGACTCTCCGCCGAGGAGATCGGGAAACGCGCGCAGGCGCTGGCGCACAAGCTGCGGCCGCCGGTGAGCGGCGAGGTCATAGAAGGCGAATCGCTGATTGGCGGCGGCGCGGCGCCCGGGGCAGGGCTGCCAACGCGCTTGCTGGCCTTGACGTGTGAAGGACTGGGCGCCGACGAATTTGCTTCGCGCCTCAGAAAAAACGATCCGCCGATCGTCGCGCGCGTCGAGGAAGGGCGCGTGCTGCTCGACTTGCGAACCGTGTTCCCTGAGCAGGATGAACAGATCGGGAATGCGTTGCAGGCGATCGGCCAGTGAGGGCCGCGGCCGACATCCGGCAAATTAATCCAACTTGCGACGGCCTTCATCACAGCGCGCTTAAGGCTGAGGAGGCCAGCTTGTACACCAGGAAGCACGCAGCCACGATGAGGATCGCGGTCGAGCGCTTCAGCTTGCTGACCGATGAATAGCCAATCCCCAGCAGCACAATTACCCAGATGGAAAATACATCCACCGCGGTCAGCAGGCCGTAGAGGAACTTGTGCTCCAGCGGGTTCATGAAGTAGGCGGGGTTGGTGGCGACCGGATTGCGAACATTGAAGCCTTCCGGATCCACCCCGACGGTAAGCGAAACAATCCCCAACAGCGCGTGAATCAAGAACGGCAGAAAGCCATACATGACGATGGCCAGGGACTGCTTGAAGGTGACCTCCGCACCGGCGCCGAAGTTGAAGACCGCCAGCAACACCCCGGCGACGATTAACCCCCCGACCAGGCTAAACACGGGAGTCGCGTAGGAGAAGTAGGAGGTGATTTTGGCCCCCACCTCCATCTGCCGGGCGCGTTGCTCCGGCGAAAGCTTCTCAAACTGCTCCATTTGTGCCGGTTTCTTGGCGATCTCGTTGCGCATGATCTGGTCGAAGCCGATCTTCTGGCCCATGACAAACACGAAGGCGAGCGACACGATGGACATCAGCACCCACGGCGCCCACCAGCTCTGGTTGCGGCGGATGTCGGCGAAAGTACTGCCCGGCGCAATGAAGGTGTTGATCAGACGCGCGGGCTCAGACAACGGTGGTTGCGACGCAGCGGCGGCGGCGGTGCTCATGAAACATCCCCCCGGAAGTTCGTGCAGAATTGATGCGGGATTCTATCAGACGCCTACCCAGGGCCTGAGCGCCAACTCGCGACGATCACACCTTTCTGTCGGTCGCCTCTGAAAAGACCGTCTCCTCCGGCACGTCCGTGGGACTTTCAAACGACAGCTTGTAGCCGTCAGGGTCCAACAGGTTCGTGACCCACATTCTATTGCCTACGAAAGGCCGCGACGGCTGAAGGCCGCGCGCCGTTACTTCGCGATGGATGGCCAGCGCGTCTATGCAGGTGAAGCAGACGGTAACGCCTACGCCTACCTTCCCTTCCGGGACCCAGGAGTCGTGCCCCTCTTTGCGAAACTCCTGCAGCATCAGGGCGGCGGCGCCGAGTTCCAGCCAGCACCAGCGCAGCTTGCCCTCGTCAATCCATTTGTTCTTCATCTCGAAGCCGAGGCCGTCAACATAGAAGCGGAGGGACTGTTCGATGTTGGAAACGGCGAAAAAGGGCACGGCCTGCTTGACGTTCGGCTCCGGCTTGGCCGCGAGGCTCATGGTCGATCTCCTCTCATCGCTCATTTCGTCGAATCATGAATACGGCGCCGGGAGCTGCAATGCCAGCCGGTGCCTGCGGATGGCGTCAGCCTGGTGGGTTACGATGCGCAAATCGGAGCGCGGCTTGCCGGTGCGCGGCAGCGCTGGTTCCGACAGCGGGGGTGGCGTGGCAGGGGCAGCGCTCATGGGATCGACTGCGGATGCCTTCGTACTGGGTTGGTGCGGGATTCTACCAGAAGCGGTCGCCGTTGCCGGTCCCGGGGTTACCGCGCGCGCCGGGGTGTCCGCCGGTTTTCCGCTCGCCGCAGCAAGCCAAAGCATAAGTCTTGACAAAATGTCACATTAGATATTATCTAAATAATGCGTGGACGCCGAGGCGATTAAACGCTCCTTGGAGGGCAGCGGGTTGCGCTGCACGCCGCAGCGCTACGCCGTGATGGCGTTCTTGAATGAATGCAACAGGCATCCCACGGCCGCGGAAATCTTCGCCGCGGTGAATCGCGCGGATCCGCGCTCTTCCAGGGCCACGACTTATAATAATCTGCGGGATCTGGTGCGGGCGGGTCTGGTGCGTGAAGTGGCCGTCGAGGGCCGCGCCGCGCGATTCGATGCGAAAAGCATGCGGCATCACCACTTCATCTGCGACCGCTGCGGCAATGTGGAGGACCTGGAGTGGTACGACGTGCCCAGGCCCGCTTCCGGCTCCCTCGGTAAGCGGATTCTTCGCGAATGCGAACTCATTTTCCG
>JAIQFM010000017.1 GCA_020073285.1 Terriglobia bacterium | reverse complement strand
GTGACTTCGAGCCTGACGGCAGGCAACCACCCGATTTCGGCTGTCTACGGCGGAGATACGAACTACACGGGTAGTACTTCGCCGGTGTTGAATCAGACGGTGAATGCGCCTGAGTTCGCCATCGCGTGCGCTTCCACTTGGATGACGGTCGCGCGCGGACAGAGCGGGACCATGATGATGACCGTGACTCCCAAGGGGGTCTTCAATCAGACAGTGTCCTTCGCCTGTTCCAATCTGCCGGTGGGCGTGGCTTGCAGTTTCACGCCGGCGACAGTGATGCCACAAGCCTCGCCAGCCACGACAGCCCTGACCGTCACGGCTGCGCCCACCGCCGCCAAACGGGGTGGCCACGGACTGCCATGGACGGGCGGGATTGTGGCCGCAATTTGTTGGTTTGGGCTCGGCATACCGCGCCGCCGGAAATTAGCGGCGGTCCTATTGATGGCGCTGGTGCTCGCCCTGAGCGCGCTACTGGCGGGTTGCGGCTTCCACTACACAGCGCCCGGGCAAAAGCCGCAGCCCGTCGTCAGCGTGATTACGGTTACCGCCACGGCGGGCACGACGGTGCAGCACAGCATGAACATTACGCTGACGTTGCAGTAAGGGAGAAAAGGGGAAGGATTTGCGGCGCGTCAGACGCGAGTGTGGTCTTTCGTTTCCGAGACCGGTAATAAGTTACGCCGGACAGTGCTATCGGAGCCGCTGTGAAGAGCGTTCCAGGTTCCACGTTTCTCGCACCAATCAACTCGTGCGTGGATACGAAGCCGCAGGGAGAAGCGAGGCAGGCATGCTGAGAAAGAGGTGTGCTCCTTACCTGGTTGTCCTTCTGCCATGGCTGCTATGGCTGTGGACGCCGCTGGGGATTCCGGCTTGCGATGGCTTTCTGCTGTCGGCGCAGGCTTTGCCGGATACCCGCGGTTCCCGTCCGAAAGCGGGGTCAACCCATAACAGCGTGCTCCAGTACCGTTCCGGCGGACATATTATCGGCTTCATGGCGCACCGCATCTTCATCGTCGGTGTCGGCTATGTGCTGATTGAAGAATTCGTGGACGCCCACCAGGTACAACCGTTGATCGAGAAAACCGGCGGTGCCAGCGGGGGGCCGACCCTTGCGCGCCGGGTCACCTACGTGGAGCTATGGAAAGGCGTATCGGTCAGTTGCGCGGCGACGGGAGATGGTTTTGCCGGTTCCCTCTTTACGCTAAGTCCTGGGGCGGATCCCGCCGCCATCAAGTTGAAGTACAACGTGGATGTTGCTATTCGAAGAGACGGCGTCCTGCAGCTCAAACACCCGGCATCCGAACGCTACTTCACCCGGCAAGCCCCGGTGGCTTGGCAGACGGTTGCAGGCGGGAAACGCGCCGTCGAGGTGGCATTCAAAGACTACGGGGACCATACCATCGGCTTCAGCCTTGGTGAGTACGACAAGAACCAACCGCTAGTCATCGATCCCCACTGATGCGCCGGTGAATTCACCGCCTGCCGAGCAGGTCCTTAGTCTTTCTGCTTCCCGCGCAGTTTCTTCCAGATGTCCGGCCCGAACTCGCTGAGCAGGTTCCAACCCGCGGTGTTGGCCAGGCTCAGTCCAAACGAGACGGCGGTGCGTCCACCGTCTTGGTCCACTTTCGGCAGATAGAGGTTGCTCAAGGCGGCGCCGCCGAGCGCGCCGCCCACCGCGCTGAAGTTGAAGCTCTGCCGTCCCGAATCCGTCCGCGTCACCATCACGCGCGAGACCGAGTAGGCGAAGCGGTTGCCGAACCCGCCGCTGCCCTTGCGGAAATAGCGCGGGTCTTCCTTCAGGATCGAGGGCAGCAGAAACGACTGGAAGAAGCGCGTCGATTCCGTGGTCGCCAGCGATGCCCCGTAGCGCGCGCCGTACGCCTCCCAGCCCTGCCCGTAGCCGCGGGGATCGTTGTCGGTGGCCTGCCAGATGGCGGCGTTCACCCCGGCGGCCAGCAGGTTGGCCGGCGAGTAGCTGCGCTGCAGCCACACATTGAACTTCTGGTGCGCCGTCAGCGGGCAGACGTTGGTGTCCGGCGGCGCATCCACGGTCGTGCTCGGCATCCGCATCACCTTCTGCGCCCCGCCGACAACGCCGCCCTGCTGATGCTTTTCCTGCAGTGTCGACGCGTCCACGCAGTTCGAACCCTTGCCTTGCGCCCACGCCGCCGCCGGCAACACCAGTGCCAGCAACACGGTTCCAATCGTCAATCTCATTGTGTTCTCTCCGGGGGGAGACGGCAGCATACCAGCAAAGTTCTTGAATGCAAACCAATGTTTCTGACTTGTCGCCCTTGCACATTTCCGGCCCTGGCCTGCCGCATGCGATAATGTGAAATTACGCAACCCTCAACCCCGCAAGGCGGGCCCCCGGCGCGCGAAGCTCTGCCCGGGGAACTAAGGCGGCTGTTTGTGCAATTGTTCCGACGTTCTGTGATCGCTCTTCTCCTCCTCTGTTTAGGCTGCGCCGCGCAGTCCAATTCCCCCGAACTCAACCAGCGGATCGAGCGCCAGGTGCGCGTCTATCTGAGCGGTAAAATTCCCCCGACGGTGGGCATCAAGGCTGGCGCGCGCACCCCCAGCGCCGAGTTCCCCAATTACGACAAGATCCCGGTCGCGCTCTTCGAAGGCGAACGCAAACAGGAGCTGGAATTCCTGATCTCCAAGGACGGGAAGAGCCTGGTGCGGGTGGTCCAGTTCGACCTCACCAAGGATCCCTACGCCGAGATCATGAAGAAAATCGATCTCACCGGCCGTCCCATCCGCGGCAATAAGGACGCCAAGGTAACCATCGTCAACTTCGACGACTTCCAGTGCCCATTCTGCTCGCGCATGCACGCCGAGCTGACGCAGGGCGTGCTTAAGCTGTACGGGCCCAGCGTACGCATCGTCTACAAGGATTATCCGCTGTCGGAAATTCATCCCTGGGCCGAGCATGCCGCCGTCAACGCCAACTGCCTGGCGGCGCAGAGCGGCGACGCCTATTGGGACTTTGCCGACTACGCCCACGCCAACCAGAAGCAGATCTCCGGCGCCCAGCAGACGCCGCCCTACGTGGCGCAGTTTCAGGCGCTGGACCGGGCCGCGACCGAAATCGCGCAGCGCCACAACTTGCAGGTGATGCCGCTGCTTGCCTGCTTGAAAACTCAGTCGGGCGAGGCGGTGGCCAAGTCCGTGACGGAAGGCACCAGCATCGGAGTCATGGCCACGCCCTTCCTGTTCGTCAATGGCGAGAGGGTGGATGGCGCTCTGCCCTTGCCGGAACTGCAGGCGGTGATCAATCGCGCCCTGCGTGACGCCGGCCAGCCCATTCCGCCGGCCGCCATGGCTTCGGCGGCGCAACCCGGTTCCGGCCCGCAGGGCGACGCCGCGCCGGAAGCCAGTGCCGCGCCGGCAACCAATCCGCCGACGCCGAGGTAAATTGTTTTCGCGCGTGACCGGGACTTCGACGCGCAAGCTGCAAGCTGACGGCCGACCGCCGAGGCTGAATTTTCGGAGGAGACTCTTGACTCGCATTTTTTTCCGGGCGCGCACGCTGGCTGCCCTCGTTGTTGTTATCGCACTCATGGTTTCGCTGGCCGCCTGCAACCGCGGCCAGGCCGGTTCCGATGTCATGGCCAAGGTCAACAGTCACAAGATCCTGCGCTCGGAAGTGGAGAAGTATTACGCCAACCAGACCGCGCAGTCGCCGCCGCAGCCCGGCGACGAACAGGCCACCAGCCTCAAGCTCGGCATCCTCAAGGAGCTCATTGACAACGAGATCCTCATGCAGCGCGCCGAAAAGCTCGGCCTGCTCGCCACCAACGACGAAGTCGACTCGAAACTGAACGAGATCAAGGCGCCCTACACCCAGGAGGCCTTCGACCAGCGCCTCAAGGAGCGCAAGATCTCGCTCGACGACTTCAAGCGCGACCTGCGCCGCTCCATCACCATCGACAAAGTCCTGAACCGCGAGATCACTTCCAAAATCGCCATCTCCGACAGCGACATTTCCAACTACTACAACGCCCACAAGGCCGAGTTCAACCTGATCGAGCCGCAGTATCACCTGGCGCACATCTTTGTCAGCACCGTACCCAACCCGCAGGTGCGCAACCTGAAGAACGACAAGGCGCAGAACGAGCCCGAGGCGCGCAAGAAGATCCAGATGATCATGAACCGCCTGGATAGCGGCGAGGACTTCGCCACCGTCGCCATGAATTACTCCGAGGACCCGGAGAGCGCGGGCAACGGCGGCGACCTCGGCTTCACTCCGCAGTCGGCGCTGGCCAAGACCGATCCCGCCACCCGCGACGCGGTCGGCAAGCTCAAGCCTGGGCAGTACAGCAACGTCATCGTCATCGCCCACCCGGAAACCCACCAGGTGTTCGGCTTCCGCATCGTACGGCTGATCGCCAAGGAGCCGGCGGGCCAGCGCGAACTCAACGACCCGCGCGTGCAGCAGGCCATCCGCGACCAACTGCGCGACCGCCGCGAACAACTGCTGAAGGCCGCCTACTACGACGTCGTCCGCAATCAGGCCAAGGTCGAAAACTACTTCGCCGAACAAATCCTGAAAAGCACGGGACAAAAATAGAAGACGGTCGCAAGTCGCGAGTTGCGAGTCGCGGGATGTATGTGGCACACGCGCCCCCGCGTGCGCTTTTGTTATTAGACCATTTTCATTGATAGTGTAGACTAGCTGCTCTACCCGATGGCACGAGCGTACTCGAACGATCTGCGGCGGAAGTTTCTGCAAGCCTACGAAAAGGGAAAAGGGACCCTGGGGGAGCTGGCGGAACGCTTTGGCGTGAGTGTGGGCTGGGCCAAGAAGATATCGGCGGCCTACACGCGAACGGGACAAGTCGAGCGGCCGCCGTGGCGACGGGGTCCGGTGAGCCGCGTCACTCCGGCCGTGCAGGAGTGGATGCGGGAACAAATCCGCCGCCGGCCGGATGTGACCCTGATGGAGTTGCAGCAACAGCTGGAACAGAGCCGAGGGGTGGGTTTGAGCATCGGCCGGTTGTGGCGGGCACTGCAGCAAATGGGGCTGCGGCTTAAAAAAAGTCACTCCACGCCCAGGAACAAGAGACGCCGGAAGCGCAGCAGCGCCGGCAGGCATCAAGATCGTTCTCTTAAATCCTCTCGATTGCGGTGTGGCCTTCGAGATCCGGTGACGTGGTGGCCCAAGTCCCCGCATTGTCTCGTAACGGTACCCCACATTCGCCCGCTGTTGGCGTATGTGGGTGAATCACCGTCGCCCACGGGACTAGAATAGTAAATTCGCGATTCTGATTAGAAGATTTTATGGCTACAAACACCAAGACCGATGCGGTCGCACCCGCCGTTCCTGGAACCGCTTCCAATTTCCTCCGCGACAAAATCGTCGAGGACCTGAAGACGAAGAAATACGGCGACGCGGTCATTCAAACCCGCTTTCCGCCCGAGCCCAACGGCTACCTGCACATCGGGCACGCCAAGGCCATCTGCCTCGACTTCGGCTTGGCCGACGAGTTCGCTGGCCGCACCAACCTGCGCTTCGACGACACCAACCCGGAAAAAGAAGAGCAGGAATACGTGGACTCCATCATGGCGGACGTGCGCTGGCTGGGCTTCGAGTGGGACGGCCTCTACTACGCCTCCGACTATTTTGACCAGCTCTACGAGTGGGCGATCAAGCTGATCAAGGATGGCAAGGCCTACGTTGACGATCTGACCGCGGACGAAATCCGCGAATACCGCGGCACGCTCACCGAGTCCGGCCGCGAAAGCCCCTATCGCAATCGCACGGTGGAGGAGAATCTCGACCTGTTTACCCGCATGGCGAAAGGCGAATTTCCCGACGGCTCGCGCGTGCTGCGCGCCAAGATCGACATGGCGTCGCCCAACATGAACATGCGCGATCCGGTGATGTACCGCATCCTGCACGCCTCGCATCACCGCACCGGCGACAAGTGGTGCATCTACCCGATGTACGACTACGCCCACGGCCAGTCCGATTCCATCGAGCGAGTCACGCACTCCATGTGCACGCTGGAGTTTACCGACCATCAACCGCTTTATCGCTGGTACATCGAGCAGCTCGGCATTTTCCCCTCGCAGCAGATCGAGTTCGACCGCCTCAACCTGACCTACACCTTGCTCAGCAAGCGCCGCTTGCTGCAACTGGTCAATGAAGGCCACGTACGCGGTTGGGACGATCCGCGCATGCCGACGATTTGTGGCATCCGCCGCCGCGGCTACACTCCCGAGGCGATCCGCAATTTCGTCTGGGCGGTCGGCGTTTCGCGCACCAACGGCATTGTTGACCTGGCGATGCTGGAGCACTTCGTCCGCGAAGACCTCAACAAGCGCGCGCCGCGGGCCATGGCCGTGTTGCGCCCGCTGAAGGTCGTGATTGATAACTATCCTGAGGGTCAAGTCGAAGAACTGGACGCGATCAACAATCCCGAAGATCCCAGCGCCGGCACGCGCAAGGTGCCGTTCTCGCGCGAGTTGTACATCGAGCAGGACGACTTCCGCGAGGTTCCGCCGCCCAAGTATTTCCGCTTGTCGCCGGGACGCGAGGTGCGTCTGCGCTATGCCTACATCGTCAAATGCACCAATGTCGTGAAGGACGAGAAAACCGGCGAGGTGGTGGAAGTGCACATTACCTACGACCCGGAAACGCGCAGCGGCAGCGCGTCAGCCAATCGCAAGGTGAAGTCCACCATCCACTGGGTTTCGGCGGCGCACGCGGTGAATGCCGAAGTCCGGCTTTACGACACGCTGTTCAGCAAGGAAGACCCCAGCCAGGTCGAAGCGGGCAAGGATTTCACCTCCAACTTGAATCCCAATTCGCTGGAGATGGTAAGCGATGCGAAGCTGGAGCCTTCGCTAGCCAGCGCCGTTCCCGGCAGCCGCTGCCAGTTCGAGCGCCTCGGCTATTTCTGCGTTGATCCCGATTCGGTTGCGGGAAAATCGGTCTTCAACCGCACCGTCGCCCTGAAGGACACCTGGGCTAAGATTGTAAGCAAGGCCGGCTCGTAGGGCTCATCGGCTGGGCGCGTGATAGGCGAGTGCAGCCAGCCCATTTTGGTCCCTAAGGCAGTGGTCTGATTCGCTTTTGTGGTGCGTGACTGATTGACGCTAAGCGGCAACTCACATATATTCTCGCCAACATCGACCGGTTCAAAACCGTGGCCGCCCCCAAGGCTTAAGGTGCGCCCGGTCGTTGCGGTATCCCAGGATCATCCCCCGCCAGTCCTGGTGTGGTAAGTTGCGCGCGTCTTCGTTATGCAGGCCCTTAACCGTTAACCCGGAGCCAGCGAACACCAGAGCTGCGAATGGAGAACGTTTTCATCGGGATCGTCATCGTCCCCGGCATCTTTGCCCTGCTGTTTTTCCTTGTTTTCAGCTATCTCTACCGGCAGGCGCAGGTGCCCTACTTCCGCGCCTGGCAGATCGCCTGGGGCGCCTACTGCCTGCAGTACGCCTTCCTTGCCTGGTCCTACTTCGGGGAAGAAAACCTGTTTGCCTATTTCGCCTCCAAGCTGTTGTTCTGCGCGGTGGCGGCGGCGATCTTCGTGTCCACGCGGCTCGTGCGGGAAGACTACCGGGTGCACTGGTCGGATGTGGCGCTGGCCTTGGGTGCGGTGGCGCTCACCACGCACAACGTCCTGGCTCATATTAACGGCGGGCGATTTACCTTCCAAGCGCGGCCGCATCTGGAATTGGAAGTCGCCATCGGTATCGTACTGCTGATCTCGGCGGCGCGTTTCTACCGCATCGGCCGGCAGCGCGATTCGGTGGGCTTCCGGTTGGTGGCGGCTTCGCTGGTGGTGTGGACGCCGCTGCTGCTGGCGCGCCAGTTCCACACCTTTTTCGACCAGGCCTTCGGGCGCGTCGGACACTTCATCGAAACCATGCCGCAGATGCTGGTGGGCGTGGCGATGATCATCGTGCTGTTCGAGCACGAGCGCCGGCTGGTGCAGGAAAATGCGCTGGTTTTTTCCACCCTGGATGTGGATACCAGCAGCCTGCTCAGCCCCGCCGAAGCCGCTCCCGCGCTGCTCCAGTTGCTGGACCGGCTGATGCGCCTGTGCCGTGTGGAGCACGCCGCCATCTGCATCGCCGAGCGCTGGCGCGCCGTGCTGCCGTCGGTGTCGCGCGGCTTCCCGCCGGAGTTCGTCCAGGAACTGGAGGGTGAAGGCAGCGGCGAGTACCTGAGCGACATTGCCTTCCGCCGTGGCGGGCTGGCTACGTTCCGCAACGTGGGGCAGATGAGCGAACCGCTGCCGGCAGGGGCGCCGCGGCGTTTCGAGCGCTGCAAGACCCTGCTGGAGCGCTACGGCGTGGACAGCGTAACCTCGGTCAGCCTGCAGACCCGCGACCACAACTTCGGCGTTGTCATTCTGCCGCATCAGGAGCGCAAGGTGCCGGGCACGTCGCAGGTGCGGATGATGCTCGGGGTGGCCATGCAGATCGGCATGACGCTGGAGAACTATGTCGTCATGCACGATGCCAAGCGGCGCACCCGCGAATACGAGCTGCTGACCGAGATGGGCAAGGTGATCAGCTCCCGCCTCGATCCCGATGAAGTGCTGCGCTCCATTCGCAAGGAACTGGGGCTGCTGTTCGATACGGAGACCTTTTACGTCGCGTTCCTGGAAGACGACGAATTGAGTCTCGAGCTGGAATGCGTGCGCGGAGAGATCCGGCCGAAGCGCCGGCGCAAAAGTGCCAACGCGCTGACCGAATACGTGATCCGCAGCGGCCAGCCGCTGCTGATCCGCTCCGACATGGAGAACATGCGGGCGCGCCTGGGGCTGACCTACGTGCCCGAAATCCCAGCCAAGAGCTACTGCGCCGTGCCCATCCACATGAACAACCGGGCGGTGGGAGTGCTGGCGGCGATGAACTTCGACCGTGAGTTCGTGTACGAGACGCGCGATCTGGAGCTGCTGCAAACCGCCGCGGGGCAGGTCGCGGTGGCCATCGAAAATGCGCGCCTGTTCAAGGAAGAGCAGCGGCGGTCGCGCTATCTTGCCTTCCTCAACAACGTCTCCAAGATGGCCATTTCCAGCCAGGACGCGGAACAGATGCTGGCCGAGATCGTCGCCGAAATCCAGCAAAACTTCGATTTCGATCACATCGGCATCGGCATGCTCGATTACGTGACCAAGGAGATTGAAATCAAGGCCGAAGCCGGCGCCACCGTTTCCGGCGTGGGCAAGCGCGTCCCGTTGGGCTCCGGCCTGCTCGCCCGCTGCGCCCGCAGCAACGAGATGTTGCTGGTGCAGGACAGCGATTCCAAGCTGGCGTCCATCATGCCCGATGCGCGCTCCGTGCTCTGCCTGCCGCTAACCTATGGCGAGAGCCTGCTGGGCGTGCTCAACGTGGAGAGCCGTCGTGAAAAGGCCTTCGCTGGGCAGGAAGTCCTCATCCTGCGCACCCTGGCCGACCTGCTGGCCACCGCGCTGCACAACGCGTTTGTCTTCCAGAAGCTGCAGCAGCAGTCGATCACCGACGGCCTCACCGGAATCAAGACTCGCCGCTTCTTCCTGGAGAACCTGCAGACAGAATGGAAGCGCGCCTCGCGTTCCGGACGCTCGTTCTCCGTCGTGCTCATTGACCTCGACAAGTTCAAGGCGGTGAACGACACCTCCGGCCACTTGGAAGGCGACCTGGTGCTGGCACGTGTCGGGCGGCTGCTGGAGCAGAAATGCCGGCAATCGAACGTGGTGGCACGCTACGGCGGAGACGAGTTTGTCATCCTCATGCCGGAAACCGGCGTCGAGCAGGCGCAGATTCTGTCGGAACGTTTGCGGCTCTGGCTGGTCACCGATCCCATGCTCGACGAGCGCCAGATCACCGGCAGCTTCGGCGTGGGCACCTTTCCACAGCACGGCGCGACCGCCGAAGAAGTCCTGCGCATCGCCGACGCGGGCATGTACGTCTCCAAGCGCGCGGGCGGGAATTGCGTCTCGATCGCCGAGGAATTCATCAACGCGGGCGGCGCGGTGGCGCAGCGGCAACTGCTCACCGCCTACATCGAGGGCTTCCTGCAGCGCGAGCACACCGGTCCTGAATCGGTCCAGGAACTGACGGCCACGCTCAAGAATATGTGCGCCGCCTCCAACAGCCGCGAGTCCCTGATGGAGGCGCTGTACGCCCTCAGCCGCGCCTCCGAAGGGCGCGAGGTGCATGCCAGCGGGCTGGGCGAAGCGGTGGCGCGCGAGGTCGAGGTGTTGGGGCGCGAGCTCGGCATGAGCGAGGATGAACTGCGGGATGTGGTCTACGCCGCCCGGGTTCACGATCTCGGCAAGCTCATCCTGCCGGAAAAAATTCTCTGCAAGTCCGCCCCGCTCACCGAAGACGAGTTTTACCTGGTGAAGATGCACCCGCTGGTCGGGGCGGAGATCGTGTCCTGCATCCCGGACAGCGAGCGCCTGCAGGAAATCGTCAAGCACCATCACGAGCGCTTCGACGGCGCCGGCTATCCCGACGGATTGCGCAGCGAGGAAATTCCGCTGGGCTCGCGCATGTTGCTGGTGGTGGATGGCTACCTCACCATGATGAGCGATCGCCCGTTCGCGCCGCGCATGTCGCAGAACGAAGCCATGGCGGAACTGGAGCGCTGCAGCGGCACGCAGTTCGACGGCATGCTGGTGCGGCTGTTCCTGGCGCAGGTCAGGGGCAGGAAAAAGCCCATCGCCAGCAGCCAGTAGAAGCGTCGATCCAACCCTCCCTTGTCGGAATTGCCGTGGAAGGGCACGGCTTGGCGGCTACTCTTTTCCCCGCTTCTGCGGCTCCAAGCTCTCCAGCAAACTTTCCGCCACCGCATCCACTACCGGTTGCGGTACTTCTTCCAGCACCCTGGTTCGCCGCCGAGGTTTCCCTGCCTGCTTGGTCAGCAACACGATCACGTGCGCGATGGCGGCGTTGTCGGTGCCCATTCCTTCCGGCGTCTTGGCTTTCACCCCGACCGCGGACGCGTCAATGTTCAACAACTCCGCCACCCGCCTCTGGATCAGCGCCGCGTGTGGTCCGATCCTCGGCTCCTGCAGGATCAGCGTGGAATCCACATTCGCCACCGCGTACCCGGCACGCCTCACCTGCTCCAGCGCCGTTTGCACGAAGACGGCGGAGTCCACACCTTTCCAGCGCGCGTCCGACGGCGGGAAGTAGGCGCCGATATCACCGGCAGCGATCGCCCCCAGCAACGCGTCGGTCAACGCGTGCAGCAGGACGTCGCCGTCGGAATGACCGGCGAGCCCCTTCGGATGCGCGATCGTCACCCCGCCGATCTTCAGCGGTATGCCGCTCTTGAACTCGTGTGAATCCCACCCGTATCCAATTCTCATAAGAAAGCTCTCAGCCATTAGCTCTTGGCTTTTAGCTCACCCGCGCTAAAAGCTAAGAGCTAAACGCTAAGAGCTGTGTTTCAGAAAGAACTCCGCCAGCTCCAAATCCGCTGGCGTCGTGATCTTGATATTGCGCGTCGAGCCCATCACCACGAACACCTCATGTCCGGAGCGCTCCACCAGGGAAGCCTCATCGGTGCCGGTGAAGCCGTCGGCCTCGGCTTCGGCGAACGCCTTCTTCAGCACGTCGTAGCGGAAGCCCTGCGGGGTCTGAGCCATGACAATCTGCGCCCGCGGAATGGTGGCGCGGATTACCGCTCCCTCGGCGGTCCGTTCCACTTGCTTGATGGTGTCCACGGCGGGCACGGCGGCGATGGCGGCGCCGTGGCGCACGGCTGCGTCAATCACGTTCTGGATGATTTCCGGATCCACCAACGGGCGCACCGCGTCGTGCACCAGAATCACGTCGTCGGGTGCAGCCTTCACCGCCGCCAGCGCGTGCGCCACCGACTGCTGCCGGTGCTCGCCACCTTCCACCACGCGCACCGGCTTGCCCAGCTTTTCCTGCGCCAGTCGCGGCTGGTATCCGGCGGCCTCGGAGGGACGCAGCGCAAGGTAGATTTCGCTCACCTGGAGCACGGCCACAAACTTGCGCAGCGTGTGCACCAGGATGGGCACGCCGTCGAGTTCGGTGAACTGCTTGGACGCCGCCGCAACCACGCGCGCGCCGCTGGCGGCCGCCATGCGTGTCCCCAGCCCCGCCGCCGGGATAATGACAATGACGTTCATGAGGGGTGAAAAGTATACACTGCACAGCTTGCGGCGATGCGAACGACCGCAAACGCTGCGGCCACGCAGGAGGTCGCGTAAGGTGATTGCCAGCGCCGCCCTTCAACCTCTAACTAACGGCGGGACACCCTCTTTTGCTGACCACTGGACACCAGCCACTGGCCACTGGTTGTATATTGCTTGCACCGCGAGATGCGCTTTCTTTTCAAGGCCGGGCTGGCGATCTGCGTCATCGCCCTGCTGCTGCTGGGCTTACGCTACGCCGGCCCGGCGCTGGTGATCAACACTCCGCAGCGCTCCGACATCATCATCGTCCTCGCCGGCGACACCGACGACCTCCGCTACTGGAAAGGCATTGAGCTGTTGCGCGCCGGCTACGCATCCGGCATGCTGCTCGACGCCCGCGCCGACGCCATCGCCTACGGCCGCACTCAGGCGCAGATGGCCACGGAATTCGTGAGCCGCTCCGCCGAAGGTCTCGCGGTCAGAGTTTGCCCCACCACCGGCGACTCGACGCGCCTCGAATTGCAGGCGGCAATCACCTGTTTCCAGCCGGGCTCCGCGCGCACGCTGATGATCGTGACCTCCGACTTTCACACCCGTCGTGCGCTTTCCATTGCCCGCAAGGTCTATCCGCGCTACACCTGGACCGTCGCTGCTGCCGACAACGGGCTGCTGTCGGTTCCGCGCTGGTGGACGGAGCGCACCATCGTGAAGAATGTTCTTCTGGAATGGCAGAAGCTGCTGTGGTGGGAACTGGTCGAGCGCCACCTGTGATGCGCGTAATCGTGGCAACTCGCATCCAACGCTTTCGTCGGGCCGCTTGCGATTCGCGCCCCGACGTAGGAAGATGTCGATGAGCGTATGGCGACAAATCCAGAATCATCTGCACAGAAGAAAACGAAACTCGATGAGTTCGCGGCCGAGGTGATCGCCGAGATCAACCGGCGCGCGGAAAGAATGTCTCCTGAAGAACGCGCCGAAGCGCACCGGAAGACGCTGGAGCTTGCAGCTAGAGTTCGTACACAGCGATAAACAGTAACTGCCGTTTCTATTTGTTCCCTGATTTTCCCCACGAGCGAAGCGGTTCCCTGAAGTCGTTTTCCATGCCGCAATAGTTATCTTTGCAGCAAATCCACCGGCTGGTTGACGTCGTGCACGCGGAACAGTGCGCCCAGTACTGGGTGCTTCCGCGCCACCGCCTCATACATTTGGTAGGCCACGCGCCGATAGGAAAAATGTCCGCCCGGACCGGTGCGCAGCTCGGCGATGTACACCGCCTCGGCAAAATCCATCTTGAACAGGGTGCGCTTGCGGTAGCCGAGCGGGATCAGGTATTGCGAGCTGGCCTCGGCGTCGGCGCGGCCGGCGCGCTGCAACTCACCGCGGACGTGCTCCGCCGTCGCCGCCGCCCTTTGCATTGCCTCGGTGTAGCGCTTCTCCACTCCCGCCGCGCGCACCTGGTCCGGCGTGTCGAAGCCGTGCGCGGCGGTAAACTCCTGTCCGATTTGCGTGCAGCGACGGTGCCGGTGCATGTCGCGGAAGCCGCCGATGTCCATCAGGATGTCGAAGCGGAAGCTCTGCCCGGCATGAAACGCCCGCAGCATCTCATCGTGTTTCCCGCGATGCTTCACGCCAAGGTCAACAATCTCCCGCCGACGTTCCCCTCCCAGCGCCTCCACCCGTTCGCGAATCTGGCGATACGGAGAGTGGCAGTGCTCATACAGCAGCGTGGTTGGCAGCTCGATCTCCAGCGGGTCAGGGTCCAACAAATCTACCGCCGGCGCGTCCGCGATCGGCGCGTTGCCCATGACCTCCTTCGCCGCCTGCCGCAATTCTCTCCGCGTTTCTATCGCGTGCGCGTTCGCTTCCGCGTACTTCACCAGCGTGGCCGCCACTCGCACCGGCTTGAGGATGTCCTCGCGGAGCTGCCTGGCCCACGCGTCGTCGTACGCCTTCGCCTCTTCGATGAGCTGGCGATAACGCGTCTCGTTGACGTTGTACGCCGGCTCTTTCGCCGCCTGCTTCAGCCGTTCGCCGAGATGCCGCACTTCCGGATGCGTATGCGATAACAGGCGCGCGATCTGCGACTCCAGCGTGCGCGCATTCACGATCTGTCCCACCGAAGTGTTGGTCGCCAGCGGCAGCAGGTAGCGCGAGACGTCGAAGGCGCGCGCCCGCAGCGTGCGCTCGTACGCCTCCGGCTTCATGTCGGCGGGTCGCGGCGTCTTCTCGGCCAGGTACTGCCACATGCGCTCCGACAACGCCTCGTATTCCGCCATCAGCATGGCGATGGTGTCGCGATAACGCAGCTCGCACATCTCCAGCCCGGTGAAATCGGGCGCGAAGAATCCGCCGCGCTTGAAGTCCTGGTAGCGCGTGGAGCGCTCTTGCCCGTCCCAGCGCTGTTCGTCCACCAGAGCCACCGCCGCCAGGATGGAAAGCTTCTCCACCGCGATCGCGATGTGCGCCAGGTCGGCAATCGAGCGGTGGCCGTACTGAAAATAGAAAGTGTTGAGGAATTTTTCGGCCTTCTGCTCGTTGATCTCGCGCAGCGACTCCTTCATCGAGAGCGCCGAGCGCGAATACTTCGCCATGGCGTAGGCCTGGACTTCGGGTTCGGCGCCGTACACGGCGTAAACCTCAATCTCCGGGCTTGCTCCAGACCGGATCGGCGGCGGTGGCAAACTTCTTTCGTCGGACATGCGGCGGCATCATCGCAGGCTCAAGCGCACGGCGCAATACGGTTCTGAGCATCGCGCCCGCCAATGCAATCCGATGTCGGGGTGAAACTAAAACCAATGCGGGGAATCTAATTTATCGATGCTGAAAGGTGAGCGCGTGCGGTTACCTTTGGAACTTCACGGGTTGCCGAAAATGCGGTACGCTGTTCCGGTTCGATTCCAGGGTGTTGTTCATTCCAATGAAGCGGTGTAGCGCAATCATCGGGGGAGTTCTGTTTCTCGTCATCGCCGCCGCCGGCGCGCTGGCGCAGGATTCCACCGCCCGAGATTTTTTCTTCGTGGGCGCAGCCAGCATGCATGCGCCGTACGATGACGCCCCTGCCTTGGAGGGCCACCGCCTGTCCTACCTATCGCCCGCTCTGGACATCGTTGTGCCGCCGGTGTCGGCGGGGTTGCCGCGCATGTCGCCCGAGCTGGCGCTGACCGCGTATCTTGGTTTCGCCCAGCAACAGCTCAAGGATCTCGGCGCCTACTCCGACGCCACCACCATCGAGGCCGACCTCCCCGACACCGCGCAGCACGGCAAGTTCGAACTGCGCCGCAGCTACCGGGCGCCGCGGACACTGGCTTTCGCCGCCGTGCACTTCGCCGGCGACGGCTTCGTCAAGACCAACGTCATCGCCCGCCTGCTGCAGTCCGAAGTGGAGCACGTGCAGAAGGGCGAAGGGGCGCTGACCGCCATCACCGCCGACAATTACAAGTTCGGCTTCAAGGCGGTGGAAGTTCTCGACGACCACCTCGCGTACCTCTACCAGATCAAGCCCAAGCACAAGCGCATGGGGCTGTTCAAAGGGCGCATCCTGATTGACGCCGCCACCGGACACCTGCGCCGCGCCGAAGGCACGATGGTGAAGGCTCCCTCGTTTTTCGTGAAGAAAATCGAATTCGTGCAGGACTACGCCGACTTTGGGCCCTTCAGCCTGCCCACCCACGTCCATTCGGTGGCCAAGACCCGCCTGGTGGGCCGCGCCGTGGTGGACATCGACCACGAACGCTACCAGGCCAAGAGCGTGGCCCAGGTGCAATCGGAAAACGGCGCTTCCGGTTCCGCCGGCGCCGGTAGCGGTGCCTCCAGCACCAACTGACAGTCAGCCAGCGGCAGCTCACATTTGATTCTTGAAGCGCGAATTGACGCTGCTCACCCCGCCATGTACCATCCCCACTTGCTTTACAGGCAGATTCGCCACCAGTAGACTAAAGAGTTTAACGACTAGATGGTTGATTGAGCAGATGGAGGCCGCCCAGATGGCGCAGGTAGAAGAGAAGGTCAAGCAGATCATTGTGGAACAGCTCGGCGTGGACGAGGCCGAAGTCACCTCCAACGCTTCTTTCGTGGATGACCTCGGCGCCGATTCCCTGGACACCGTCGAGCTGGTCATGGCGTTCGAAGAGGCGTTCGACATCGAGATCCCCGACGAGGACGCGGAAAAGATCCGTACCGTGCAGGACGCCGTCGACTACATCGGCAAGAACGCCAAGGTCAGCAAGCAGTAGCACGCGTGCAAGGCGCGAACTCCGTGCGCTAGCTCTATGTGTTTGTCGGTCTCCGGTCGCCGGTTTTCGGCCGCCGCACCGATAACCCGAGGGGACCTTGGACATGAATATTCCATGAACTCTCACCGGAACGTGGGGAGCGAGTAATTTGGGGCGCAGGGTCGTAGTCACCGGCATCGGTCTTCTCTGCGGGACCGGCAACACCACCGAAGAAGTCTGGCGCAATCTGCTGGCCGGCAAGAGCGGCGTGGAGAAAATCCAGCAGTTTGACGCCTCGCAGTTTGCCTCCCAGATTGCCGGCGAAGTCCGCAACTTCGACCCGCTGCAGTTCATCGAGAAAAAACAAGTCAAGAAGATGGGACGCTTCATCCACTTCGCCATCGCCGTGTCGGATGAGGCCATCAAGAGTTCCGGCTTGCAGATCTCGCAGGAAAACGCGGACCGCGTCGGCGTCCACATCGGGAGCGGCATCGGCGGTTTCGACGTGATCGAGCGTGAGCACCGGAACCTGCTCGAGGGCGGCCCGCGCAAGATCTCGCCCTTCTTCATTCCGGGCGCCATCGCCAACCTGGCCGCCGGCCACGTCAGCATTCGCTACAACGCCAGAGGGCCGAACGAGTGCACCTCCACTGCCTGCACTTCCAGCGCGCACTCCATCGGCGACGCCTTCAAGATCATCGCCCGCTGCGACGCCGACGTCATGATCGCCGGCGGCACCGAGGCCGCCATTACCCCCATGGGCGTCGGCGGCTTTGCCGCCATGCGCGCTCTCTCCACCCGCAATGACGATCCGGAAAAGGCCAGCCGCCCCTGGGACAAGGGACGCGACGGCTTCGTGATCGGTGAAGGCGCGGGAATTCTGATCCTGGAAGAGCTGGAACACGCCCGCCATCGTGGCGCGAGAATTCTGGCCGAGATTGTTGGCTACGGCATGGGCGCCGACGCCAATCACATCACCCAGCCGGCGCCCGAGGGCGAAGGCGGCTTCCGGGTGATGGTCAATGCGCTCCACGACGCCAAGCTGCGCCCCTCCCAGATCGGCTACATCAACGCCCACGGCACTTCCACCGACATGGGCGACCGGTTGGAAACCCTGGCCATCAAGCGCGCCTTCGGCGACCACGCCTACAAGCTCGCCGTCAGCTCCACCAAGTCGAGCACCGGCCATTTGTTGGGCGGGGCCGGCGGCCTGGAAGCCGGCATCACCGTGCTCGCCCTGCGCGACCAGATGATCCCGCCGACCATCAATCTGGAAGATCCCGACGAGGGTTGCGACCTCGACTACGTCCCGCTCCATGCGCGCCCGGCCAACTTCGAATTCGCCGTCTCGAATTCCTTCGGCTTCGGCGGCACCAACGGCTGCCTCATCTTCCGCCGCTGGACGGATTAGCAGCCGAAGAAAATCAGAATTAAGAAGTCAGAATTAGGAGGTAGGAAGGCCGCTTTCTACTTTTACTTTTTACCCCTTTTAGTTTCTTCCTCACAGCTCCAACTCCCAAATCTCATCCACCAGCTTCCTGCCGAAGCTGGGATTGCGCTTCGCCGACACCAGCCGGAACCCGGCGTGCCGGTACAGCCGCCGTGCCGCGCGCAGATTTTTGTGCGTCCACAGCGTCATCTTCCCGTACCCCGCCTGGCGCGCGAACGCAATGCACTCCCGAATCAGCGCCGATCCAATGCCCGAGCCCCTGCCCGAAGGTTCCACCAGCAGCAACCGCAGCTTGGCCACGCGTGGCGATTTCCTCACCAACATCACCGAGCCCACCGGCGCGCCGTCCTTCTCCGCAATCCAACAGCGCTCTTTTGCCGGATCGTGGCGGCGCAGAAAATCCGCCACCACCCGCGCCACCACGCCCTCGAACTGCTCGTTGTAGCCCTCTTCTTCCGCGTACAGCGCGCCGTGGCGAGAGACAATCCACCCCATCTCGCCCGGACGAGGCGGCCGCAGCACGTACGTCAGACGTTGGCGCGCTTTCATGCTCATGGCTCCCGCCGAGCCTACACCTTACGGCATCCATTCGTCAGTCGGGAGCACACGCGTTGTGGTGGCCTTGGTCCAAAGAAAAACGCGCAACCCATACGAGCTGCGCGCGATTCGCTTCAACCGTGACGCGGACCAGGACTTGGGCGCCGCCGCCCGGCGCTTACTTGCAGGTAGTATCGATGTGCTTCAGGCTGGCGACTTCGAAGCTCTTGTCCTTCCCGGTCCCCGACCACTTACCGGTCAACTCCACGGTGTGTCCGGCATGGGCCTTCAGCTTGTCCGCCGGCCCGACCTTTACACCCTTCTTGTTGTCGGCGTTGGTAAAAGTGTAGCTGCCGCTGGCATCTGGTTTTGCGCTCAGGCAGCCGGTCATGGTCGCGTCCTTCGCCTTGGCCTTGCTGGTGGTTGACTGGTCCGTGCTGCTCGACCCGTACTGCGCCACGCTGGTGAGTGTGAACGCCAAGACCATCGCGAGCAACACTAGCAGTTTTTTCATGTTCCTCTCCTTACCGTTGATCGTTGCTACCGACGGACGCAAGAATACGCTCGGGCGAGTGGATGCTCCACCACTTTCCGAGGTTGGTTGCAAGTTGCCGGGATGAGTGGGTGAGAGTGGGTCGCGCAAAACGGGTTGCCAAATTCGCCCCCAGACGCCAGAATACCGCTTCACCTCTCAGGGCCGAGGAATCCCCGAAATGGAAAATGCCGCAGGTGTCTCCCCGAAGCAGACTGCTGCCGTCGCCGCGCTGGCCGGCGTGGACGCCGTTTCGGCGGGCATCCTTCACGAATGTTTCCGCCAGTTCGGTATCAACACCGTCGCCATCGCCGCCCAGGACACCGCCCGGTTGGCGAACGAGCGCTTCGACGCCTGCGTGCTTCCCCTCGACGATAGCGCCGATCAGGTGCTGGCCACCATCCGCCAGTCGCCGGACAACACGCACTCCGTGATTTACGCGATCTGCGGCAGTTTGCCGGAAGCCATTCGCTTCTCCGCTTACGGGATCAACGCCCTGTTCCTGTACCCGGTGGAGCGCCAGGCGGCGCTACGCGTCGTCCGCACCACCCACCTCATGGTGCTGCACGAACTGCGGCGCTACGTGCGCATCCCGCTCGTCTCCGGCGCGATGGTTGAGACCGGCACCGAGAAGGTTCCCGCCAGCACCGTCGAGATCAGTTCCGGCGGCATGTGCCTGCACACCCAGGCCCACCTCGGTGTGCCGCAGTCGGTGCAAGTAAACTTGCAGCTTCCCCGCGCCGGCGAACTGTCGCTGAGCGCGGTGGTGTGCTGGATGCGCCGCGAGGAGGAACTCGCCGGCCTGCGCTTCGAACCCAGCGACCCGCGCCGCGCCCAGTTGCGGCAATGGATTGACGATTACCTCGGCGAGGATTGATCCCTTCCCATGCCTAACACGGTTCAATTGGAGAACGTTAGCAAGTCCTATGACCACTTCGTCGCCGTGGACGCGCTCTCCCTGGAAATCCGCGCCGGCAGCGTCTATGGCCTGCTCGGTCCCAACGGCGCCGGCAAGACCAGCACCATCCGCATGATGATCGGCATCACCGTGCCCGATTCCGGCGCCATTCGCCTCTTCGGCGAAGCGTTCACCCGCTCCCACCTGGCGCGCGTGGGCTACCTGCCGGAAGAGCGCGGGCTGTACAAGCGCATGAAGCTGCTCGACCAACTCGTCTTCCTCGCCGAACTCAAGGGCGTGCCCGCGGCCGACGCCACCCGCAAGGCCGCTTCCTGGTGCCAGCGCCTCGAGCTGGACGCCTGGATGGGCAAGAAGATCGAAGAGCTTTCCAAGGGCATGCAGCAGAAGGTGCAGTTCATCGCCACCCTGCTGCACGATCCCGAACTGCTCATCCTCGACGAGCCCTTCGCCGGCCTCGATCCCGCCAACGTCGTCGCCCTCAAGGACGTGCTGCTGGAGCAGAAGCAGGCCGGCAAGACCATCCTGTTCTCCACCCACCGCATGGACCAAGTCGAGCGCCTGTGCGATTCCATCTGCCTGATCGACCACGGCAAGGCCGTGCTCCAGGGCGACCTCAAGCAGATCAAGGGGAAATTCGGCCGCCACGACGTGCAACTGGAATACGAGGGCGAAGACAACTTCCTCGGCGACGCCGAGTTGGTGCAGTCCTTCAACAACTACGGCAACTACGTCGAGGTGCGGCTCAAGCCCGGCGCCGACCCGCAGGACCTCCTGCGCCTGGCGGTCTCGCGCGCCCGCGTCAACAAGTTCGAACTGATGGAGCCCTCGCTGGAAGCCATCTTTCTGGAGGTCGTGGGGAAGCGCGATGCGTAATATCTGGCTCATCCTCCGGCGCGAGTACCTGGAACGCGTGCGCACCAAGTCGTTCATCGTCTCCACCCTGCTGCTGCCAGCCGTGATGATCGCCCTCATGGTCCTGCCCAGCAAGCTCGCGATGCTCAAGGCCTCGGGCACAAGGCGCCTCGCCGTAGTCTGTGCCAACGCCGACTTCGCCCGCGCCGTTCAGTCGCAACTGGAAGCCAAGAAGCGGGACGGCGACCAGCTCGACTCTTCTCCGCGCTACCAGGTCGAAATCGTCTCCACTCCCAATGAAGCGGCGCGCGCTACGCTCAAAGGCCGCATCAGCACCGGCACTCTCGACGCCTATCTCTGGCTCAGCGACGACGCGCTCGCCTCCCGCAAGATTTCCTACGTCGCGCGCGAGACCAGCGACTTCATCGAAACCGAAACGCTGCACAGGGCGCTGAGGTCCGCGCTTCTGCGCCGTGAATTCCTGGTGCGCGGCATCTCCTCCGATGAGGCCGACAAGCTCATGCGCGGTGTGGACCTGAACGCGGTCACCATCAAGGGCGGGCAGGAAAAACGCGCCGGCGGCCCGCTGCAGTTCATCAGCGCCATCGTGCTGGTCATGATGCTCTACATGACGCTCATCCTCTATGGCGTCGCGGTGATGCGCTCGGTGCTGGAGGAGAAGACCTCGCGTGTCATGGAGGTCGTGCTTTCCTCGGCGACGGCCCAAGAACTGATGGCCGGGAAAATTCTCGGCGTCGGGGCGGTCGGCCTTACCCAGATCGCGGCGTGGGTGATCCTGGGCCTGGGGGCCACCACGCCGGGACTGCTCGCCGCGCGCAGCCAGCTTGCCGAGATCAATCTCTCCCCCGCCGCGCTGCCCGCCTTCGCCGTCTTCTTCGTTCTCGGCTTTTTGCTCTACAGCGCGCTCTACGCGGCGCTGGGCGCCATGGTCAACTCCGAGCAGGAGGCACAGCAGTGGCAGTTCCTGGTCATTATGCCGATCATCATTCCCATCATGATGATGACCTATGTCCTCCGCCAGCCCAACGCGCCGCTGTCCATGTGGATGTCGCTGGTCCCGTTCTTCGCGCCTATCCTGATGTACATCCGCGTGGTGGTGCAAACCCCGCCGATGTGGCAGATCGGCGTGTGCATCGCGCTGCTGCTGCTGACCCTGTGGGGGGTGGTGGCGCTCTGCTCGCGCATCTACCGCGTCGGCATCCTCATGTACGGCAAGAAGCCCACGCTGCCGGAAATCGTGAAGTGGGTCCGCTATGCGTGAGAGAATTCGTAATTGCTAATGCCAAACTACTAACTACTAACTACTGTTTTCATGACTTGGATCAAGATCTGCGGCACCACCAACCGAGGGGACGCGCTCGCCGCCGTGGAAGCGGGCGCCGACGCCGTCGGTTTTGTCTTCGCGCCCAGCCCGCGGCAAGTTACTCCTGCAGCCGCTGAGGAAATCGCCGTCGAGCTGCCGCGCCACGTGGACAAGGTCGGCGTATTTGCCAACGAATCCGCGGAGCGCATCGAGGACGTCGCGCGCCGGGTCGGCCTCACCATCGTTCAACTCCATGGCGACGAAACCCCGGAGTTCGCGCGCAACCTGCTTCGCCACAACGACGGCCGTGCCCGCCTGCGCGTCTTCAAGGCCGTTTCCGTCATGCCGGGGGTGAAAGGCGTGCTGCGCGATTTTCTCGCCGCCGATGCCGTGGACGGCTTGCTGCTGGATTCCGCCGTGCTGCGTGTCGCCTGCATGGGCCAGGGAACGGAACTGGTGCGCGGAGGCTCCGGCGTTAGCTTCGATTGGAAGCGCGCTTCCGACTTTGTTCCCGGCGTCGCGCAGCGTACCCGCGTCATTCTTGCCGGCGGCCTGTCGCCTGCCAACGTCGCCGAAGCCATTCGCATCCTCGACCCCTGGGGCGTGGATGTCTGCTCCGGCGTGGAAGCCTCGCCCGGCGCCAAGGATCACGTTAAGATTCGGGCCTTCGTCGCCGCGGTCCGTGCTGGTTCGGGGACCGCACCGGTATGAGAGCCTCGCCATCGACCATCGACCATCGACCATCGACCGCCTCCATCCCCGGACGCTTCGGCGCCTACGGCGGACGCTACGTCCCGGAAACGCTCGTGGCTGCGCTCGAAGAACTGGAGATTGCCTACAACCGCGCGCGCCACGAACGAAAATTTCAGCGCGACCTCGACTACCTGCTCAAGCAGTACGCCGGCCGTCCCACGCCGCTCTTCTTTGCCCGCCGCCTGACCGATAAACTCGGTGGCGCCCGCATCTATCTCAAGCGCGAAGACCTGCTCCACACCGGAGCGCACAAAATCAACAACTGTCTCGGTCAGGCCTTGCTCGCCGAGCGCATGGGCAAGCGCCGCATCATCGCCGAAACCGGCGCCGGCCAGCACGGCGTCGCTACCGCCACCGTCTGCGCGCTCCTCGGGTTCGAATGCGTTGTTTACATGGGCACCGAGGACATGCGCCGCCAGGAACTCAACGTGTTCCGCATGCGGCTGCTCGGGGCGGAAGTGCGCGGCGTGGACTCCGGCTCGCGCACCCTGAAGGACGCTATCAACGAAGCCATGCGCGACTGGGTCACCAACGTACGCACCACGCATTACCTGCTCGGCAGCGTGCTCGGCGCGCATCCTTACCCAACCATGGTGCGCGATTTCCAGTCCATTATCGGGCGTGAGACGCGGGCGCAGATTCTGCGTGCCACCGGCAAATTGCCCAGCGCCATCATCGCCTGCGTCGGCGGCGGGTCGAATGCGATGGGCATCTTTCATGAGTTCATCAAGAAGAAAGATAAGCGCGTGCGCCTGATCGGCGTCGAAGCCGGCGGACGCGGCGAAAAACTCGGCGAGCACGCCGCCCGCTTTCACGGCGGGTCCCCGGGTGTTTTGCAGGGCACTTTTTCTTACATCTTGCAGGACGACGCCGGCCAGATCGCCAACACGCACTCCGTCTCCGCCGGCCTCGACTATCCCGGCGTCGGTCCGGAACACGGCTGGCTCAAGGACATCGGCCGCGCCGAATACGTCACCGCCAGCGACAAGGAAGCGCTCGATGCCTGCGTTCTGCTCGCCCGCACCGAGGGCATCATTCCCGCGCTGGAATCCGCGCACGCGGTCGCCGAGTGCCTGAAGCGCGCTCCGAAAATGAAGAAGAGCGAAATCCTGGTCGTCAACGTCTCCGGCCGCGGCGATAAGGACATGGGAATTCTTCAGGACAATCTGAACGGAATGGCCGGTGAATGATCCCCAGCCCTGCAGGCGCGGTAGAAACCAGCCCGGCAAGTAAGTGCCGGAAAGGCCGACCGGAATTTCGTTGGAGTCCCGAAAGGACGGCAGAAATAAGGCCGAGCCGACAATTCACGCTATCGCACGGCGGCGCGAACGGACCCGCTGCGTAAGGTCCGCTGTCCACGCCATCAACAAACTGAAACTGAGGCCGTACGGACCTCCCATAAGAGCGGTCGGCAGGTAGCCAAGCAGCAGCGCCCAGATGAACACCTTGTGCTGAAACAGCCTGCCCAGGGCCACGCCGGTGAGGATGAACGCACCCGCGGTCATCAACAGCGCGCCTCCTTCCGGGGTAACGCCGAGATGAGGGCTAGCCCACAGGGCCAACGGCCCTGACGCTATAGTGACGGCGAACGGCAGGCCGGCGCCGAGCAGCAGGCCGGCAGCGGCGCGAGCCGGCGTAAAGTTGTCGGAAAACGGGTTAAGAAATCTCACGATTGCACGCAGCGCGAGCCGGCTTGTGGCACGATAGATGCCGTTGCCGTCCAGTCGCATCAGCTTCTTGGAGGCTTGGTGCTCGCAATTGCGCTGGTGGCCCTTGCGGAACTCGTCAAAAAAGTTGTTGCGGTCAATGAAGACCTGGCCGCGAGCGGCGAACGATTCGACACGCTGGTCGTGACTGGCCTTCAGCCGCGCCGGGTCGCTCACCCCGGGATAGAGCTGCACGATCTGGTAAGGCGGGCGGCTAAAAGGGGATGAGAACTGCGTGTTGCGCGTGCTCAGCATAGTGCCGTCGGAGAAATTGGAATTGAACTCGATCCAACTGGTGCTCATCTTCTTTTCGACGGTGACGGCCGCTACGGTGCAGCGCGACCAGGAATTTCGGCTGAAGTAAGTGCGGCAGATATTTGCGCCCTTGAGGTTGGTAACGCGGTAAGTTACGAAATCGTCGTATCCAAGGGCGCGAATCTGGGTGTCATAGCCGGCGAGAAACTCGGCTTGCCGCGGCGTGAGGCGCTCGGGTGGCACCTCCTCGAATTGGAGGTCGCGGGGAAGCATGGTTTTCTTCATGATCGTCGGGATGCCGAACACGACCAGGGCTCCGACAACCCACAGCAGCATCGTGAGTTCCGGATGCATATGCTCCTCCCACGCCGGCCGAGCGGCCGGACGCCAGGAGGAATGGTAAGCGCAATCGGACCGGTGCCCGCCATGACGAAGGTAATGACACCCCAAGCGTAAGCTTACGAACGTACTATGCCTCTAAGTCTGAGCAGACATCCATCGCTGGTGGCCTACATCACCTGCGGCGACCCCGACCTCGCCACCACGCGTGACATCGCGCTTGCCGCAATCGATGCGGGATCAGACGTCATCGAACTCGGCGTTCCCTTCAGCGACCCCGTCGCCGACGGCCCAGTGATCCAGCGCGCCAGCGAGCGTGCCCTGCGTCAGGGCACCACACTCAGCGCCGTGCTGGAGCTGGCGCGCGAAGTCCGCTCTCAACGCCGCGATGCGGGCCTGATCATCTTCTCGTACCTGAACCCCATTCTCCGCTTCGGCCTCAAGCGCTTTTGCGCCGCCGCTGCCGATGCCGGAGTTGACGGCGCGCTCGTCACCGACTTGCCCGTCGAAGAAGCGCAGGAATATCTCACGCACATGCGCCGCCGCGACCTCGCGACCGTTTTCCTTGCCGCGCCCACCTCGACCGGCCAGCGTCTGAAGAGGATCGCCGAAGTTTCCACCGGATTCCTCTACGCCGTCTCGCGCACCGGCGTCACCGGCACGCGCCAGGAACTTGCCACCGACGCCCGCCAGTTGGTCACGCGCCTGCGCCGCTACACCAAATTGCCCATTGCCGTTGGCTTTGGCATCTCCACCGCGGAACATGTGCAACAGGTGGCGCAGTTCGCCGACGCCGCCGTGGTCGGCAGCGCTATCGTGCAGGCCATCGAAAAATCGGCTCCACTGGGTCATGCGCCCCAAGCTGTGGCAGAATTAGTAAAGGAGCTATCAGCTTTCAGCTCTCAGCTATCAGCCGGATCGAGTGCCGTTCCGAGATAGCCTCGCTTTAGAGTCGAGTTGTGTCACCGGCCACGTACACTGTAAGTCTTACGCTCTTAGCTGATAGCTGATAGCTGTTCTTATGGACATCGCGGATTGGCGCAAGAAAATCGACGAGCTGGACTGTCGCCTGGTGGAGTTGCTCAACGAGCGCGCCCGCTGCGCGCGGGAAATCGGACGGCTCAAGCGCGGCACCAACCAGCCGGTTTACGAGCCCGATCGCGAGAAGGTGATCCACGAGAACGTGCACCGCGCCAACCGCGGTCCGCTCGCCGATCGCGACCTGACCACGATTTACGAGCGCCTGATTGACGTGATGCGCAAGATTCAGAAGGACGAATTTGTCCCCAAGGCCAAGACCGACGGCAGCGACACCGAATTGGAGGCTGAAGTTAACGATTAGGAGTTTCACTTCCGGGCCGCGGCCCCTGACTCCTGACTACTGACTCCTGACAACTATGATTGTGACCATGCAAGAAGGCGCCAGCGAAGAGCAGGTCCAGAAAGTCATCGAGCACCTGGTCGGCCTCGGGTTCTCCGTCCACCGCTCGACCGGCGAGCGCCACACCGTGCTCGGCGCGGTCGGCGCGCGCACGGATTTCGACGTCCGCGACATCGAGGTTCTCGACGGCGTCCACCTCGTTCACCGCATCAGCGCGCCCTACAAACTCGTCGCCAAGCATTTCCGCCCGCAAGGCACGGTGGTCAAGTTGCCCAACGATCTCACGGTTGGCGGCGACAAGGTCTTGGTCATGGCCGGCCCGTGCTCGGTGGAATCGCGCGAGCAACTCTTCTCCACCGCCGAGCAAATCTCCGCCGCCGGCGCCCGCGTCCTGCGCGGCGGGGCCTTTAAGCCGCGCTCCTCGCCCTACTCCTTCCAGGGCATGGGCGAAGAAGGCCTCAAGCTGCTCAAGGAAGCCGGCGAAAAATACCACCTGCTGGTGATCAGCGAGGTCATGGAAATCTCCCAGATCCCGCTCATGCTCCCCTACGTGGACATCCTGCAGATCGGCGCACGCAACATGCAGAACTTCAATTTGCTGCGCGAGCTCGGCCATGTGCGCAAGCCGGTCATGCTCAAGCGCGGCATCGCCGCCACCATCGAAGAAATGCTGCTTTCCGCCGAGTACGTCATGGCCGGCGGCAACTACGACATCGTCCTGTGCGAGCGCGGCATCCGCACCTTCGAGACCTACACCCGCAACACCATGGACATCTCCGCCATCCCGGTCGTGCACAAGCTCTCGCACCTGCCCATCTGCGGCGATCCCTCGCACGGCACCGGACGCCGCGACAAGGTCGCTCCGATGGCCCGCGCCGCGGTTGCAGCGGGCGCGGATGCCATCATCGTCGAGGTCCACAGCAATCCCGACAAGGCCCTCTCTGACGGCGCCCAGTCGCTCTATCCGAAGCAGTTCGCCGAACTGATGGACACGTTGCGCATCATCGCTCCCGCCGTCGGACGAACGATTGCGTAGTCCTCTGTTAGCGAGTAGGACTAACCTTCAAAAGGAGCATCGGGGTCGATGGCGCGATTGACCATGGCTACGACTTCGCGTATTTGCCGGTGGGATAAAATGCGTGGAAGTTTCTCGACCAGATCCTTCTTGTCGATTACCTGGATGAAGTGAGCCTTGAGGAACGAAGGTTCCGGCAAGCCGGTTTCACCCGGCTCCATGCGCTTGGACGTTGGGCCGTCCGCGCCATAACTGCCGAACGGGACGGCCAGAACGGAACTGCCACGTTCGCTCTGGTTGCGTTCATCGAGCGAGATAATAACGACCGTGTGCCGCTTGCCGCCGGTATTGGCGCGCCAGATTTCGCCCCGCTTCGGCGCGTTAGAGCTCTTTGCCAAAGTCGATGCCACTCGCGGCCGAGGCAAGATCGCGGGCCAGCGCGTTTTCTTCGGCAGCGGCCCGCGGTTCAAGTTGGTCGAAATAATCGGCCGTCGCCCTTGCCAGGCGTCTGCGATTTTCGAGCTGTCGGACTTTGGCAACGGATCGATCGACCGCTTCCGCTATGCTTGCCGCCTCGCCCGACCTCACCATCCGCTCCAAGAACTCGTACGTTTCCGGCGACACCGTTGTCGAAAGCTTCGCGCGCGTTACCCTAGCTTGCGTAGCTGCCATTCGGAGCCTCCAAAGAGCTTATTGTACACGACATATTGTCGCCTAATCAAACATGTTTATAATCCCCCAAATTAGGAGATATCGGGCGCACCGCCACGGGCAACCCTGCCAGCGAGCGCCTACTCACTCGATCCAGGCGCGGCAGAACCCGCAATCGCCGTCAAACACCAGCAGCGGCTTGGTCCGCGTTCCTCCGCTCTCATCTGCCGAATTCGGCAACACGACCTCCGTACAACCCCTAGGAGGGTAGCTTTCCGGATGGAAATATACCGACTCCAGACCACGCACTACCGACAACCGATAACCGACAACCTCCCAATCACAAATCACCAATCGGAAATGGCAAGTGTGGTTAAATCCCAAACGTGCGCCAGATCACCATCCTCGGCACCGGCCTCATCGGCGGCTCGCTGGCGCTGGCGTTCAAGAGACACGGCTTCACCGGGCCCATCGTCGGCTGCGATCGCCCGCAGGTCCTGGCGCAGGCCAAGACTCTGGGTGCCATCGATCTCGGCCACGAGGATGCTGCGCAAGCCTGCGCCAACAGCGACCTGGTCGTCCTGGCGACGCCGGTCGGCCTGGTCATGGATCTCCTGCAGCGGCTCGGCCCGCTGCTCCCGCCCGACACGCTCTGTACCGACGTCGGCAGTACCAAGGCCGATGTCGTGGCGCGCGCCCGCGATATCTTCGGCGATCGCGCGCCGGAGCGTTTTCTCGCCGGTCATCCCATGGCAGGGAAAGAGAACAGCGGAATCGGCCAGGCCGATGCCGATCTTTTCACCGGCGCCGTGTGGCTGTTCACCCCGCTTCCTGGCCAGGACATCCGCCGCGGCCGCGCCGGCGAATACGTGCAGTGGATCGAGCGCATCGGGGCGCGCGTGCTGGAGATGGATCCCGACCGCCACGACCGCCTTTGCGCCTGGATCAGCCACCTGCCGCAGATGCTCTCGGTGGCCCTGGCGGCCACGGTTGAGGAAGAATTCGGCAACGATGCGGACATGAAAGCCATCGGCGGGCGCATGCTGCGCGAGATGACCCGCGTCGCCACCAGTCCTTACAGCATGTGGCGCGACGTCGCGCTTACCAACACCGCCAATATCGAGGAAGCGTTGCTGCGCCTGGAGCAACGCCTCGCCCATATCCGCGAGAACCTCCGCACCCGCGAGCTGGAAACGGAGTTCGACATCGCTCGCCGCTTCCGCAAACATTGAGCGCGCTACCCCGCAGCCCACTCACCAAATCCAATTTCCGCGATTCTGGAGTACACTGTCAACAACTCGGGTTAGCAGCCCTCGGGTCGGCAGCCAAGGAGCTGCGCACGATGTCAGCTCGACGTCTCCTGTTTATTCATTACGACGAAAACCAGTTAACCGCCCGCAGTGCCGCCCTGCGGCACGCTGGATATCGCGTGGACGGCGCTAAGAACCTCCTCGTCGCGCTGCGCCAGCTTTCCTACGACAGCTTCGACCTCATCGTCATCGGCGATACCGTCCTCAAGTCGCAGCTTCACCTCGTGCTCGATCACATCCAGCAAAGCACGCGCAGTCCGGTTGTACTGATCTGCCGCGGCGAGATGCCCGCCGGAATTGTTGTGGATGCGGTGGTGAAGGCGGAGGAAGAAGAAGAGGCGCTCGTCGGTGCGGTGGACCGCGCGCTGCTGCAGTCGCGTCGAGCCGCCAGCTAACGTCCCGATCCCAGCCGCGCCATCCTGTCTTAAGGTCCCTTGAAGTCGGCGGGAATGTCGCTTGCGGCGCCGGGTGTGCTGGTTGCCGTCAGCGCCAATTGTTCTTGGGCCGGACCATAGCCGCGCTGCGCTGCTTTGGCAAACCACGCCTTCGCCGCCGCTTCGTTGCGCGCGACGCCGCGTCCCTCGGCGTACAGAACGCCGAGGTTGTACTGCGACTCGGGAACTCCCGCGTCGGCCGCAATCCGATACCATTTGGCCGCCTCAGCCAGGTTCTGCGCGACGCCCATGCCGTGCTCGTAGCACCAGCCGAGGTTGTTCGCCGCGCCTGCCGAGCCTTGCGCCGCCGACTTCCGGAACAGGCTGATGGCCAAGGGAACATTCTGCGCCGTGCCTCTGCCGTGCAGATACATTTCCCCGAGGTTGTCCATGGCCGGAGCGAAACCGTGGTGCGCCGCTTTCTCGTACAGCTTCAACGCTTCGTGGTCATCCTGAGCCACGCCCCAACCCTGCGCGTACATGTAGCCGAGGTTGGACTGCGCCGGTGCGTAGTCCTTCGCCGCCGCCTCGTGGTACCAGTGCAAGGCTGCGGCGTAGCTCCGTGCGATCCCGCGGCCGTTGGCGTACATGTAGGCGAGATTGGTCATGCCCGGCGCATGATGCTCCGCCGCCGAGCGCATGTACCACTTCACCGCGGTCGCGTCGTCGCGCGCCACGCCGACTCCCTCAGCGTACATGCGGCCGCCCGACTGCGGACTGTCCGCATTGGCAGGCTAGTTTGGCGCCAAATGACTCAGGGCAAGATGTGGCGCGGGCGCCCTCGCCCGTGATCGGATCGTGGCACTCAGCGTCATCATTCCACCCAGTCGGCGATGAAGACGTTGGTTTCGTGGGGGCGGGTGGCGTTGCGGTTGGAGGAGAAGACCAGCTTCTTGCCGTCGGGGCTGAACATGGGGAAGCCGTCGAAGGCGGGGCTATAGGTGATGCGCTCCAGGTTGCTGCCGTCGATATTGACGGCGTAGAGCTCGAAGTTGCCCATGCCCTTGGGGTCGGCAAAATTCGAGGCGAAAATGATGCGCTTGCCGTCGGGAAAGAAGTACGGACCGAAGTTGGCGGCGCTGTTGTTGGTGACCTGGCGCTTGTGGCTGCCGTCGGCGCGCATGATCCAGAGATCGAGACGAGTCGGACGGATAAGGTTCTGCTTGAGCAGGTCTTTGTAGTCGGCGATTTCTTCTTTCGTTTGCGGGTGATTGGCGCGATAGACGATCCACTGGCCGTCGCGCGACCAGAAGGGGCCGCCATCGTAACCAAGCTCGTGGGTGAGCTGGCGAACTTGGGTGCCGTCGCTGTTCATGACGTAGATGTCGAGATCGCCGTTGCGGGTGGAGGTGAAGGCGATCTTCTTACCGTCGGGGGAGATGGTGGACTCGGCGTTATAACCCTGGTTGTGGGTGAGGGCATGGGGTTGGGTGCCGTCGGGGTTGGCGACGTAGATTTCGTAGGTCGGATAGATGGCCCAGCGGTAGCCTTTGGACCAGTCGGGCGGCGGAGGACATTCGGGCGAGGCGGCGTGGGTGGAGGAATAGAGGATGTGCTTGCCGTCTGGAAAAAAATAAGAGCAGGTAGTGCGGCCGTGGCCGTTGGAGACCATGTGGGCATCGGAGCCGTCGGCGTTCATGATGAAAATCTGATCGCAGGGCAGGCCGCCGAGGGTGGACTGGAAAATAAGCTTGGCGCCGTCGGAGCTGAAGTAGGCTTCCGCGTTTTCGCCGCCGAAGGTGAGCTGGCGGACGTTGCGGAGGTGCTTTTCCTCGGGCGTGCGCAGGTCCTTGGCGGCAGGCGCCTGGGCCAGCAGGACGATGGCGGAGAGAAGGAGTGCGATCAGGGTTTTCATGGATGACAAATAAATGTACGGGAAGTAGGGGCGAGTGGCTAGTGGGTGGTGGGGATGGCTGGAGGTCGGTGGCTGGTGGCCGAGGCGCCCAGCCATCAGCCCCTGATCCACCAGCCACCAATTTACGCGGCCTTGCCGAAGGCGATCTTCTGGCTGGTAGAGACTTCCACCTGGTAGAGGACCGGGCGGATGTCGCTGTGGAAAAACGGCATCAGCTTGTTGAGCAGGTTGGTGTAGGCCGACGAGGAGTAGCAGCGTTCCGCGTCCTCCTGGGTGAGCCAGTAGGTAGTGGCCAGGACGTAATTGGGATCGTTCTGGCGGCTCATGGTTTCGTGGGCGACGAATCCGGGCTGTTTCTCGAGTAGGGAAACAAGTTCATTCAGGACGATGTTGATGACGTCGTGCTTCTTACCGCCCTTGATGGTTACTTCAACGACTCTTGCCAGCATATCGTCTCTCCTTTCCGAGAAAACGGTTGCGAAGCGCCGAGCGCATGGGCGCAGTTGGAAGGGCCGGCTCGCCAATCCCGGAGTCGAAGTTAGTGAGTGCTCTTACCGGTCGAAAGCGGCCGGCCCACATCGGATCGGGTGGCGGGAATTATAACGCCGCGGAGCTGCGCCGGCATGCGGGGAATTGTTCCCGGTTCAGTACCAAAACTCAGGGATGTCCGGTGCCCTCCTAAGGGTCATTTCCAGTAACAAACAATTGACTTCGAGCCGCTTTGTTGTACTATCCGGGAGCTAACCAAGTTGACATAAGCGGTACAAGGCTGGCCGGCTAGAAGTGGCCTGGAGACGGGACACCTCTGGCGGATACTCTCCCCCGTAAATCGAACTTTGCATTCGTTCCGCGACGTTGGAAGAGCTGCGTCCGGAGCGGGAGCGCAGGTGTGCGATGCGATTGTTCCGAGCCCTAAGTTGCGCCCTCATCCTGGCGGTCTTGGCCGCCGCGGTAACCTCCTCCGCGCAGACGGGGAGTTCGCCAGGATCTTCTCAGCAGCAGCCGGGACAGGCGCCGGAGAACCCCATCCAGGAGGCGACGCAGCCCACCTCACTGAGCCAGCAGCAGCAACAGCAACCGCAGCGACAGGCGGAGGCGGCGCGGGAGAATCGGCCCACGTTCGACGTGGGCGGCGCCGGCGCGGGCCAGCAGGACCAGGCCTTGGGCGAAGTGCGGCTGATGACGCGCTACTCCGACATCAACGCCGGCAGCCCGGAGGGAAAAGCGCGCTCGTTCCACAACCAGGGGGAGAACGATCTGGCCGAGTTCAATTACTTTCTCGACCGCAACCTGTTCAGCACCGGACACCGCTTCCAGTTTCTGACCATGTTCCGGGGCACCGACGACAGCAGCATTGACCCGGAGCGCAACAGCATTCAGAAAGGCTTCGTGCGCATTTACGGGCCGCGCGATGAATACATCTTCGGCGATGCGCTGGTGAACTACTCGCGGCTGACGTTCAACCAGAACATCAAGGGCGTATCGGCGTCGTGGAAGCTGGGGAAGAAATGGAAGATGTCGGCCACGGGCGGGGTGTTTATCGACCGCTGGGGATCGCTGTTCAAGGACCAGCCGATGAACCAACCGGGTTTTGCCATTGACCCGAACACGAAGGCTTTCCTGATTGACCCGGTTACGGGCGCCAGAATTCCGACCATCACCGGCTGCCAGCCGCCGGTCTATCCGACGCCGAGTAACTTCGTGCAGTCCAACGATCCGCAGTGCGGTCGGCCGTTTGCGGCGGCGGTGAGCGGGGCGCGGCTGGAGTACGCCTTCATCCGCGATTCGGTCATCGGCTTCAATTTCTCCAGCAGCAACGACCTGGTGGACTCGCGCGCTCCGCTGGCGGTGGGCGCACCTGCGCCGTTCCCATCGCCGCAACCCGCGACCAACCAGGTCGGATCGATTGACTTCAAGTACCAGACCAGGGGCCTGCGCATGGACGGCGAGTTCGCCTACTCGGCGACGAATTACGACCGGCGCCTGCAACCGTGCGCGGGAGCGCCGACGGTGGCGCCACCGTCGGGACATGCCATTTTCCCCTGCGACAGCCGGATGCCGAACGCCGGATTGGGAGTGCAGGACGATTGGGGGGCGCGCTTCGAAGCTGCCTATCGCTACAAGAAACTGAACTTCCGTGCGTCCTACGTGCGCTATCAGCCAAACTTCGCCGCCATCAACGCGCGCCAGATTTCGGACTTGCAGGACTTCCTGTTCCGCGTATCCATGGACGCGCTGCCCTGGCTGACGGTGGACGGCACGGCGCGCCGCAACAACAACAACCTGAAAAACCAGCAGGCGTTTCAAACCACGATCTGGGGACCGGAAGGGCGTCTGATCTTCCACGACCTGTCGTTCTACCGGCGGGCGTCGCTGGAGGTCGGGTATCGCCACCGCATGATTGACGGGTCCACCAACGCCATTCCGCTGCAATTCGATGTTACGACGAACCAGTTCGTAGCGACGCCGATCACCGGCTGCAGCTTTAGCCCAGCGTTGACCGGTCCGATGGTCTGTATTGACCGCTCCCTGCGCCAGCCCTACGTGGAACTGACGGCGCCGATCAGCACCACGTTTCTCACCGTGGGCTACGAGCGGCGTCAGTCGTTGGACCGGTTGAAGGTGGGGCAGTCTAACAACACCGACCGCTACTACTTCGGGTTCCGCGGCATTTACGATTTCGGCGGCTGGCACCTCAGCCCGACCATCCGCTACGAACTAGAGCGGCAGAACCACCGTAACGACCTGGATACATTCCTCGGCCTGCCGTCCAACCAGGTGCAGTATCTGAACCCGCTCCAGTTCCTCTACCTGGACCACGACACCAACCGCCTGGGGACGGCGACGGTGTACGTGGAGGCGCCGCGGTGGTTCATCCTGGAGGCGGGATTCCGCGACACTTCGGCGACGATCACCGTGCCGGCGACGCTCACGGTCCCGTGCAGCGCGGCCACGACGCCGCCCTGCGTAGCCGGGCAGACCACGATCAGCCAGGTGGTCAATGGGGCCAGCGGCTACAGCCGGCCGTCGTTCCGCGTCGCCCTCACCTACAAGCTGATGAACGACGAGAACAAGGTCCTCATCTTCTCCTTCGAGCGCAACAACAACTTCTACTTCGGTCCGCCGACATCCACCGACCCGGTGGGGTTCCCGCCGGGCGGAGCGCTCAGCCCGCTGAACTTCGATGAGCGGATTGCGGGCGTGACCTTCGTCTACAAGTTCGGGAAACGCGGCAGATGAATCCGGTCGTGAGAAAGTTCGCGGAGCTGTGGGGGAAGTTTGACGAGCTGGTCGGACGGGTGCCGGCCAAGCGCGTGGACATGGGGATCGCCATCCTGGTCACGCTGGTGGCGGTACTCGTGTACGTGGAAGTCGCGATCACGGCGCAGGCGAAGGCAGTGTTCGGGTTCCTGGACACCATCGAGCTGCGCTCGCTGGATGCGCGCTACAAGATGCGCGGGGCACGGCGCCAATGCCCGGGGCCGTCCGCCGGCCGCGACTGCATTGACGACCGCATCGTCATCGTCGGGCTGGATGAAAAGACGCTGCAGAAGGTCGGGTCGTTTCCCATCGCACGCAACTACTACGGCAAAGCGGTGGACCAGATGGTGGCGGGCGGGGCGCGGGTCGTCGGATTCGACGCTGATTTCCCAACCCCGGAAAAGAACTCGGCGGTGGAGGCGCTGAAGAAACTGGAATCGGAAGTCGCGGGCGCGGCCTCGCCGGCGGTGTTGGAGAAGATCCGCGCCATCGAGCGTACCAGCGACAACGACGTGATCTTCGCCGATTCCATGAAGCGCGCCGGCAACGTCGTGCTGGGGCACATCTTCCTGGGCGGGGAACGCGCCAAGCAGATCGACGCGAAGGCTTCCGAGGAGTACTACAACATCCTGTGGAGTCATCCTTTCCCGCAGATGCAGAAGCTGAAAGGGGAGTTCGACCTCAGCAAGGCGTGGTTCGATCCCTATGCCGGCCATGAAGGCGGCGTGGGCGAAGCCATCGAGTCGAACATCGCCATCCTTGCCGATGCGGCACGCTCGTACGGGTTTTTCAACTACGGGCCGGAACGCGATGGCATTTACCGGCGCGCGGCCAGCCTGATCCGCTATCGCGACCGCGAGTGGTTTCCCTCGCTGCCGATCGAGATGCTCAAGGTCTACGAGAACGTCAAGGACCAGAGCGAAGTGGCATACATGGCGCCGGACGGGCTGGAACGGATTGAGGTGGGGCCGCATACCTATTTCACGCAGCCCGACGGCAGCCTGCTGATCAATTTCGCCGGCCCGTTTAAGACTTACCCGCACTATTCCATGGCGGATGTGATTGACGGCACGGTGCCGCCGCAGACGTTCAAAGGAAAAATCGTCCTGGTGGGCGCGACCGCGCTGGGCATCGCCGACTTGCGCCCCATGCCGTTTCAGACCACCGACTACATGGGAGTCGAGCTGCACGCCAACGTGCTCGACAACCTGCTGAACAACGACATTGCGGGGCGCGGATTCCTGAAGCGCGGGATTTACGAAGAAGGCATCGACATCGTTTTCATCCTGATCTTCGGCATCGGGATGGGATACCTGTTCGCGCGCCTGAAGCCGCTGCACTCGACGTTTTCCGTGATCGCGGCGCTGGTGGCGTTTTTCGGGATCTGCTACTTCGCCTTCACGCACTGGGGAATGTGGCTGTACATGGTGATCCCGGCGGGCGCGCTGGTGGTCAACTACGGCGCCATCACCAGCTTCCGCATGGTGTTTGAAGAACGCGAGAAGCGCAAGGTGCGCAAGACGTTCGAGCGCTACGTATCGCCGGGCGTCATCCGGCTGATCGAGCAGGACCCGAAAAAGTACTTCAAGGCGGGCGGCGAGTCGAAGGAGCTGACGATTATGTTCAGCGACATCCGCTCCTTCACCGCGATTTCCGAAGGGCTGACGCCGGATGCGCTGGTGGCGCTGCTGAACGAATACCTGGGCGAAATGACCGACATCCTGTTCACGCGCTGGGGCACGCTGGACAAGTACATCGGCGACGCGGTGATGGCGTTCTGGGGATCGCCCTTCCCGCAGGACGACCACGCGGTGCGCGCCTGCCACGCCGCGCTCGACATGAGCAAGCGGCTGGAAGAGCTGAATCTGAAGTGGGAAGTGGAAGGGAAGAAAACGCTGTCCGTCGGCATCGGGATCAACACCGGGCGCGTCAGCGTGGGGAACATGGGATCGAGCCGGCGTTTCGCGTGGACGGTGATGGGCGACCCGGTAAACCTGGCGTCGCGCCTGGAAGGGCAGAACAAGGAGTACCACACGGCGCGGATCATCAGCGAATTCACCTACGAACAGGTGAAGAACCACTACGTGTGCCGCGACCTGGACCGGATCCGGGTGAAGGGCAAGCTGGAGCCGGTGAAGATTTATGAGCTGATGGATTTCGCGAAAAACGCATCCAAGCACCGCGACATGCTAGAGCGCTGGAACGATGCGCACAGCGCTTTCTACCGCGGGGCTTGGGACGAAGCCGTGCAGAAGTTCGAGACTTTGCTGGGCACCTATCCCGATGACGGGCCGACGGAGACCTTCCTCAAGCGGGCTTACGACTACTACAAGGAACATCCGGCGAACGACTGGGACGGTGTGTACGTGGCCAAGACCAAGTGACGGCGTCTTCCGCGGCGTCTGAGCCGCGGGCCGTCATCTCGAGCGAGCGGACGCAAGGCCGCGAGTCGAAGGATCTGGAGTTACGAAGGTGATTAACCAGGGGTTGCCCCGGGTAGACGATTTCAGAGGGCCCGAAGCCGTTTTTGTAGAAGGGCAGGAACGAAAATGACCAAGCAACGAATGCTGCTCTGGATAGTGATCACGGTTCTGCTGGCCGGGATGGTATTGCCCGCGCACGCGGCCCCCGGACCGAAGGAACCCGCGCCCAAGGTGGGGCAGAAAGCCGGCGCGATCACCGCTCTGTTGCCCATTGCCACGATTTCCCGCGGCACGGGCAAAGCTGTGGTCACCAACGAGGCCAAGAAGGGCGACGAACTGTGGTGGAACGACCTGGTGAAGACGCAGAAGGGCGGCCGCGCCCGCATCACGCTCACCGACCAGTCGATCCTATCGCTGGGCGCGCAATCGGACTTGCGCATCGTCAAGCATGACGACCGCTCGCAGCAAACGGCGTTGCAACTGGTGGGCGGACGGATGCGCGCGGAAGTGGCGAAGATTACGCGCCAGGGCGGGAGCTTCGAGCTGCGCACACCGACGGCGGTGGCGGGCGTCATCGGCACCGATTTCGGCTCCGACGCCTCGAGCGTAGGGATCACCGTGTTCCTGTGCATTGCCGGCATCGTGCAGGTGGCCAACAACGATCCCAATGTGCCGGGCTCGGTGCAATGCGCACCGGGGTTGACCACCAGTGTCAGCGCCGGCAAGCCGCCGACGATTCCGAGTAACGCCACGCCGCAGCAGATCCAGCAGCTCATTCAGGACACGGAACCGGCCATCATCAGCGCCATTTCGCCGAGCTCGGTCTCGGCGGGAACCACCGTGGACGCTGCCATCGGCGGCAGCAAGCTGGTCGCGGTGAACGCGGTCAGCGTGGACGGAACCGGCATCACCGCAACTCTTTCGGGCGCCCCGACCGACACTTCGGTGACGGTCCACATGGTCATCGCCGCCAATGCCACGCCAGGCCCCCGCACCGTCACCCTGAGGAAGCCGAGTGGGGCCGCATCCGCCGCCGTCTTTACCGTCATGCAGCCTCCGACGGCGGTGCAAACCGGGGACTTGAAAAAGCCGTATCACGATTCGTTCGACCAGGAACGACAATCGACCAAGGCGGGAATGACGGCTCTCATAGCCTCGGTGCAGCAAGCGGTGGATCAGACGCTGCAACAATTGCAGACCGCCAACCAGGGGAACGTAGTGGACTTGGGTCCAGCCACCGCTAGCCTGAACCAGCAGATCGCCGCCATTCAGAACCTGATCAACCAGGCGGGTGGGCAGGTGGACCAGGCGGTTAGCTCCGCCTTGGCGACGTTTGACACGCAATACATGGTCGCCTACAACGCGCTGCTGCAGCGCAATCCCGCAGGCGCGCCCGACGACACCTTCAACCAGGCGTTGCAGGCCGCCTACAACCAGGTAAACGCCAGCCTGGGACAGGCTTTTGCCGACATCAACAACTCGCTAGGCAGCAACGCGCAATCGGCCACCACTACCGTCAACCAGGTGCAGCAGACGTGGATGACCACGATTACCGCGGCCG
>JAIQFM010000205.1 GCA_020073285.1 Terriglobia bacterium | reverse complement strand
AGCTGATCGTAGACGCCGCCGCGCGCCATGTGTTCGAGCGTGGTGGTGATGACCTCCTGCAGGTGTACGTCGCCGGTGCGCGAGTAAAGGTGGACGATCAAGTCCATGGTCGAGGGGTGGGGAAATTTGGGCGCGCTGCCGAAGCCGCCGTGGTCGGCATCGAAAATCTTCAGAGCGGAGGCGACGACGGTGCGCACGATGTTCGGCGGAACCGAGCCGCCGCTCCCGGCAAACGATTCGGCGTGACCGATGGTGTTGAGCACCATGTCCGCCTGCTGGGTGACTTCGTCGCGCTTGGCGCGAAAAGCGTCGGCGATGGCCGCCAGCACGCGCTTGAAGCCGGGGCGTCCCCAGTGATCGTCGGGTGGAAAGTAGGTGCCACCGTAGAACGGTTTGCCTTCCGGGGTGAGAAAAGCGGTGAGCGGCCAGCCGCCCTGTCCGGTCATGGCCTGGACGGCGGCCTGGTAGCGGCTGTCAATGTCGGGGCGCTCGTCGCGGTCCACCTTCACGGCGATGAAGTTCTCGTTGACGAGGCGCGCGATCTCGGGATCGTCGTAGGACTCGCGGTCCATGACGTGGCACCAGTGACACCAGACGGCGCCGATGTCGAGCAACATGGGCTTGTTCTCGCGCTGCGCGGCGGCAAAGGCTTCCTCGCCCCATTGATGCCAGCGGATGGGCTGGTGCATGGCGGAACGCAAATACGCGGATGAAGCTTGGGCGAGAGAGTTCACAGCGTCGTGTGACATGGCAAGGGCTAGAGTACTCCGTTGGCGGGGATGCGAAAAGCAGTACCGAGTACCTGAGTATCTGAGTACTGAGTATGAGACCCATGCGACGCTCGGTACTCGGTACGGGGTACTCGGTACTTAGGTACTCATCAGCCGCCGCGCAACATCGGCGTACAGATCCACGGCGGCGAGCAGTTCTTTTTTTTCGACGTGCTCGTTGTCGGTGTGCGCGACGTGGATGGAACCGGGTCCAAGCAGCAGTGGTTCGCCCCAGTTGGTCAGCGAAGGGACGTCGGTGGCGAATGCGGCCACCATGGTGGGAATGCCGTCGAGGGTGCGCAGGCGAATGAACGGCAGTTCCAGGCCCCATGCCACGCGGACGAGCGGCTCGGCGGCGGCGACGATCTGGCGCTTCAGTTCGTCGGAAGGGCCGATCATGCGGTACATGAGCTCGGCGTGGGCGCGGTCGGGGATGACGTTGGGGGCGCGCCCGCCGTCAATCAGGCCGATGTTGGGCGTGCACGGTCCGAGGTCTTCGTCGTGGGGCAAGGGAATGCGGCGGACGCGCTCCAGGGCGTCGAGCAATTTCTCGATCGCGGATTCGCCGAGTTCGGGATAGGCGGAGTGCGCCATGCGGCCCTCGGCAAAAAATTCCACGCGCACGGCGCCCTTGGTGGCGCGAGCGATGCGGTTGTCGGTGGGTTCTCCGTTGATGAGGAAGCGCCCGCCTGTGGGATGCTCGTTAGCAAACTTTGCGCCCGCGCTGTTGCGCTCTTCGCCGACCAGGAACAGCAGGCCGGCGGCGAGGCCGTCGCGGCGAAGTTTTTCTGCGGCGGCGACCTGGGCGGCAATGATGCCCTTGGCATCGCAAGCGCCGCGGCCGTAGATGCGGTTTTCGTCCTCGCTGGATGGGAAAAAGGGCGGGACGGTGTCCAGGTGAGTGGAGAAGAAAACGTCGGGACGCGGCTGGCCGGGCGGCACGGCGTAGACGTTGAAGCGGTTCGTCTCAACCGTATCGAGGCGGGCGTCGTAACCGAGGTCGCGGAGGCGGCGGTGGAGGAACTGGCCGGCCGCGCCCTCGTTTCCGGTGACCGACTCGATGTCCACTAACTCTCGCGTTAAGGCGAACACGTCCATGAGGAGAGGATAGCAGGGGGCAGGTGGGGACAGCACTGTAGCTGGTAGCTCGTAGCTGGCAGCTGGTAGGCAAGCTGAAACTGAAACTGAAACTGTCGGCGAATACAATGCTGCGGTGACGCAAACGAGCGCGATCCGCTCATTTTTTCTGGCCGGGCCGGCAGGGCGGCTGGAGGCGCTGCTCAATGAGGGCGCGCCCGGCGCGAAGCACGCGGCACTGGTGTGTCATCCGCATCCCCTGTTCGGCGGCACCATGCACAACAAAGTTGTCTTTCACGCCATGAAGACGCTGAACGGCTTTGGGTTTCCGGTGCTGCGCTTCAATTTTCGCGGCGCCGGGCTGAGCGAGGGTACGCACGACGATGGGCGAGGCGAGGTGGAGGACGTCCGAGCGGCGCTGGCGTGGCTGGAAGCGGAATTCCATTTGCCCATCCTGTTCGCGGGATTTTCCTTCGGCGCGGCGGCGGGACTGCGCGCCTCATGTCCTGATCCCCGTGTGGATTCGCTGATCGCGCTGGGGACGCCGGTGCGGGTGGAGGATCGCACCTACGGGTACAAGTTCCTGCTCGCGTGCACCAAGCCAAAGCTGTTGGTCAGCGGCGCGCTGGACCCCTTCGGGCCGCGGCATGAGTTGGAGCAGTTGGCGGCGCGCGTGCCGGAACCGAAGAAGCTGGTGATCGTCGAGGGCGCGGACCATTTTTTTGCGGGACATCTGGCGGAGATGAGGCGGGCGATCGAGGAGTGGGTGCGGGAACGAGTTGCGAGTTTCTAGTTTCCAGTTGATCCAATAGCAGACTCCTCGTTGCATTGAAACGCCCGCAAAGGCGCGAGGTCCCGCGCTTCGCTCGGGATGCCAGCGCGCGGCTCAGACGCCGCGCAAACGCTGGGCACTTGAAACTAGAAACCAGAAACTAGAAACTACTTCAATGGCAAAGCGGCCGGCGGCGGGTGGTACGTCCGAGCGTGAGCGAACCGCGCGCGAGCAACGGCTGGCGGCGCGCGAGCTGTTCCAGGAGGCGCTGGCGCAGAGCACCATCCAGCAGGCGTTCGCACGGCACATACACTTCGATCGCGGCGTGCTGCGCGTCTGCGAGGACCTGTACGGGCTGCCGGCGTATGACCGGGTTTCGGTCATTTCCGTCGGCAAGGGCGCGCACAGCATGGCGGAGGCGCTGGCAGAGCGGGTAGGGGAAGGTCTGGGCGGAATCGTTGCCGGTTCTACCGACCCCGGGACGCAACTGCGCGGGTTCCGCTATTTTCGCGGGGGGCATCCGCTGCCGAACCGCGAATCGCTGGCCGCAGGCCGGGCGATGTTGCGCTACGTGGCGCGCCAACCGGAGGAGACACTCTGCATTTTCCTGATCAGCGGCGGCGGGTCGGCGTGCGTGGAGTATCCGATCGACGACGCGATCACGCTCGACGACATCGTCAAAACCTACCAGGTGCTGGTGCATTCGGGGGCGCCGATTGCGGAGATCAACGCCATCCGCAAGCACCTGTCGGGGATCAAGGGGGGACGGCTGGCGAGGGCGGCGGCGCCGGCGAAGCAGCTTTCCATCATGGTTTCGGACGTGCCCGAGAAGGCGCTGGACTCGCTGTCGTCGGGGCTGACGATGCCGGATTCGACTATGGTCGAGGATTGCTACCGCATCGCCGAGCGCTATGGCATGGTGGAGGAGTTTCCACCATCGGTGCGCGAGTTGTTTGCGAAAAAGATTCTGGAGGAGACGCCGAAGTCGGATGACCCGGCATTCGCCAGCTCGCGCTGGTGGCCGGTGCTGTCGAATGCGTCGGTGCTGCAGGCCGCGGGAGCGCAGGCTGCGGCGCGCGGGTTCGCTTTGGAGGTGGACAATTCTTGCGATGACTGGGACTACGCCAAAGCGGCCGATTATCTGTTGAACAAATTGCGGAAGCTGAGGCAGGGCGTGTCGCGAGTGTGCGTCGCGTCGGGCGGGGAAGTGACGGTGAAGGTGAAGGCGAAGCACGGAGTCGGCGGGCGGAACTCGCATTTCGCGCTGTATTGCGCGCAGAAAATCGCGGGCGAAAGCATCACCGTGCTCAGCGCCGGCACCGACGGCATTGACGGCAACAGCGCCGCGGCGGGGGCGATCGCGGACGGAACCACGCTGGAGCGCGCCACAACACTGGGGCTGGACGCGGCGAAGTCGCTGGCGCACTGCGATGCGTTTCCCTTTTTCGATCGTCTGGGAGACGCGATTGTCACCGGGCCGACGGGGAACAACCTCAGGGATCTGCGGCTGTTGTTAAGTAGTTAGGAGTTAGCGAGCAGTAGCCGCCAGAGACACTCCGGCTCACTACGGACTACCGGCTATTAACTCCTGATCTTTAATCCAGCCGCGCACCTCGGTGCGAATTCCAGGCGATAGGAAAGGTCGGGCAGTCATCGACGGCGCGCATGGGATGTTGTTCACCGGAACGGCTGGCCACGGGAGGATGGCAGAAGCAGGGATGCTCGTTGGTGTACTCGGTATTGCAGTACGGGCACAGCATGGAAGTTCTCCGCCGCCGCGATTCAGACAATCAAGATGCGGGCGACTGAGCGGATTGTGGGCGCACCGGCGGGTAAAGGGAAACGCATAATTTCGATTCCGGCGATAAGCAAATGCAGTGATTCATAATCAGTAACTAGAAAGCGACAGGCTGTGATCAAGGCGGCAGTAAGCGTGATTCTAAGCCGATCCATCTAATTACTAATTACTAACTACAGTTTTCTCACCCAAACACCTGCGTCACACCCTCTTGTAACACCAGCACGCGGTCGTCGACGCCGTGTTTCTTCGCCTCGGAGGCGAGCAACTTGAGCGGCTGGTCCATGGGCTCGTGCGAGAGGCGGAAGCTGCCGTAGTGCATGGGGACCATGTAGCGGGCGCGCAGGTCGAGGAAGGCGCGCACGGCGTCGGCGGGCGAGGTGTGCACGCTGCGGAAGGAGGGCGGATCGTAGGCGCCGATGGGCAGCATGGCGAGCTCGGGGTGGAGGCGCTCGCCGATTTCGCGGAAGCCGTTGAAATAGGCGGTGTCGCCGGCGTGGTAGAGGCATTCGCGATCGGAGCGGATCACATAGCCGCCGAAGCCGCGGTGCATGTCGTGGACGACGCGGGCGCCCCAGTGGCGCGAGGGCGTATGCACGATGCTGATGCCATTCCGCTGGTGCTCGCCCCAACAGTCGAGCTGGATGATGTCGCTGAAGCCGAGGTCGGAAACCAGGTCGGCCACGTTCCGCGGTACCACGATTATGGGCGCGGGCCGGTGCAGGCGCCGCGTGTGTCGAACCAACGCGCGCAACGACGGGCGATGCAGGTGGTCGAAATGGGCGTGAGTCACCAGCACCAGGTCGAGCGGCGGCAGGTCCTTGATCCGAAGCCCCGGCTGGCGGAGGCGCTTGAGGACGAAGAGCCAGCGCGCGAAGTTGGGATCGATGATGAGATTCATCCCGGCCATTTGGACGAAGAAACTGGAATGTCCGATGAAGGTGAGGCCGAGTTGTCCGCTGCGGGCCAGAACGGGCTTGCGCGGCTGGCCGGTGCGCGGCGTCAGGACGGAATGCCGCACCAGCTTGCTGAACTGGCGGGCGCGTCGCCTGAGGGTCAGGTTCAACATTGCATCTATTAGACGCAGAGCGGGTGCGTGATGATGCGGGTTAGCGAGTGGCGAGTGCTGAGTACTGAATTCTTCAAAGTGGCGCCCGAAGTCGGTACCCGAACTCGGTACTCGGTACTCAGGACTCGGTACTCGGTATAATCACGTGCGGTTGTTTGCGAGGCAAGACATGCGCGTAGCGTTTCTGGGATTGGGGATCATGGGCCGCCCGATGGCGGCCAAACTGGCGCAGGCGGGTCACGAGGTGACGGTGTGGAGCCGCAGCGCTGGAAAACACGTTGAAGGGGCGCGGACCGCGGTGAGCCCGGCGGAGGCCGCGCGCGGCGCCGAGGTGGTGTGGATGTGCGTCTCGGACACGGCAGCCGTGGAGCGCCTGCTTTTTTCCGTCGATGGCGTGGAGAGCGTGCTGGAGCCGGGGATGATCGTTGCCGATTCCAGCACGATTGCGCCTTCGGCGACGCGCAAATTCGCCGAGCGGGTGCGGGCACGCGGCGCCGACTACGTGGACGCGCCGATTACCGGATCGAAGGTCGGCGCCGAGAGCGGGCAACTGATCTTCATCGTCGGCGGGGAAGAGGCGACGATCGCGCGCCTGGAGCCGCTGTTCAGCGCCATGGGAAAAAAGACTCTGCACATGGGGCCGACGGGACACGGCCAGTCCGCCAAGCTCGGCGGCAACCTGATGATCTCGATGATCTTCGAGGGCTTCGCCGAAGCGCTCACCCTGACCAGCAAGCTGGGCGTGCCACGCGAACGGTTCATGGAGCTGGTGAACGCGTCCATGATCCGGTCTGGAGTTTCCGATTACAAGGCGCCGTTTGTCCTGCGGCACGATTTCTCGCCGAATTTTCCGCTGCGACTGATGCACAAGGATATTCATCTCATGCTGGAAGCCGCGCGCGAGGCCCGAGTCAAGCTGCCGGGGCTGGAAACCGTGGAAGAGATCTACGAGGTAGCTACCGAGGAGGGCAACGCCGACCTGGATTATGCGTCCACGCTGGCTTTGCTGGAAAAGTGGGCGGGCATCGATAGCCATAGCACCACGTCCTGAATCGTTGTTTCGAATTTTTTGCTCCAGGGGAATGTTTTTCCACTGCACAGGGAGGCCCGCGTGAAACGGCCCTCGCTCGGCGCGCTGCTGCTGGGGCTGATTCCGTTCGCCGCCGTCTGCTTCTCCGTACCGCTCTGGGACCGCATTTACCCCATGGTCCTGGGGATTCCATTCAACATGTTCTGGCTGATGTCGTGGCTGGTGCTCACGCCGCTGTGCATGTGGGGCGCTTACGCGCTGGAAAAGCGCAGCGGGAACACCGGCGATAGCGGGGGCACGCCGCGATGAGCCCGAGCGTGGTAGCGCTGACGGTGATCTTCGCCATCGTGGTGCTGGGGGCGGGTATTGGTTTCTACGCCGGCGCCCGCCACAAGATGGACCTGGAGCAGTGGACGGTGGCGGG
>JAIQFM010000016.1 GCA_020073285.1 Terriglobia bacterium | reverse complement strand
AAATGCGCGACCTGGAAACCATCGCCACCGCGCTGCACGCCGCCGAAACCGGCCACATGGTCTTCTCCACCCTGCACACTTTGGACGCGGTGGAAACCATCAACCGTATCATCTCCGTGTTCCCGCCGCCGGAGCAGAAACAGATCCGGCTGCAACTGGCGGCCACGCTGCGCGCCGTCGTCAGCCAGCGCCTGGTACGCCGCAGCGATGGCGCCGGGCGCGTCCCCGCCGTCGAGGTGCTGATCTCCACCGCCTACGTGCGCGAGTGCATCATCGTGCCGGAGAAGACGCGCACCATCAAGGAAGCGCTCGCGGCCGGCACCTCGCAATACGGCATGCAGACCTTCGACCAGTCGCTCTACGACCTCTACACGCACGGCTTGGTTGCCTACGATACCGCGCTGGAGAACGCCTCCAACCCGGACGATTTCAAGCTGCGGGTGCAGGGCATCAGCGGCACCGCGGAGTCAACCCGCGACGAGATGTCGCAGGCAGGCAGAGGGGGCTACGGAAGATAGGCTCCAGGCTTCAGGCTGCAGGCCGTCCGGAAACGGGCGGCCTTTTTTTCGCTCTGCGTTCCCTTGCATCCTCTGCGCCGATCTTTGATACCTTACGGGGCATGGCATTCGGTGGCGCGAAAAAGTTCTACGACGAGGCAGGGCTGTATGAGTATGCGGTGGGCGCGCTGGCAAGACGAATGCGGTCGGTTGCGGAGTTGAAACGCCTGCTGCGCCGGCGGGTGGAAAAGGACGAACTCGGCGCGGCGCTGGTCGAGTTGGTGATTGCCAAGCTCAAAGAGCAGCGCTACTTGAACGACGCGCAGTACGCTTCCACCTATTCCTCCCTGCGCCGCGAAAACGATCGCTACGGACGCCGACGAGTTGTCACCGAGCTGAAGTCCCGTGGCGTACATTCCGAGGTCATCGAGAAAGCGGTTGCCGGCATCTACGACGGCGTTAATGAGGAGGCGCTGGCGCGGGCATACCTCCGCCGCAAGCGCCTGCAAAAGCCCGCCGATCAAAAGCAGGCGGCGCGCGTTTTTCGCTCGCTGATCCGCGCCGGTTTCGGCACGCGCACCATTATCTCCATCCTGAAAAAATGGGACGTGGACGATGAGGTCCTGACCGCGCTGGAGTCGGAAGAATCCTGATCGAGCTGCGTATATACTTGGCGCCAACTCCACTCTGGATTCGCTCATGAACCTATTGTTTCGCCTGGCGCAAGCGGCCTACACAAGAAGTCCGCAAGCCAACCTGCGGCGGCTCGCACAAAAGCTCTCGCCCAACCATGCGGCGCCGATGCAAGCCGACCGCTACGATCCGCTGGACGACCTTCTGCAATGCCGCTCTCTCCCCGCGCTGTTGAACCTTCAGCTCAAACGGCTTCCCGGCCAGAGCGCGCTCGCGCTTGCGGTCGATGACAATCATGCCCTAGCGAGTCTCGCCGGATCCAAGCTGCGCATCGTGCGCTGGAACTGGCAGGACGAAGTGAGCGCCGCCCCCGCGGAAAACGTCGTGGTTGCGGCCACTCCAACTCGTCCCGAGCATTGGCAAGCCATCACTCGGCTGAAGAAGCAGAACCCGGGACGTGTTTTCACCCTCCCGGAATTGCTGCTGCCGTTTGCGCAGATTACGCTGCTCAAGAGCAAGCTCGATTACATTCTTCCCAGCGTGGACGACGCGCTTTCGTACTACCTCGGGGAGCGCTTCTTCGGGCCGCTGGAGGAGCTGAACGCGCGCTACTCGCTGCAAGGCAAGCGCGTCCTGGAGTTCGGCCCGCTGGACGCGTTTCAGACCGCCGGACTGGTTCACCTTGGGGCGAAAGTAGACTGCATCGAGGCGCGTCCGAACAATGCGATCAAGACGCGCTCTGCCGCCGAGGCGTTCGGATGGCCGGTGCGCATCTTCCTCGACGACTTCCATAACGCCGACGCGTCCAAGTACGGCCGCTACGATCTGGCCTTCGCCCACGGCGTGTATTACCACTCGATCGAGCCGTTTGTCTTTCTGGAAAACCTCGCGTCGCTGGCCGACAACATTTTTGTCGGCGGATACTGCGCCGACGGATGGCCCGCGGATGACAGCGAGACGGAGGTCAGGCTGGAGCACGAGGGCGCAACTTATCGCGCCCACCCGTACGTGGAAGCGCATTCCTACGACGCCGGCGTGAATGCCTACGGCTACTTCTTCCACTCGGATGATCTGGCGCAATTTTTTCGGCGCAAGGGATACGCGATTGATGTCATATCGCGCCTGCCGCCGACGGATGCCAGCGGCGTTTACTTTCGCTTCCTGGCTACCCGATCGCAGCCGGCGCCAGGAGGAGCGCAGGTTTGAAACATTCTAACGCGTTCATCGGAAAGGCCAGCAAGCTCACGGAAACTGAGTTGGCCGCGGAACTGGGCGCGAGCAAGGCGCTTTGGGACCAGTTGGTGGACGATCTCGCCAAGCGACACAAACTCGCGCCGGAGTGGAATTCATATTCGAAAAAAGCGGGCTGGTCGCTGCGGCTGAAGCGCGGCGATCGCAATATCGTTTATCTCTCGCCGTTTCGCGGTTGTTTTCAGGCGTCGTTCGCGCTGGGTGACAAGGCGGTGGTGACGGCTCTCGCAGGCGGTCTGCCGAAACCGGTGATTAAGCTCATCAAGGAAGCGAAGCGATACGCGGAAGGAACGGCTGTCCGGATTGACGTGAAGGGGACAGAGGACGTGGAGATCGTCAAGAAGCTCGCCGCGATAAAGCTCGCCAATTGAGTTGGGGCGGAATCGCGGCGTCAACGGCTCACCTGCCCTGGTCAACGCGAACGCACGCGTCTCCGCGCCTCCGTGGTGGATTTCAATCTCGGTCCCCTCGCCGGCAGCAACTCCCGCAGCGGACACTGCTCACACCTTGCCAGCGCCTTCAAACAAAAGTTCTTCCCCACGCCCACCATCAACCCATGCATCTCGTTAAACACCTGCGCCCCCGCCGTCCGCCGCGCCGTGCTCATCCGCGTCGGCGGATGGCACGATCCTTCCGGCTTCGCCCCTGCGCTCTGGGGGACCTGGGTTTCGCACTCGCTCACGAAGTTGGCCTCCCCCAGCGCCTCCTCGAACAGCTTGCGAATGTCTTCATACGGAGCATCCAGCGGCAGAATCCGGTGACGGTCGAGAATCCTGCGCGTGTACGTGTCCACTACGAACACGGGATGATTGCCGGCGTAAAGCAAAATCGAATCCGCGGTTTCGGGCCCGATGCCATTCAGCGCCAGCAATTGCTCGCGCAGTTCGGCCGTCGGGCGAGCGAACATGCGGTCCAGCGACCCGCCGTATCGCTGATCGAGGTACGCGACAAAATTCTTCAGCCGTTGCGCCTTCTGACGGAAATATCCGGCGGAGCGTATCAGCCACTCCAGGTCCGCAATCGGGGTATTCCGAATCCCCGCCACGCTCAGCACGCGCGCCCGCCGCAGTTGCGCCATCGCCTTCTCGACGTTCGTCCACGCCGTGTTCTGCGTCAGAAATGCCCCGACAATCACCTCAAACCGGCTCTCTGCCGGCCACCAATGCAGCCGTCCCCAAGCGCCAAACAACGTGCGATAGAACGCGCGAAGTTTTTCCGTCTTTGAGGGAGTCACGCGATGAGTTTAAACGAAGCGCGCGGCCGTCAGCGGGCGGCGGAACCGGGTATTCTCTTCACTACTGCCGCACTGCCGCGAACGTCATTTCTTCCGCCGGACTGCCGGTCCGCTTCTTCCAGTCGAAAAAAAGCTGCGCGTACGATTCCGTGATGTACCGCTCCGGCACGATTCCCAGCGTGTCTGCCGTTTGATCGATCCACGGCGGAGGTCCCTCGATCTCGCCGTAATCTCCGATCGGCGTTTCGTCCAGCACGATGTGTCCGGTGCCGTCGCTCCACTCGCTGCGGAATTTCTCGTAGCGGAAGCTGGGCGCGAACCCGAGCGCGCTCAGGATCGCCTCCATCCGTTCGCCGTTCTCCACTGCCGTCTCGTTCTCCACCCGCGTTTTGTGCCGTCCCGGACCTCCCGGCCCCTTGTGCGTCAGCTTCCATTCGTCGCCGTACGTGCGCAGCCGCAGCAGTTCGCCCCGCTGCCGCAGTACCTCGCCTGGCAGGTCGTAGAGGGTGTTCATCTCGTGCGTGCGCGGCGTCTCGCAGCGGAAGCCCAGCGCGCGCAGCTTGCTTTCCAACGCGCCCAGGTCCTCCAGCACGAACTTGATTTCCACTTCCTTCGCATCCGCCATGCCGGGAAGGATAGCATTGCGCCGCTGGCCTGCGATTTGCCTTACAATCTCGGACCGCGATATTGGAGGATGGAAAATGAACGGCCGGTATCTGCCGCTGGTCCTGTCGATGTTGCTAACGCCCCTGTTACTCTGCGCGCAAGGCGCGCCCAAACCCGCGAAAAAGGCCGCCGTACAGCCGTCACGCCGCTACATCAACCTGCCCAAGCCGGTGCAGGCGCCCTTCAGCGACGCCGTCCTCGTCGGCAATACGCTCTACATCGCCGGCCGCATCGGCGTGGATCCCAAGACCGGTAAGCCGCCCGAGCAGATCGAGGAAGAGGTCCGCATTGTGCTCGACGGTATCAAGTCCGTACTCGCCGAGGCCGGCATGACCATGGACGACCTCGTCTTCGTCCAGGTCTTCAGCCCCGATCTCTCCCTCTACGCCAAGTTCAACGACATGTACAAAACCTACTTCGGCAAGGACTACCCCGCGCGTGCCTTCATCGGCTCCGGGCCGCTCTTGCGCGGCGGCCATTTCGAGATCAACGCCATTGCCGTGAAGCGGTAAGGAATCTGTCAGCTTAAAATGGACACATGAAGCGGCTTGCGCTCATAATCACGTTCGCGCTGTTCTGCGTCCTTGCCCTCCACGCCGAGGACAATTTCGCCATCCTGAATTTTCTCGTCGTGAAGGCGGACAATGGCAAACCCATCCGCAACGCCGCCATCGTGCTGCACCCCCTCAGGAAGGACGGCAAACAGGGCTACGGCGGATACGAGCTCAAGACCGATCTCGAGGGTAAGGCCAGCTTCGCCGGCGCCCCTTTCGGCAAGCTGCGTGTGCAGGTGCTGCTGCGCGGTTTCCAGACCTACGGCGAGGACTTCGATATCAACCAGCCGACGCAGCAGATCACCATCAAGCTCAAGCGCCCGCAGGCCCAGTACTCGATTTACGACGGTAAATCGAAGTCCGACGGAAAGAAGCCGGAAGAAAAACCGAAATAGTATCGAGGGCTGAGTACTAGAGCCGTTTCATCTTTTGTGTAGCCGATGTCATCCCGAGCGAGGGAGGGCTCCCGCGCGTTTTACCGGCGTCCCCAGCACGCCTGCTTTTCGCGTGCTGGAGTGGTCGTGCGCGGGAAACCCGAGTCGAGGGACCTCGGCGTTCCCTCTCCCGGCTGCACCAATTCTGAAACTGCTCTAAGCGCCGCATTCCGAGAGCCGCGCGACATGTGTCCTCGCGCTCAGTACTCGGTACTCAGCACTCACAACTGCTTCCTCAACTCCCGTCTCAGAATCTTCCCCGACGGGTTGCGCGGAATCGCCGTCACGAAGCGAATCTCACGCGGCTGCTTGTATCCTGTCAGTCGCTCGCCCACGTAGCCGCAAATCTCGTTCTTGGTCTTGTCAACTGACGGAACCCCCTCTCGCAGCACGATAAACGCGCACGGAATCTCGCCCGCGGCGTCGTCCTTCTTGCCCACCACGCCGCAATCGCGCACCGCCGGATGTTCCAGCAGCACGCTCTCCACCTCCGCCGGCGCCACTGGAAACCCCTTGTACTTAATCATCTCCTTGCGCCGGTCCACGATGTAATACAAGCCGTTCTCATCCCTGCGCGCCACGTCGCCGGAGTAATACCAGCCATCGCGCAGCACGTCGCCGGTCGCCTGCGGCGCGTTCCAGTAGCCCAGCATGAACTGCGGGCCGCGCATCACCAACTCGCCAATTTCGCCCGGCCCGACCTCGTTTTCCGACTCCCCAATCAGCCGGCAATCCGTCAACGCCACCGGCTGCCCGATCGATTCCGGTCGGTACAGCGGTCCGTGCTCGAACCCGACATGCGTTACCGGCGACGCCTCCGTCATGCCGTACCCCTGCGCGATCTTGACTCCGGTCAGCGACGTGAACCTTTTTGCCAGCTCCGGCGCCAGCGGCGCCGCGCCCGACTTCACCCACTTGATGCGGTGATCGCGAGGGAACTCGCCGCGCTCCGCCGCCTGGCAAAAAAGATTCAGCACCGGCGGCACCACCGGCACGAACGTGATTCCTTCCTCCACGATCCACTGCATCGCCTTCTGCGTATCGAAGCGCGGCATCAGCACCACCGTACAGCCCAGCATCAGGCACGGGTTCAGCACCACGTTCAGTCCATAAATGTGATACAGCGGCAGGAAACACAGCCCGACCTCGCTGGCGGTGAACGGCGCCGCGCCCGGCCCACAGAGCTGATACACGTTCACCACCAGGTTGTAGTGCGTCAGCATCACGCCCTTGGGCAGCCCGGTGGTGCCGCTGGAGTAGGGAAGCGCCGCCAGCGTTTGCTCCGGCGGCTTCTCCGGCGACGGCACGGTTGCACCGGTCGTCCTCAGCAGCTCAGAAAATTCGCTTGCCCCCGCGGCCGCGTTCCGTGTGGTGTACACGCGCCGCAATTCGGGTAAGCCCTCCAGGTTCATTCCCGAGATGAGCGAGCCGTCGCTGACCAGCACTCTGGCGCCGCTATTCTCGAGCTGGTACCGCACCTCGCGTTCCTTGTAGCTCGGATTCAGGGGTGACGGCGTCGCGCCTGCCAGCATCGCCGCGTGGGAGGCGGCTGCGAATTCCCACGAATTCGGCAGGAATATTGCAACCCGATCGCCCGGCCGCACGCCCGACGCCACCAGCCCGCGCGCAGTCCTCTCCACCAGCTCACCGTACTGGTCGTACGAAATCCGTCGCGCCGGCGTGTACGACGTGTCCACAAACGCCGTCTTGGCGCCGAACTTCCGGCACGCGCTCAGAATCGCGTCGTGCACGAACACGCCCGCCGGATCGGCATACAGCTCCGTCCGCAGGCGCACAGGACTTACTTGCGATAGAGAAGACATTGGATTTGGCAATTTAAGGATTTAGCAATTTGGTAATTTAGTAATTGAAGTCACTTCGCAATCTACGCGCTACACAGCGGATCAGCTAACCCCGAAAATTACCAAATTACAAAATTACGAAATCACCAAATATAAGATTTACCTTGCCGCCAGCTTCCTCAAAAACTCGCCCTCACTCATGTGGTGCTTGAACGCCTTGCGCCCATTGATGAACACCACCGGCACTTCGTTGTTATATTTCTTCCGCAGCTCTTCGTCCTGATCAATATCCACCTCGCGCCAGGCGAACGTAGCGCGGTCCGCCAGCCGTTGCAGCGACTCCTTCACCACTTCGCATAAATGACACCCCTCGCGCGAATAGAGAATCACCTCGTGCGTAGACATATCCGTTTCCTGAAGCCTGGAGCCCGAAGCCTGGAGCCAACCACCGGCCACTAGCCCGCGGTTTTGAGCGCCGCGACCTTCTCCCTCACCTCTTCCGCGAACTTTGGCTCTTCCTTCTCCAGCGACTCCAGGTTGATCTCCACATTCGCGATTGCCCCTTCCATCGCCGCCCGCGCCAGCGCCTTGGCCACCCCTAAATCCGACGCCATCCTTGGATTCGTCATCCCACCCAGCTTCTCCGCAATCTGCCCCACCTCGTGCGCCCACTCCGCCACCGCCAGCGGGATGTTGGTTGCATTGCGTAGCGCTTCATACACCGCGCCGTTCCCGGCGGAATCTTTTGCCTGCTTGTAAGCCTTCACCACCGCCTCGTAGGACGCCGCGTCTTCGTCAATCGCCGCCTTCAACACCTCGCGCAACAGCGCCAGGCGCGTGATTGCGTCGCTCAGTTCGCGCTCGTACTGCACATAATTCTTTTTCCCGCGCGACATCGCTGCCACCATGTGCGCCAGCGCCGCCGCCATGGCGCCCGCCGCCGCCGACGCGCTTCCGCCGCCCGGCGTCGCCGTGGGCGCGGCCAGTTGCTCGACAAACGGCTCGACTCCCGCGCGCAGCCCGCCCACCGCCATCTTCCCGCTCATCACCGCCGCCAGCCGGTTTTCCAGGATCAGCGACGAATCGAAATTCTCCACCTGCAGGAACCACTCCGACGCATCTTCCAGCGCCTTCTTGGGAATCAGCCCGACGATCTCGCTGAACGCCGGCAGCACTCCATGCCGCGCCGCCTCGCGCTTCACGTACTCGAACACGCGCGCGATCGGCGTCTGCTCGAAATCCGTCAGGTTCATCGAAACCTGTGCCAGCCCGCGCACCGCCAGCCCCATGCCCTTCACGTAGCGCAGCCCGCCGTTGGAAAACCGCACCGCTTTGGCCACCCGCTTCGCGACCTCCACGTCCGGCGTGTTCAGGTACACGTTGTATGCGATCAGGAATTTGCGCGCGCCCACCACCGTCGCGCCCGCCGTGGGATGCACCCGCGGCTCGCCAAAATCCGGCTGGCGCGCCGGGTCGGTGGCGATCTCGTCGCGGATGCCCTCGAACTGCCCGCGCCGTATGTTCTCCAAGTTCTGCCGCTCCGGCGTGGCCGCCGCCGCCTCGTACAGGTACACCGGAATCTGGAACCGCCGCCAGATCTCGGCCCCCACCTTGCGCGCAATCGCCACGCAGTCTTCCAGCGTGACCCCATCAATGGGTATGAACGGGATGACGTCGGCGGCGCCCATGCGCGGGTGCGCGCCCTGGTGCTTGGTGAGGTCGATCAGTTCGGCCGCCTTGCCGACCCCGCGAATCGCCGCCTCGCCAATATTTTCGCGGTCGCCGACCAGCGTTATGACGCAGCGGTTGTGGTCGCCGTCCATCTCCCGGTCCAGCAAGTAAACCCCGGGCACCTTCATGGCCTCAATGATGGCGTCAACCTTCGCCTTGTCGCGGCCCTCGGAAAAGTTCGGTACACACTCCACCAGCGTGGACATAGCGCCCTAGCATAAAACGTCTGTCCTGCTAAACAAAGCAAACCTGCACATGCATATGTTGAGAAGTCGAGGAACCCTGCGCCTCTGTCGGCGACAGACCTTTGAGCCCAGCAAAAGGATCCACTTTTTGTCGTAGACCATCGACCGTCGACCGGTAGGCTGCCGACCGTCGACCGTGGACCGTCGACCGTAGACCGCCGACCGCCGACCGTCCCTGTACTAAGGTGACCCGCGCATTTCCAACTCAGCAGACCGCCCGCGTCACAATTTCCGCTACAATGAGGGCAGATCCGGGTTCCAACCATGAGCGACTAACCACCATCTGGATGGTCCCGGAACCATTCTCAAGAGGTCTCATGAAGCGCATCGTTGTTTGTCTTTGCATGTTGTTGCTGGCCGGACTGCCGGCGATGGCCACGGCCCTGGGCACCTCGGCTCGGACCGTCATTCCCTCCGACATCCAGCAGATCATCTCGGTTGACTATCGCGCCTTGAGGAACTCGCCCACCGCGCAGGCGCTGAAGGCGCGCGTCCTGCCCGATCAGCTCAAGGAATTCGAGTCCTCGCTCCGCGGCGTGGGCATTGACCCCGACGTCGACGTCGAGCAGCTCACCTTCGCCTCTTTCCGCTCCAAGAAGGGCGTCGAGATCATCGGCCTGGCGCAGGGCACTTTCCCCACCAAGAAGATCCTGGCGCGCATGAAAGCCAAGAAGATCAAGGCGCTGAAATATCGCACCAGCGACCTCTGGTCCATGCCTGGCGGCCAGGAGATGACCTTCCTCGACGACTCCACCATGCTCTTCGGCCAGCGCGCCGCGGTGCAGTCCGCGCTTGATTCCCGCGACGGCGAAGCTCCCGCCCTCAACAGCAACTCCACCATCGCCGACATGATCCAGGCCGTGGATTCCGGCCCGGTGTGGAGCGTGCTGGACGCGCAGGGCACGCAGAACATGCTGTACTCCACCCTCGGCGACGCCGCCAAGCTCGCCGATTACGAGGTCGTTCGCAAGCGTCTGCTCGGATCGCGCTATACCATGGAGTTCAACAACGGCGTCAGCTTCAATCTCAGCGTCGTGACCTCGGACTCCATGACCGCGGCCACGCTTTCCTCCCTCATCCAGGCCGGCGTCCTGTTCCGCAAGATGAACGCCCAGGGCGTGGAGAAGGCGGCGCTCGACAGCGTCACCGTGAACTCCGACAGCGCCAACCTGAAGCTGAACTTCAAGTCCGATGAGGCAAAGTTTCGGTCCTTGGTCCAGTCGGACCTGTTCGCGTCGGTGATTAAGTAGCGAGTCACGAGACTCGGCGCATTACCTCGGCGCATTACCGAAGCTAGGCTAGAATCTCGATTGCCGTATCCGGGTGTCATCCCGAGCGAGGGAGGGCTTCCACGCGCTTTTACCGGGGTCCCCAGCACGCCTGCCTTTCGCGTGCTGGGGTGGTCGTGCGCGGGAAACCCGAGTCGAGGGATCCCCGTCGGTTACACGAACTCCTGAACCGCTCTAAATTTTGCGCTCCCAGTGCCAGCGGCCTCGCCGGCGCATGGAACCTGAAACTTCCCGCCCGTTTCCGAATCTCATGAACCAGTTGTGAGTTGCGAGCTAACGTCTTCTGCAACTCACAACTCGCAACTATGCTTTTCGAAGGCAACGAGCGCAAGCAGCGCGAACGCGAAATGCGGCAGGCGGGACGCTTGCCTCCGGGGCAATCGCTCACCCTGAAATGGCCCGTGCTGCATTACGGATCGGTGCCGCGCTTCGATCCCGCGAAGTGGGATTTCCACTTGCGCGGGTTGGTCGAGAAAGCGCTGCGGTTGAGCTGGGAGGAATTCAACCGCTTGCCGAAATCGGAGGTCCGCAGCGACTTCCACTGCGTCACGCGCTGGAGCCGCTTTGACAACGCGTGGACGGGCGTTCTCTTCCGTGACGTTTTGCAACTGGTGCAGCTCAGGCCGGAAGCCAATCACGTGCTCGTGCACGCCGAGCAGGGCTACACCGCGAACGTGCCGCTCGCCGACCTCGATCGCGACAATGTGCTCTTCGCCACCCATCACGACGGCGAACCGCTCGCGCCCGACCACGGCTATCCGCTGCGGCTGATTATTCCACACCTGTACGCGTGGAAGTCGGTCAAGTGGGTGCGCGGCCTGGAGTTTCTCGATCACGATCAAGCCGGCTTCTGGGAGCAGAACGGATATCACATGTACGGTGATCCGTTTAAGGAGCAACGCTTCAGCGAGTGAATGAAAGCCTTGGAATTAAGAATGAAGAACTCAGAATGAAATATGAAGAGCGGCTAGCAAACCGTGTGTGCGCCTGCATTCTTCATTCTGACTTCTTAATTCTTCATTATTTTTTCAAAATCGGGTTATAGCCGTCGCCGATCAATTTTGAGCGCATGGACTCCGCCTCTCTGACGTCCGGGAACGGCCCCACCTGCACGTGATAGAACTTGTCCGCTGGCCCATTGGTAGTGAGCACCGGATAATTTTTCTTGCGCAGCGCGTTGACCAGCGCGTCGGCATCGTCCTGCTTGGTGACCGCCGCCACTTGCACCATGTATCCCATGCCCGGCCACGCCGGCTTCGATTCGATGGTCCTGGCAGTGACTTGCGGCGAAGGCGGCTTGGGCGGAGACTCCAGCTTGGCCTTGGGCTCGTTCTGCTCGACGGCCTTGTAGAAGGTCAGCTCGTCGGAAGTCGATTTTGCCGCGTTGTCCGGTGGGCACGCGCCCGCAATTGCGCAGTCGGGCTTGACGGCAGTCTCCGGCACTGTCGGCGACGGTTTGGCTGCGCCGCTGGTGGGGATCGCCGAGGTCGCGGCCGCCAACACCGGTTCGGCCGCCGGCTTCCGCCCCAGCGAAAAGCCCAGGCTGAAGAACAGCGCGCAGATGATCACCAGCCCGAAGAACAGGCCCAGCAACCGTCCCGTTCCCAGCGTGACTTCCTGATCCTGTGAGTCCATATCCACTCCGAAAAACAAGCATCAGGCATGCCCAATCCCCAACGTCTAACTCCTGAAGCCTGAAGCCCGAAGCCTGCTACGTCCCGCTTCCCGCCGGCGGCTCGCGCTTCAGAATCCGCTTGTCGATCAGCGACTGCAAGCCTTCCAGCAAATCCACCGGCAAGGGGAAGACGATGGTGGTGTTCTTCTCCACGCCGATCTCGGTCAGCGTTTGCAGGTAGCGCAACTGGATAGAGACGGGCTCGGTGGCGAGCAGGTGTGCCGCGTCCACCAGGCGCTGCGCCGCCGAGAATTCGCCTTCGGCGTGGATGATCTTGCTGCGCTTCTCGCGTTCCGCCTCCGCCTGCTTGGCCATGGCGCGCAGCATGGATTCCGGCATGTCCACCTGCTTGACCTCGACGTTGGCCACCTTCACGCCCCAGGGCGCGGTGTGCGTGTCGAGGATGCTCTGGATGCGCAAATTCAGCTTTTCGCGGTGCGAGAGCAGTTCGTCGAGCTCGACTTCCCCGAGCACCGAGCGCAGCGTGGTCTGCGCGAATTGCGAGGTCTGGTACAGGTAGTTCTTCACCTCCACCACGGCGCGCCGCGGGTCCACCACGCGCAGGAAGATGACGGCGTTCACCTTCAGGGTGACGTTGTCGCGCGTGATGATGTCCTGCGGCGGAACCTCCAGCGCCTCCTGTTGCAGCGAGACGCGGACCATTTTGTCCAGAGGCGCGAACACCAGAAAGATGCCGGGTCCCTTGGGTTCAGGCAGCAATCGCCCCAGGCGGAAGATGACCCCGCGTTCGTACTCGGGAAGAATCTTGATGGAGTTCAGGATGTAAAGGATAAAGATGGCGATAGGAATGAATGTGAGCGGATTCATATCAGTGTCCGCCTCCGCAGACTCTCCACTTTGGATGTTTCTGCGCGAATTGTAACAGTTTTCGCTCCGCGATTTATGGGGGAATCACCGCATGGCAACCTTGGGAGTAACGAGTCGCAAGCCACCGAGTGATTCGAAATCATCGGTTGCCGCCTCTTTGGCACGGCTCAAATTTCAATGTAACCCGGTTGCTGCAAGCCGCATCTATCAGCCTCAGTACACGTTGGCCATGGGATTTTCAAGTCTGGCGCGCGGAGACCGTTTTCCGGCTACGGGCCTGCAGCGGCTCACGACGGCGCTGTGTCTCGTCCTGATGGTATTTGCGTCGAGTGCTGCGGTTATCCACACGCATCCCGACACAGCCGAGACCGGACCCAATGCCACCCACTGCCTGATCTGCGTTGCGGCGCATGCGCCCACAATTCTGGTCTTAACCGTGGCGGCAGCGCCAGCCGTGGCCGGAGTTCGCGCCACCGTCAGCCTGCCCGATAGCGATCCGCACAGCCGCTTCCTTTCGCCCGATCTCTTCATCCGTCCTCCGCCCGCCACCGTCTAGTTCCGCGCAATAGTGCACGCCCGATTCAAGCGAAACCGGGCCTGACCCCATTTTGCGAGAGGGAAATGCCTTGTCGCCTATCCGTGGATGGGAACGACAGGCGGACGGAGAAAATCATGAAAGCTATTGCTTCATCGCATCGGCATCTTGCTCTGTGCAAGCTGTTCTCAATTGTCACGGTTTTCCTGGCCATCGCAGCCACATCGTACGGGCAACAACTGGGCGGCGCAGGGACCATTACGGGTACGGTCACGGACCCCACTGGCGCGGTGGTCCCAGGCGCAACGGTAGCGATTCGGAACCCGGTTAGCGGCTTTGCGCGCACGACGGTTACGAACAAGTCAGGGGCATTCAGCATCCCCAACGTCCCGTTTAACAACTATCATCTCACTGTCAGCGCGCCGGGATTTGCGCCATACACGCAGGACATTGACGTGCGGTCGATCGTGCCGGTGAATGTGGGCGCCGGTCTGAAACTGGGGGAGGCCAACACCAGCGTCACCGTGGAAGCCACGGCGGAAGACCTCTTGGAAAACACTCCAGCGTTTCACACCGACGTCGATCGTGCGGTGTTTGACAAGCTTCCTCTGGAAAGCCAGTCGTCCTCCGTGAGTTCGCTGGTGACGCTGGCGACCCCCGGAATCGCAGCCGATTCCAACGGAAATTTTCACGGGTTGGGCGATCATGCGGAAAACTCATTTTCGGTTGACGGTCAGCCGATTACGGACCAACAGAGCAAGGTCTTTTCCAACCAGATACCGATTGATTCGATTCAGTCGCTGGAAGTGATCGCGGGCGCCCCACCCGCTCAGTTCGGTGATAAAACCAGCGTCGTAATCAACGTCACCACCCGTTCGGGGCAGGGCCAGACTACGCCCAAGGGCGCGCTGTCGACTTCCTACGGCAGCTTTGGCACTTCCAATGTCGATTTCAATCTTGCTTACGGCGGTCAGAAGTGGGGAAACTTTGTCTCCCTGAGCGGGCTTAACAGCGGGCGTTTTCTCGATCCACCGGAATTCAAGGTCATGCACGCCAAGGGCAACCTGGAGAATGTATTCGACCGGCTGGATTTTCAATTGTCCAACGCAGATTCCATTCACCTGAACCTGGGTTTTACCCGATCCTGGTTTGAGAACCCAAACTCTTTCGACATGCAAAACGCGACGGCATGGAACGGACTTGTGGTCGCAAATAACGGGCTTGGGCCGAACGGCCTTCCGGTTGGTCCCACCGACCAGCGTTCCCAGATCAAGACCTTCAACATCGCGCCCTCATGGACTCGACTGCTGGGCTCAACGGCAGTTTTCACCCTCGGCGCTTTTGTGCGGCGGGACCAGTATAACTACTACCCCAGCGGTAACCCGTTCTCCGATTTTGTCCCCGATCTTCAGTCGCAAACGGTAGCTCAGGACCGGACGCTTACCAACGCGGGTCTGCGTTCGGATATTTCCTATGTGAAAGGGATCCACAACCTGAAGGCTGGAATCACGTATGAAGATACGTTTCTGAACGAGAATGACCACCTCGGAATCGTCGATCCCACCTTCTTGGGTTCACTCGCGGACGTGAATGGCAATCCGTGCGTGGATGCGAATGGGATCCCGGTTGCGGACCCGTGCACGACCCTTGCTCCTTTCGACCTCACGGCGGGAGGAAAACTTTTCGGATTTCGCGGGCACGCCGACGTGAAGGAGCTGGCGCTCTACCTGCAAGATGCGATCACTAAAGGAAGCTGGACTTTCAACCTCGGAATTCGCGGCGATTTTTACAACGGTCTTACCTCACATCGGGAAGCCGAGCCCCGCTTGGGAGTCGCCTATAACATCAAGCGGACCAACACGGTTCTTCGCGTCTCCTATGCGCGGCTCCTGGAAACTCCCTTTAATGAAAACCTAGTACTCTCCAGCGTTGGGTGTGCGAACGCCGTCCTGAACCCGCTGCTCGGCTGTTCTTCCGTGTCGAGAACGCCTTTGAACCCTGGTTGGCGCAATGAATTTCATGCCGGGCTTGAGCAAGCCTTCGGCCGGTATCTGGTGTTCTCCGGCGAGTACATCTGGAAGTACACCCACAACGCCTACGATTTCAGCATCCTCGGCAGCACGCCGATCACATTTCCGATTCAGTGGCATAACTCCAAAATCCCCGCCTTCGCCGGTCGCGTCAATCTGACCGACTTCCATGGCCTGACCGCCTTCACCGTCTTCTCCACGGTGGCTGCGCGTTTCTTTCTGCCCCAGCTGGGCGGAGCCGGTGCTACTCCATCGGCTCCCGGCGGAGTGTTCCGTATTGATCACGACGAGAGGTTCAACCAGACGACGCACATTCAGTATCAGCCTTGGAAGGGTGGACCGTGGATCGGTTTCAACTGGCGTTATGACAACGGTCTGGTCGCCGGACCCGTGCCGTGCGCTGGCGGGAATTGTAATAACGGACCCAACGGCAGCGCTACTGTGGTCGATGTCTCCGGGCTTACTCCAGATCAGCAATTCCAGGCAGGTTTGTTTTGCGGAGCGGTGCGTGCCACACCTACCACCCCTATCAGTTCGACGGGCCTGTGCCCCGCTGCCCAGTACGGTTCTACGCTGATGTCAATACCGAAGGCGGGAACCGAAGATGATGACCATAATCCGCCGCGGGTCGCTGCTCGTAATCTCTTCGATCTGGCTGTGGGACACGATAACCTTTTCAACAGTGACCGTTACAAGTGGAGCCTGAATTTCACGGTCATCAACTTGACCAACCGGGTGGCGCTGTACAACTTCCTGTCAACGTTCAGCGGCACGCATTATGTCAGCCCTCGCACGATGACCGCTCAACTAGGCTTCCATTTCTGATTGCAAAAGGGTGAGGGAGCTCCGGCCCAAGCCGCAGCTCCCTCGGCCTACTGACTGAGGGTGATGTTTGCCCGAAGCTCGATCTCAGCCTGTTTTTCGCGCTCGCTTTGGTTTCGCAGCGGGCTCGGCTTCGGGCGCAGCTTCCGCGGGTTGCTCCGCGCCGGCCACCGAGCGCACCGGTTTCTTGCCCAAGGCAAGGCTCGCCTTCAGCGCTTCCATGATGTCGATCACCGGAGCAAGCTGCTGGGATGCGGGCGCCTCGACCACCTGCCGGCCCTGTACCTTCGCCTGGATCATCGCCATCAGGTTCTCACGGTACGAGTCTTTATACTTGACCGGCTCGAACTCGGCGGCCAGCGAGCTGATCAGTGTCATCGCCAACTCCAGTTCCTTTTCCTTGACCAGGGAGCTGTCGGTGCGAAACTCCTCCATCTTGCGCACCTCGTCCTCGTAGTACATGGTGTGCAGCAGGATGCCGCGTTGGCCGGGACGCAGAATGACAATGTGCTCGCGGTTGTGCATCGCGATCTTGGCAATGCCAACGTAGCCCGCGCGCTTCAGCGCCTCGAACAGCAGCGCGTACGGCTTTTCGCCGGCGTCGTCGGGCGCCATGTAGTACGAGCTCTCGTAGTACACGGGATCGACCTGGTCGGACTTGACGAACTCCAGGATCTCCATCGTCCTGGACGAGGGTGGAGCGGCCTTCTTGATATCGTCCTCGCCGATGACGACGTACTTGTCCTTTTCGTATTCGTAACCCTTCACCAGTTCGTTGCGGGCTACGGGCTTGTCCTCGGCCTGACAGAAAAGAACCTGCTTAACGCGCGAGTGATCGCTCGCGTGGAGCTGGTTGAAGCTGACGGTTTCGCTGCGCGCCGCGCTAAAGAGTTTTACCGGCAGAGACACCAATCCAAACGTCAGGTGCCCCTTCCACACTGTGCTTGCCATCCTTCACCTCGCCAGAGCGTCGGGGGAGAAAGGGATAATAGAAGTATCATAGAATCAGCGTATTGCCAAGCCGATCATGCCCCTGGACGACTACTCCCGCAAGCGCGACTTTGCCCGCACCCCGGAGCCTAAGGCGGATACGCCGCTTTCGGTCGGCAACCGATTTGTCGTGCAGAGACACGCCGCCCGGCGCCTGCACTACGATCTTCGCCTGCAAATCGGCGGCGCGCTGAAGTCGTGGGCCGTTCCCAAGGGGCCCACCCTCGATCCGAAACAGAAGCGCCTGGCGGTACATGTGGAAGACCATCCTCTGGAGTACGGCGACTTCGAAGGAACCATCCCGGCGGGTAATTACGGCGCCGGAGTGGTGACCGTGTGGGACTCTGGAACCTACGAAACGCTGGGCGAACAGGCAGCCGAACAGCAGCTCGAACGCGGCGACTTCAAGTTTCAACTGCACGGCAGCAAACTCATGGGCAACTTCGCCCTGGTGCGGATCAAGAGCGGCAAGAAAGACGAGTGGCTGCTGCTGAAGAAGCCCGATTTCGCCGCCCAGGACGGGTGGAACGCGGAGGATCACCTGGAACCGGTGCGCAGCCGAGGCGCGGATCTGTCGCTGGTTTCCGGCGCTAAGCTGGCTGCCATGCCGGAGCGTATTGAACCCATGCTGGCCACGCTGGCCAGCGCCGTGCCCGAGGGCGGCGAATGGGTGTACGAGATCAAGTGGGACGGATTTCGCGGGCTCTGCTTCGTGACCGGCGGCAAACTACGCATCGTGTCACGCAACGGTCATCTGCTGAACCGGCAGTTCCCGGAGCTGCAGCCTCTGCCAGACTCGATCGCGGCCGATACCGCCATCATCGACGGCGAGATCGTCGCATTCGATGCCGACGGCCGGCCCAGCTTCAGCCTGATGCAGCAGCGCACCGGCTTCGTCGCCGCCGAAAGCCGCAGTCGCACGCCCGTCTCGCTGGTCGCCTTCGACCTGTTGTACCTGAACGGTTACGACCTGCGCGATGTCGCCTTGAGCGAACGGCTCAAATTGCTGCGCAGCGTGCTCCGCGCCGGAACTCACCTCCGGCTCTCGGAGTCCTTCTCCGGCAGTGGCCAACGAGTGTTGCAGGCGGCGCGTGATCACGGTCTCGAAGGTGTGGTGGCGAAACGACTCGACAGCAAGTACGAGTCCGGCCGCAGCCGCTCCTGGGTGAAGGTGAAGTTTGTCACCCAACAGGAGTTTGTGATTTGCGGCTTCACCACCGGCAGGCGGAAGCCATTTTCCTCGCTGGTGCTGGGTTACTACGACAACGGCACGCTGACCTGGGCGGGAAATGTGGGGACCGGCTTTACCGACAAGTTGCTCGCCGGAATCTACCCGCAACTGGAAAAGCTGGCGAGCAAGCGCAACCCCTTCCCGGCGGATGAAGCTATCCCGGATGTGACCTGGGTGGAGCCTCGGCTGGTCTGCTCAGTTCGATACAGCGGCTGGGGCTCTGATAATCACCTGCGCGCTCCGGTTTTCGTCGGCATGCGTCCCGACCTGGATGCGAAGGATAGCGTACGCGAGTCGGCTGCCGTGTCCTCTGCCGCGCCCGTGAACGACGCCAAGCTGTTGCCGCCGGGCAAGGCGGAAGTCACCCTCGAAGTGGGCGGACGCCGGTTGAAGTTCACCAACCTGAACAAGGTGTTCTATCCCGCCGACGGCTACACCAAGCGTGACGTAATCAATTACTACCATGACGTCGCGGCGCTGCTGGTCCCGCACCTTGCCGGCCGGCCGCTCTCCCTCAAGCGGTATCCCAATGGCATCGACAGCGAGTATTTTTTCCAGAAGGATGCGCCGGCGTCGTTCGCATCGTGGCTGCGCACGGAGAAAATCGCGGCCGAGGAGAATGCGCCCGCCAAGCGTTTCGTCATCTGCGACGATGAACCGGCACTGCTGTATCTCGCCAACCTCGGTTGCATCGACCAGAATCCCTGGTTCAGCCGCGTCGGATCGCTGGACTGCCCGGACTTCATCGTGCTTGATCTTGATCCCTATCACTGCGGCTTCGACCGCATCGTGGAGTCCGCGCTACTGGTTCGCCGCAAGCTGGGGGATTTGGAGTTGGAAGGCTACCCCAAGACTACCGGCGGCGATGGCATGCACGTGTATGTGCCGATCGCGGCCACCTACTCCTACGAGCAAGTGCGCACCTTCGCCGAAATCGTTGCCCGGCTGGTGATCGCGGAGCGCCCCGAACTGTTCACCACCCCGCGTACGCTGACGCAACGCGAAAAGGGAAAAGTTTATTTCGACTACCCGCAGATTTCCTGGGGCAAGACCATCTCCGCGCCGTACGTACTGCGCGCCCACCACAAAGCGCCGGTGGCAACTCCGTTGCGCTGGAGCGAGGTGCGGCCGGGACTGTCGCCGCTCGACTTCACCCTCGCCAACGTCCGCGCCCGGTTCCAGGACTTGGGCGATATCTTTGCCCCGGTGCTGACCAATTCGCAGCGCCTGGAGACGGCAATGCAACGGCTGGAAAAACTTTTCCACACGCCGAGGTAGGCTGGGCGCGTTGCCCGGTTTTAGTGCTCGAATCCAACCCAACGGCGATCTGTCCGCGCGCGGCGGCAGGGTGCCCACTTTGGTACAGGCCGTTTTCGTGCTGGACGGTGCCGCCCATCCTTGGCCAACATAAACGGAAGTCCTGCGTTGATTGAGGTGTTTGCATGCCCAAGGAATGGGTGAAAATCATTTCGTCTTTCCTGCTCGTTCTTATGCCTGCAACCACGATGGCGGCAAATGCGGTCGGCATGATCCATGTTTCCGGCACTGACGCCACGATTGATGGCCTTGCCTGCAGCGCCGTTGACGTGGGATTCGATGGCGACCGGCTTGCCACCGGCGGCCACTCGAAAGCTGTCGTCACCAGCCGCGGCACAGTGGTTTCACTGTCGTCGAACACCAGCGTGAAGCTGGGTGCAAAGGCGATGGAGTTGATCGCAGGTTCGGTGGTCGTAAGCTCCGAAGCCGGCGCCTCCACCAAAGTCGAGAATCTCACCATCTCGACGCCTCCCGGTGTGCACGCCAAGTTCCTGGCAACGCGAGTGAACGATGAATTGCAACTGCTCGCTTTGGAAGGCAAGGTTGATGTCAGCGACGGGCAGCAAACCGAAGCAGTGCCCGCGGTCAGAGGTCTGCGAGTCAAGCTTCCGAAAGAACCGCGGAGCTCAGCCGGGACAGCGTCCCGGTGGAGCTGGTTGCACAATGACGATATCGGCATTCTGCTCGTGGTCGCTGGCGCTATCGCGGCCGGCGTAACTTTGGGCATCGTCAACTCCCAGAACGCCACACCCATAAGCGCACCATGACCAAAACCAAGGGAGCCAGCGGCGACACGGGCTCCCTGCGTCTTGGCCATCAGGCCTAATTGCTAGGTGTGCGCCGGCTGATTCGGTGCGGGCTGTTTTGCGGTCGTGACCGTAACCGGCTCAACCTCAAGATGCAGGTCCGCCACGGCGCGAACGCGCACTTGCCCGCCGGCGTCGACCGGAACGGACGAGATCGCGTTCCACAGTTCGCCATGGACGAAGACTTTGCCCTGCGGCACCAGCGGCGTGCGGGCGACGGCGATTTCCCCGATCAGGCCTTGCTCGCCGGTGGTGATTTTCCCGCGCCGCGCCTTGAGTGCGATGCCCATCAGGAACGTGGTGATGACGCCCAGCGGAATCGCGACCGCCAGCGCGGTCCAGAGCCGTACCCGCATCTCCGGGATGGGCGCGTCCACCAGCAGCAGCGCGCCCAACACCAGCGCTGCGATGCCGGCGATGGTGAGAGCGCCGTGCGAGGCGAACTTCGCTTCCAGCGCGAAAAAGACGAACGCGAGCAGGATGAGTCCCAGCGCGGCGTAGCGCACCGGCAAGATGTTCAAGGCGAAGACGGCGAGCACGACGAAGAAAAAGCCGACCACGCCGGGAACCACCGCGCCGGGATGGTTGAACTCGATGTAGAGCGAGAGCAGTCCGATGGCGAGCAGCACGAACGCCATGTTGGGATCCATCAGGAAGGCCAAAATCTTCTGCTTCAGCGTCATGTCGAAGTCGCGCACCGGCTTGCCCGCCAGGCGCAGGGTCACGGTCTCGCCGTTAAAGCGCGTGATGGTGCGGCCGTCGAGTTGCTTGAGCAGGTCTTCGTCGTTCTGCGCGACCACGTCAATCAGCTTGTCTTTAAGCGCTTCCTGGTCGGTGAACGATTTGGATTGGCGCACCGCGCTTTCCGCGACCTCGACGTTGCGTCCGCGCTTGGCGGCCACCGAGCGCATGAGGGCGGCGGAATCGTTCTCGATTTTTTCCGACATGATCTTGTCGGGCTGGCCGCCGCCGATCGTCACCGGATGCGCCGCGCCGGTGTTGGTGCCGGGCGCCATGGCCGCGATGTCGGCGGACTCCAGGATGAAGAACCCGGCCGAGGCGGCGCGGGCTCCGCTGGGCGCCACGTAGATGATGACCGGAACCGGCGAGGCCACAATCTGCTGGATGATCTCGCGGGTGGAGTCAGCCAGGCCGCCGGGCGTGGAGATCCGGATGAGGATGGCGTCGGCGTGCTGCGCCTTGGCTTCGGCGATGCCGCGCGCGATGTACTCCAGGGTGATGGGGTGGATGGTGTCGTGGATGTCGAGGCGCAGAACTTCGGCGCGGGCTGGCGTTGCTGCGGAGAACGGCAGGAGGAACGCGAGCAAGGCAAGTACCGAGTACCCAGTACTGCGTACCGAATTGCATAACCGCCGCTTGCGGCTAAACCGCTCGGTACTCGGTACACGGTACTCGGTACTTCCTCGCGATGAAAACACGCTTTTCATTTCGCCAGTTTCTCGGCGATGGTTCGCTTCAGTGCCAGCGCCGCGGAGTTGTTGGGTTCCAGGGCGAGGGCGCGGTCAACGTATTCTTCGGCTGCTTGCGGCTGGTTGGATTTCAGGTCGAGGCGCGCCAACACCAGCATGGCCTCGGTCGAGATCGGCTCCAGGCGCAGCGCGGCCTCGGCCTCGGTGCGCGCCGAGCCGTCATTGATGTCCTCCAACGAGCGTGCCAGTCCCAGGTGCGCGGCGCTGCTGGTCGGATCGAGCTGAATGGCTTCGCGGAAATCGCGTTCCGCCTCGGCGTTGAAGCCTTTGGCCAGGAACTCGCGCCCGCGCGCGACATGAAATTCGGCGTGCGAGCGCGGGTCGGTCTTCGCCAGGCGCGCTTCGGCGGCGTTCTGGATTTCCAGCGCCAGTTGCTGGAAGGAAGTCTCATCGTAGTTGCGCTTGATGCGCGCCATCGGGATCTTTGTGCGGCCACTTTGAGCTGCACTGTCGGAGGCCCGGCCCACGCCGCCGGCGGCGATGCTGTCCAGCAGCGACTTGGCTTCGGAATCCGTCGGACGAAGCGAAAGCGTCTCACGCAACTGGCGGGAGGCGCCGGCGAAATCACCCGCGCGATAGAGCGCGACCCCCAGGTTGAAGTGGTAGTCGGGATCGCTGGCATCGGCCTTCACCGTTTTCTGGAAGTAGTCAATCTCGGCGCGCTTGCCGCGCCGTCCGCTAACCACGCCCAGGTTGTTGTAAACCTCGGTGAGCGGCAGCCGCGACGCCACGAAGTCGAACGCCTCTTCCGACTTGGCGAAATCGCCCATGTAGTAGGCGGCGAGGCCGAGATAGAAGTTGGCTTCGCGCGCCGCCGGATCGCTGCGCGGAACGCGTGCGAACCATGTTGCCGCCTGCTCGTAATCGCGCTCGTCGAAGTAGGTGCGCGCCAGTTGCAGGATGGCCATGGTGTAGTCGGGGCTGAGGCGGATGGCATCGCGGAAATGCTTGATCTTGACCGGCCGCGAGGTGGCAATCACGCCCCGGACATAGTTTTCGAAAGCGTCGAGCCGGATGGCGCCGGCGGCGGCCACGAACTGGTCGCGCGAGGGAAGCGCGTTGGGATTCACCAGGCGCAGCAGGTCCCAGGCGAGCGCGGTCTGAATGTCAATCAGCTTGACCAGCGCGCCCGACTCGACCTGCTCCGGCGAGAGGCTAAGCGCCTTCATGTCGAGCAGTTGGGCGCGCGCGGTGAACCTCTGGCCGTCGAAACTGTAGGCGCCAAGCACGACCAGGTCGGCGTCCATCTGTTCGGCGATGCGGTAGAGCGTGGCCCGCGAAAGATGAAGGTTGGCGGGAATGCCGGCGCGATCGAAGGCGTAGCTGCGGTCTTCGCGCGACACGATGTAGAGCAGCGGCGATGCCAGGCGCTTGCCAAGCACCTCGGGGAAAGATTCGCTGATCCACTCCAGCCCTGGCGCTTTTGAGGTGTTCTCGAAGGGGAGCACGACTAGGGTGCGGGCGGAAGGAATCGCCGACCGCGTTTGCGCGGCGCCGCCGATGCTCCCAAAGGAAACCAGCACCAGGGCAATGATGTACCGAAGCAGCTTCAAGATAGCTCGATTATATCCGCAGCGGAGCGGAGAAAAAGGGGCGAAGCAACGGGGCAGCGCAGGCGGTTGGGAATTCTCGAATTCAGCATGGCTGCAGCAAACCCGCCAGCCCCTGGAGAAGTCTAACTACTAGTTGACAGTTCCAACACCAAACCCGAGGAGAAAAACATGAGAAAAATCCTGTTTCTGTTGGTAGTAGCCATCTTCGCGGTGGGCACGGCGGTGGCCCAGTCCGGCAGTTCGAGCCCATCGAAGCCGGATCCGAACGCGGCCAGCTCCGCGCAGAGTCAGACGACGCCCAGCCAAGGCAGCCAGATGACGATGCCCTCCGACCAGAGCGCCAACCCGGCGGCGCCGAGCGCCAGTGACCAGAGCGCGGATCAGGGCGTGACGAAGAGCAGCAAGAGCGGGGAACTGCCGCAGACGGCTTCGCCGCTCCCGCTGATCGGACTGCTGGGCCTGGGCTCACTGGGTCTAGGAGTCGCCAGCCGCAAACGGAAATAACCACGGCGCGCTGCGCACGACTCTCGGAGGTGCGACCCGCCTCTGAGGCGCTGGATGCGGCGCTCGTTTTGCAAGAATTTGCGGGGTGGTATCGCGCCACCCACCCCTTTCTTCTTGACCGTCGCGCGTCAGCCGTCGGCATCCGAGTATCAACACCCGCTAGCCCGGAATCGGCAGCCAAAATCCGTTTCCCCGCCCGTCAGCCGTGCGCAGTACCTCGGAGCGGTAAACTTAATTCCAACTTCGATGAATCGCGTCTGGGGTTGGACCCAGTTGGCCGTCGGCTATGGCCTACTGGAGGTGTCGCTATGGACCGCCGGGCAGACGCAGCGCGCGTCCGCGCTGGCGGCGGCGCTGTGGATTGCGCTGGCAACCCTGGTGAACCGGCGATCGCCGCGCGCGCTGGGATTAACCGCGGCGGGATTTTTCGGGTCGCTGATTGCGATTCCGGTCGCCGCCGCGGTCGCCGCGGCGATCGTGCTGATCGGCTGGGAAGCGGGAACGCTGCGTGGGTTGTTCGGCGCGCGGCCGCCGTTGTGGCACTCGGCGGAATACGCCATCTGGGCGTTACTACAGCAGTTCATCCTCAATTCCTTTTTCTTCGTCGATCTTGAAGACCTGCTGGACGACGGCAAGCGCGCACTGGGGGGTGCGGTCGCTCTGTTTTGCCTGGCGCACATCCCCAACCCGGTGCTGATGGCGGGAACGCTGCTGACGGCGATTTTCTTTGTCTCGCTGTTCCGGCGATATCGGAATATTTATCCGCTGGCGATCGCGCACGCGCTGTTGGGATTGGCGCTGGCGGTGACCGTGCCGGATGCGTGGATACGGCACATGCGGGTCGGGATCGCGTATTGGCATTTCCTTGTGAGGTAGTGTCGAGTCGCGGATGGTTGGTCTTAAACGCATTTCTCAATCTGTCACCACCCACCCGAACGGTCGGTTAATCGTGACAGGAGGATTTCTCGGCGGTTGCCGAAAATGAACGCATGACACTTTGCTTGGTATCGACGGCCGGGCCGGTTTGGCTCGCCACGCACGAACCTCAAAGTACTCGAACGGAAGCTGGCGTCGTCGTGCCGAACCTGCTCCTTCAACAGGCTGTGCGTTGTGGCCGTAGATGGCCGAGGCTGCCCCAGCCGACGCAGGGGTCCTGTAGCTCGTCCGACTCCAGCACCTTGAGGAATTCCCGATATTCGGGGTGATCGGGTCTGGAAATGTCCAGTTTCTTGAACTCTTGCATGCTGTAACCACTTTGATTGCGCAGGAAGTTAAAGCCCACGAGAACCGCGTGAAATCTCTTACTCAAGCGGACGAACTCCGGCATTTCGCGGAAGTTGAGCGCGGAAACCACGAAGGCAAAGCCCAGGCTAAATTTCTCGCCACGGTGAACGCGTAAGTCGTCGAGGAATTCCAGGTTTGCGAGCAAGCGGTTGAAGTCTCCGCCGCGCCGCACGATGCGGTAGGTTTCCTCGCGCACTGCATCTATCGAGACGGTTACGTCGCGCAGTCGTCCCCAGAGATCGAGTTCGTCAAAGGTCCGCTGGTCCAGCAACAAACCGTTCGTCATGGCCATCAGCTTCAGGTTCGGGTACTCTTCCTTGCTGAGCCGCGTCAATAGTTGCCGCCCGTGCTTGCTGCTGAACACGTCTCCCGATCCGTTCAGGCGGAGGATTGTGGCATCCGTCAGCATGCCGCGTAGAAAGTTGTCCGCCATCTTCTCCAGGCGTCGCTGCTGTTCGGCATTCGCCGAGTAGAAGGTCGTTCGGCACTGCGGGCAGGCTAGATTGCAAGTCGCGTCGTGAGATAAGACCAGCTCTCTTGGACCCTGTTCAAAGATCACTGGCAGTGTGTTGGCCGATTCTGGCGGGATCGCGTCGGCCTCCATGCGACTGTTGCAATCGACCAGTATGGAAGTGGCCTCCGCGGCCAACGGCCGGTTAGCGGCGTTGCGCCCAGGCAGGGCACGGCAGGAAATCCAGGCACAATGGATCCTGCTGCAATATTTGAAGGACCCGTCGAGAATAGATTGCCTGACAGCCTGTACTGCGGCCGAGTTCCATGCCTCGCGGGCGGACGTTTTTTCGGCGTTGCCGATCGGTGCGGCCATCCACCCGGGACAGCACACGTGCAGGTCGCTATCGGTGGACATCTCCAGTTGCCGCCATGGCCGTTCGCAGAAGCATCCAGCCAGGTATTCATCCAGGCCCGCCCAACGGTGCTGTGCCCTCGACTCGGCGGGAGCGGCGGCCAGTTCGCAGTCGATTAGCAAACGCTGCACGTAATGATCGTATGAGCTCGCTTCGAAGGCGTTCCGCACAACGGCCAGCGCCGCCTGAAAATCGCCGAGGTCCATGTGATGGCGCGCCACCACCAGCAACAGGCGATAGTCGTTTGTTCCCAGCGTGCCCAATAGCTGGACTGCCAGTGTACGGGCACGTTCCGGGAGTTGCTGCAAGAGTCCGTGGCACTGGGTGACGTAGTGCTTGCTATCGAAGCGGCGCCGGCGGTTAGCCTCGCGCATGTAGCCAGGCAGCTCGGGATCGTCTTCAGAAACGAGCGAAATCATGGTGACGAACGCATCCAACAACAGACGGGGGGATTCCCAGGCGGGAATCGCGGACGCGGCCCTCCCCTCGCGAGGTTGCACCGTGAGCTGCCTTAGGATTGCCTTGTCGTCTTCGCTCAGAGTGGAAGCATGCGGGCTCAGGAGCGGTATGGATTCGTCCAGCCGCCCCTGCGCGATCAGCAAGGTTGCCAGATTGACGGCCGCATCGCGGTGGGCAGGATCGAAGCAAAGCGCACGCCGGTATCCCCATTCTGCCCGGACATCATGGCCACACGCCATTTCCGCCACGGCCCAATCATTCCACCGATCGCCGCTCTCGGCCTGTCGCAGTGCCAGTCCCAATACCCTGGAAGCCTCGCTGGGATTGCCGCATTGCAAAAGCTGGGCGGCCGTTTGTTGCACCGCTGTAACGCTCATGATTTCCTCACTTGGTTTGTGGCCTTGCTTTGATGGTAGGGCTGGATGCTGCCGCAACTGACGATCGGATCCAGTAGCTCAGGCGCATCCAGGATTTCGAGGAATTCTTGGTGCAGCGGGTGCGAAGGACCGGCGATGTTCAGCCCGTCAAACTCGTCTTTGTTCAGATGTCCCCAGCTGCGCAGGATGGTGAACAGGACGGAATTGGCATGGAACTGTTTGGCAACACACACGAACTCCGGGATCTCGCGGAAATTTGTCGCCGAGACGACGAAGCTGACTCCCAGTTCAAATTTCTCGCCCTCGTCGATCCTCAGCCCATCGAGGAAGGCCAGATTGTCCAGTAGGCGGCGGAAATCTCCGCCCCGCCGCACCAGCTTGTATGTCTCGGGCCGGGCGGCATCGATGGAGATGTCAATGCGTTCCACCCGTCCTCGCAAATCGAACGTGTCGAAGGCGCGCCGATCGAACAGTTGGCCGTTCGAGATGATGGAGAACCTCAACTGTGGAAATTGCGCGCGGCCGAGGAGACCAAGGATTCTCCGCGAGTGCTTGCTGCCAAACACTTCGCCGGAGCCGTCCAGGTTGAGGATCTTGACCTCCTTTGCCAGTTCCAGGATTAATTGCTCGTAATTGCGTTCCATCTCCTGTTGACGCGCAGCGTCCGCCGTGTAGAACGTCGTACGGCATTGTAGGCAGGCCAGATTGCAGGAGCGGTCGTAGGACAAAACCAGCTTCGTGGGGCTCTGCGGGACAGACGTGGTCGCTTGCCCCGGGGCGCCCTGTCGCGCTGCCTCCACGATGGGAAGCAATTCGGGGAAGTGCTCGCGGACGGCAGACCTTGGGGAGAGGGTACGGGCTGCGATTTGCGGGCAGTGGACCCTGCTGCAGTGGCGGAATGAGCCCTCCAGCACCGACTTGCGAATCTCGGCGGCCGCCTGGGAATTCCAGATCTCCGGCGCGGACTGGTTCTTGGGGGTGCCGATGCACAGCGGCAACCATGCTGGACAACATACATACACACCGTCGTCAACGCCGATCTCCATGTGCTTCCAAGGGCGATCGCAGAAACTCCCCGCCAGGTATTCTTCAATACCGGCAAAGCGGTCTGGTACCTCGGGGTTGAGCTCATGGCGTGCGTGCTCGCATGCGACGATCATCGCTTCGGCGAACAGGTCGGCGGGATTTTTATCAAACGCCGCCTGGAAAAAACGCAGCGCGGCATCGAAGTCGCCGCTCTTCATGTGCCAAAACGCGAGAAGAGAGGAGAAACGGTGATCGCGTGCGGCAACCCGCTCGAGCGCTTCCAGAACCGAAGGAAGGCTGTTGGGCGGCAATTCCGTGACTACCTGGTAACAGTGCTGCACGAAGAAACCGCTGTCTCCGCGTCGGCGGAGGGCTTGCATGACCCCCTCGGGCAATGAGGCATCCTGGTCGGGCACATGGCGGATGTACCTCCAAAGGTGCTCCTCGAACAACCGCGAATTGCACTGCTGGGCGACCACCTGCAACGCGCCATCACATTGTTTTAGGACCAACTCGCGGGTGACAGAGTTGTCCCAGTAGCTGGCCTCCTTGCTGCGGCCTAGGTCCTCTAGCAGGATGACCAGGTTGACTGCGGCCAGTTGGTTTTGCGGATCGACTTGCAACGCTTGCCGATACCCCTGCTCCGCCCCCGCCGTATTGTTGAGAGCCAATTGAATGGTGCCGAAATCGTTCCAGCGCACACTAGTCGGCTCCGTGTTCAGCGCCTGCGAAATGAGGGCTGCAGCCTCTTCGGCTTTTCCTTGGCGGAAGCGTTGGACCGCATCCCGGTGGAGGGCCTCGGCCGCCAGTGAGCGAAAGCGGGAATCGAGACGCTCCTCGGTCGGTGGCGCCTCTCCTTTGCCGGTGCCGTGCGCGAGGACGAGCGTCAGGTTGGCAGCGGCTTCCCCATTCGTGGGATCGAGTTGCAAGGCACGCTCAAATCCGTTCTTGGCGTCGCTTAGGCGCCCGCTGGCGGCCTGCGCCACCGCCCAGTCATTCCAGATATCGCTACGTTCGTTTACCTGCAGAATCCCGGCCAGGAGGTGCGCCGCTCCTTCATGTTGACCCTGGTTGTACAGTCCGATGGCCCTTTGGTGCTGTTCCTGCAGCGTCATTTTGCCTCGCTGTCGCTGGTCCTCACGGTGACTCGGCAAGAAATGCCTAGCACAAACGGGACCACCGCTTATTTGCCGACACGACCGGACTATTCATTGCAAACAAGCTGCCAATGCGAGACAAGGTTGGCTACAGGTGCAGCAGCTAGGATGCTTGGAGTTATCTCTTTCAATCTGCCCGGTAGGACTTCCCTTCGCTATTGGTCGCGGCCATCAGTCGGGTACTTGCAGCTGGAAGCTTCTGCCCCGATTAAGAAAGACTCACCGCTCGATTAGAAGAAGCTAATAAAATTCTCCGAGCCCTTGTCCCGGGTACGTTGTGAGAGTGCCGTCAGTTTGTTCCGTTGTGGCCTTTCCAATTGACATGTCTCAGCACCTCGGATAAAAGGTAAGTGGATACTTACAATGTCGACCTCCCAGGTGAGAATTCCGGCGGAGGAGCGGCGTCAGCAGATCCTGGATTTGGCCACCGAACTGTTCGCTAGGCAGGGTTATCAAGGGACCACAACGCGGCAGATCGCCCAGCAAGTGCGCGTCAATGAGGCGATCATCTTTCGTCATTTTCCAACGAAGGAAGAGCTGTACTGGGCGGTCATTGAGAACCAGATCCGGATTCGCGCGGGACGGGCGCGCCTCGAAGCCCGGCTGGCGGCAGGCGGCAGCGACCGCGACGTGCTGACTGCCATTGCCGAGGAGTTGCTGAGCCGCGACGCTACCCTCAGCCGGCTCCTGCTGTACACCGCATTGGAAAACCACGAGTTGACGCACCGCTTTTTCCGCACTCATGTGGCGCAATATTTGGAACTGCTGGCCGATTTCCTACGGCGCGGGATCACGGAAGGCCGCTTCCGCGAGGTTGATCCGCTACTGGCGGCGCGCGGCTTCCTGGGCATGATTGTGTATCACTTCCAGATTCAGGAGCTGTTCGGCGGCAAGCGGGTGCAGACTTTCGATCCGCACCTCGTCAGTGAGACGCTGGTGGATATCTGGCTGCACGGAATGGAAGTAGGGAGTGGCTAGTACCGAGTAACGGGCAACGGCGTTTTCGATTGCCGCATGATTAAAGATAAGGCAGGGAAGTTTTTCATATGATCAACGAACTTATAGGAAGTGAAGAAGATTCCCGCCCGAGCCGAACCCGGGCTAGGACGGGGCACCCGGCGTCGGTGTTGGTTGTGGTGCTGATGGCATCTGCGTTGCTAGCGGGGTGCGGCAAGACCAAGGCGGGGCCGCCGGTGGACACGGCGGCGCCGGTGGTGGTGGCCGCGGCGACGCAGCGCGACGTCCCCGTCGACGTCAAGGTGGTGGGCACGGTGGAGGCGTACTCCAACGTGCAGGTGAAGTCCATGATCGCGGGCGAGATCACCCGCCTCGGCTTCGCTGAAGGGCAGGATGTGCGCAAGGGTTCGCTGCTGTTCGAGATCGATCCGCGGCCGTACCGGGCCGCCCTGGCGCAGGCGGAGGGCAACCTGGCGCGCGACCTGGCGCAGGAGGCCAACGCGCGGGCACAGGCGGCGCGCTACGAGGCGCTGTACAAGCAGGGCGTGGTTTCGCGCGAGCAGAACGATCAAATGCAGACCGCTGCCGACGCCCTGAAGCAGGCCGTGGCGGCCGATCGCGCCGCCGTGGAGACGGCCAAGGTCAACCTGACTTACACCGCTATGTTATCCCCGCTCGACGGGCGCACGGGAAACCTCATGGTGCACCTGGGAAACGTGGTTAAGGCGAACGACATTGCCCTGATCACCATCAACCAGGTGCAGCCCATCTACGCCACCTTCGCCGTGCCCCAAATGTACTTGCCGGAGATCAAGAAATTTCAGGCTGGCCGCAAGCTGCCGGTGACGGTGCGCGTGCCCAACGAGCCCAAGCCGGCCGAGGGCGTGCTCACCTTCATTGACAACACCGTGGACCAGGCGACGGGCACCATCAAGCTGAAGGCCACCTTCCCCAATAGCGACCGGCGCCTGTGGCCGGGCCAGTTTGCCGACGTCAGCATGACCCTGACCACCGATAAGAACGCCGTGCTCGTGCCCAGCGCGGCGGTGCAGACCGGGCAGAACGGGCAATACGTATTTGTCGTCAAGGCGGACAATACGGCGGAACTGCGCAACGTGACCGTGTCGCGCATCATCGGCAGTGAATCCGTGATTGCGTCCGGCGTGCAGCCCGGAGACCAGGTGGTCACCGACGGCCAGGTGCGACTGACGCCCGGCAAGAAAGTGGCCTTGTCGAAGCCGGCCAATTCCGCCAGCAACACCCAAGCCGCCACGCAGCCGGGCACGCGGCAAGGTAGCGGATTGTGACCGTCGCGGAGCTTTGTATCCGGCGCCCGGTGATGACCACGCTGGTCATGCTGGCCATCCTTCTGTTCGGCGTCATGGGATATCGCGCGCTTCCCGTCAGCGATCTGCCCAACGTGGATTTCCCCACCATTCAGGTTAGCGTCGGGCTGCCCGGCGCGAGCCCGGACACGATGGCGTCGGCGGTGGCTATGCCGCTGGAGAAGCAGTTCTCCACCATTGCCGGGGTGGACCAGATGACGTCCACCAACATGCTGGGGACGACATCCATCACCCTGCAGTTCAATCTGACCCGCAACATTGACGCGGCGGCGCAAGACGTGCAGGCGATGATCGCCAAGGCCGGCCGTGATCTGCCGCAGGACCTGCCGGCGCCCCCGACCTACCAGAAAGTCAATCCGGCGGACCAACCGGTGCTGTTCCTGTCGGTCAGTTCGCCGACCCTGCGGCTCTCCGACGTGGACGAGTACGCAGAGACCATGCTAGCGCAACGCATCTCCATGGTGAGCGGCGTAGCGCAGGTGTTCGTGTACGGCGCGCAGAAGTACGCGGTGCGGGCACAACTCGATCCCAAGAAGCTGGCCGCGCACCAGATCGGCATTGACGAAGTGAACCTAGCCGTGCAGAACGGCAACGTCAATCTGCCGACGGGAACGCTCTGGGGCAACCGGCAGGCATTCACCGTGCTGGCCAACGGCCAGCTCACCAATGCCAACCAATACCGCCCGCTGATCGTCGCCTACCGCAACGGCAATCCGGTGCGCTTGGGCGAACTGGGCGAGGTCTTCGACAGCGTGGAGAACGACAAGACCGCGAGCTGGTACGCCGGTCCGGAGCACAAGCTGAACCGCGCTATCGTGCTCGCCATCCAGAAGCAGCCGGGCACCAATACGGTGGAGGTGGTGGACAGCATCCGCGCGCTGATGCCTTCGTTTCGCGCGCAAATCCCGGCCTCGGTTTCCATGGACACCCTCTACGACCGCTCGAAGACGATTCGCGCGTCCGTGGATGACGTGAAATTCACGCTCTTCCTGGCGCTGGTTCTGGTGATCCTGGTCATCTTCCTGTTCCTGCGCAACCTGTCGGCGACCTTCATTCCTAGTTTGGCGCTGCCGTTTTCGCTGGTGGGGACGTTCGCGGTCATGTACGCCCTCAACTACTCGCTCGACAACCTGTCGCTGATGGCGCTCACGCTTTCGGTGGGCTTCGTGGTGGACGACGCCATCGTCATGCTGGAAAACATCGTCCGCCACATGGAGCACGGCGAAAAGCCGATGCAGGCGGCCTTGCGCGGATCGCGCGAGATCGGGTTCACCATTGTCTCCATGACGCTGTCGCTGGCGGCGGTGTTCATCCCCGTGCTGTTCATGGGGGGAATTGTCGGGCGGCTGCTGCACGAGTTCGCGGTGACCATCGGCGCGGCCATCCTGGTGTCGGGCGTGGTCTCGCTGAGCCTGACGCCGATGCTGTGCAGCCGCATCCTGCGGCCCTACGCCGAGATCAAGCACGGCAATCTGTACCTGCTGTCGGAGAAATTTTTCGACGGCATGTTGCACGTCTATGACAAGACCCTGCAGGTGGTGCTGCGGCACAAGCTCTCGGTGATGGCAGTTTCGGCGGCGGTGCTGGTCGCCACCGGCTACCTGTTTATCACCATTCCCAAGGGTTTTCTGGCGAGCGAAGACCAGGGCCAGATTTACGTCTTCACCGAGGCCGCGCAGGGCATCTCCTTCGAGGACATGAAGGCGCACGAAGTGGCGGTGGCTCGCGTGCTGCTGGACTCTCCCGACGGCAAGTACATCAACACCCTGTTCTCGGCGGTGCCGCGCGGCGCCAACAATCAGGGATTCATGGTGGCTCGCTTCGGTCCCCTGGGCGAGCGCCCAGGGGTGGATGCGATGATGCAGCGCTGGCGTCCGCTGCTGGCCAAGATTCCCGGAATCCAGTCGTTCATGCAGAACCCGCCGCTGATCCGCATCGGCGGGCAGCTCACCAAGAGCCAGTACCAGTACACCCTGCAAAGTCCGGACACCAAGGAACTGTACGACGCAGCGCCGAAGCTGGAAGCGGAACTGCGCAAGAGCCCCATCCTGCAGGACGTCACCAGCGACCTGCTGATGAAGAATCCGCAGGTGAACATCGATATCGATCGCGACAAGGCTGCCACCATGAACGTGACCGCCACGCAGATCGAGGACGCGCTCTACACCGCCTACAGCTCGCGCCAGATTTCCACCATCTACGCGCCCAACAATGCCTATCGCGTGGTCATGGAATTGAAGCCCGAATACCAGATGGATCCTTCGGCGCTGTCCCTGCTCTACGTGCGCTCCTGCCAATCGCAGACCGGCTGCACCCCGCAACTGGTTCCGTTGTCGGAGCTGGCGCACCTGAGGCGCGACTTGGGGCCGATGGCGATCAATCACCTCGGCCAATTGCCGGCGGTCACCATCTCCTTCGACACCAAGCCGGGCGTGGCACTGGGCGACGCGGTTGCTGAAATCAACCGCACCTCGCGGCGCGTGCTGCCCGACTCGATCACTACCAGCTTCCAGGGTGCGGCGCAGGCCTTCGAGTCCTCGTTCAAAGGCATGGGCATCCTGCTCATCATGGCCATCCTGGTCATCTACATCGTGCTCGGCATTTTGTACGAGAGCTTCATCCATCCCATCACGATTTTGTCCGGGCTGCCGGCGGCCGGCGTGGGCGCGTTGCTCACCCTCAAGCTCTTCCACCTCGACCTCAATTTGTACGGCTTCGTGGGCATCATCATGCTGGTCGGCATCGTGAAGAAGAACGCCATCATGATGATCGACTTCGCGCTGGACGCGCAGCGCAATGCCGGTAAGACTGCTCCCGACGCCATCTATTACGGCTGCCTGGTGCGTTTCCGGCCGATCATGATGACCACCATGGCGGCGCTGATGGGCACGTTGCCGATCGCGCTGGGCGTCGGTGCCGGGGCCGAGTCACGCCGCCCGCTGGGCCTGGCGGTGGTTGGTGGGCTGGTCTTCTCGCAGTTGCTGACCCTCTACATCACGCCCGTGTTCTACATCTACCTCGACCGGGCGCAACAGTGGTCGCGGAAGAAATTCAAGAAGCCCCAAACGGAAGCCGCCCAGGATGAGCGCGAGCCGGTGATGGCCGATTGAAACGCTTGTCGGTGTTCGGTTATCGGTTCTCGGTGCGAGGAGCAATTGGGGCAAATCTCGGTCCCTTCCGCCAACTACAGTCGCTCAGCCCGCAGGGGTCGGCGGAACCCAGCCCGGCACGTAAGTGCCGAGGAAGCTGCTATGAAGATACAAAGAGTCCCGCAGGGACGACACCAGCTAGCGTGCTTCTGCACCGAGAACCGGCAACCGATAACCGATAACCGAACACCGACAACCGAGAACCGAACACCGACAACCGAGAACCGACAACGAAAATTTGAAATCGCTGCGTTGCTTTGAATCGACAAAATCCCAGCCCCGCAGGGGCGAATGACAGTAGCCCGGCGCTTCAGCGCCGGGAACCATGCGGCTCCAGACCCAAGTCCCGTAGGGACGGCTGAAACCAACCAACAACCAACCGCCCGCGATGTGAACGCGCCGAGGCGTTCTGGGCGAGTATGCCGTCACAAAGGAAAACGGCATAGCTTCCCGTCGCCGCTCAGCGCAGAGACCGGACTTACAGAAGCGAATCCCGTTCCTGTAGGCCGCCTTCCGGAGCGTACCAAATCGCTGCTCCCGCGGGCGCCCTCGCCCGCGGGGGCACTGCTTCACGGAACTGCTCACGATTTAAGAATGCCAGTGGAGCGAGCCGCTTCGCTGGCATTCTTCGAAAGCTCGGGGACTTGTTCGTGATCCGGGGAGTGAAATAGCCGCTTCAATAGCCCGAAACCGGCCAGCAACCTGTTTTGGGAATTGAGGGCTGCGGCAGCACTAAAGTAATGGCTGAAATACCGTCCCGACAGGAGTAATCTGATCGCAGCCAGGTACCCACCCTGCGGACTGGGATAGAAGATCCCATGAGCACCACGTTCCAGCGCGATTGCCTCAGTTGCGCGATTTCTCTAAATCCCTGTGTGTTCTGCGGTCCGCTCATGCGCGTACCCGGCAGCCTTTCCGCCGCGACCTATGTGTGCGAACCCTCGTCCGAGGAGGTGATTGCCATGCGCCAGCAACGCAAGAAAATCCTCATGGTGGACAACGATGAATCCGTACTGATCGCCCTGCAACGGGTACTGGAGGAGGAAGGATACGAAACCACGACCGCATGGAAACTGTCGGAAGCCTTGCAACTGATGGATGCCACCCACTACGACATGCTGCTGGTGGGGGATCATCCGCCGGACCTGAACTGCGAGCGGCTGTTGAAGTTGCTGCGCACCAATGCCTGGACGCCCTGCGTCGTCATGCACTCCACGGCCCGGCATCCGTTTTCCGAGCAGTACTTGCAACACCTGGGCGCGCATGGCGTGGCCTGTAAGTGGGACGATAAGCAGGTGTTGGAAGAGGTCAGAAAGTGTCTGGCTGACGTGTACGTGGCTGCCTGACTCACATTGCACCCACCGCGACACCGAAGCCACTGAATCGAAAATACGGAGTCAAAACAACCAGGGCACGGCAATCAAGCGTGCCCTTTTACTCTTTTCCTGCCGGCCAACCAGCCAAGCTCCTGCCCACTGCCTTACCGGTTATTGCCCGCGGCGGCGCGTGCGCCGTTGCGGTCGGCGATGATGCGGCGCGCGTTGTCGGCCAGTTCCTTGGCCTTGGGCAGCAGATCCAGCGCCTTTTGCACCAGGGGATCGGCCTCGGCGCGGACCTTCAGCCCTTCGATCTGGCCGAACTCATCAATGAACATCTCGCTCTTGATACTGGAATGGATCCAGTCGCTCACCTGCGCCAGGTCAGCTTCCGTCCACGGAACCTTCTGCTCGGTCAGGAAGGAGCGGAATTCCTGCATCAACGGATCGTCCACCTCGAAAGTTTTCGCGATGTGCCGGCTGATCAGGTAACGCTTGGCGAAATTGAAGAAGGCGTAGTGCTGCAGCAGGGTGTCCTGGAAGTGATTGCTCTTGATGGCCGGGATTTTCACGTCCGGCGAGATGCCCCCGCCGCCATACACCGTGCGGCCGCTGTCGGTCATCTTCACTTCGCGATTGGCGTTTCCGGCCTCTTCGCCGTTGTCGCGCTGGTAGTAGTAATCGTAGAGTGAGATGCTGCTGTAGTCGCGCTGGATCAGACGTCCGCTGGGCGTGTAGTACTTGGCGGTGGTCAGTGCCAGGCCGGTGTTTTCCGACAGCGGATACACGGTCTGCACCAGGCCTTTGCCGAACGTGCTCTCCCCCACCACCAGCCCTCGGTCATGGTCCTGGATGGCGCCGGCGACGATCTCGGCGGCCGACGCGGTGCCGCGATTCACCAGCACCACAATTGGGTAATTCTTGCCGCCATTGCCGCGGCTGGCGCGGTAGACCTTCTCCGGCGACGAGCGCCCGCGGTGCGACACGATCACCGCACCCTTGGGCAGGAACTTGTCCGCCATGCCCACGCCTTCGCTCAGCAGCCCGCCGGGATTCTGCCGCAGATCCAGGACCAGGCCCTTGAGCTCGCCAAACTGATCGAGCGCGTCCTGAACTTCCCGGTCGGTGGTTTCCTGAAAGCCGGTGACGTGCAGGTAACCAATCCCCGGCCGGATCAGGAAGTGCAGGTCCACGCTGTAGCGCGGAATCTCATCGCGCGTGACCGTGAACTCCATCGGCTTGGGCGCGCCTTCGCGCAGGATGGTGATCCGCACCTGCGTGCCCTTGGGACCCTTCAGCATGTCGGCGACATCGCTGGTGCTCAGGTTGTCGGTGGGCTTGCCGTCCACCGCGGCGATCACGTCGCCGGGGTGAATGCCGACCTTGTACGCCGGCGTGCCCACGAACGGCATGATCACGATGACTTTGTTGTTCCGCGGTCCCACCTGCATGCCCACGCCGTAGTACTTGCCGCGCTGCTCTTCGCGCAGCAGCCCGTACGACTTCGGGTCGAAGAAGTTGGAGTGTGGATCGAGCACCCGCAACATGCCCGGAATGGCGCCGTTATAGATAGCCTTGTCGGGGTTGACCGGCTCGGCGTAGTTCTGCTCGACGACGTCATACACGTTGGAGAAGGTGCGCAGTCCCGAGCGCACGTCGCTGTCGGACGACGGCTGTGCGTTGCCGACACGCTGTCCGAACAGCGCGCCCAGAAACCCGCAAGCCAGAATGACCAGAACAACTAGCAGTAGGGAGCGGCGAGAGCCTCGGAGCATGGTGATGTAAATCCTTGCGGTGCGGGTATTGTGGGCGTGTTGTCCGTCACCGCGAGCTACGCGAAGTATAACACGGCCTTTTACTTATACTTTCCGGCACTCGGCCTGCCAAGTGCACGAAAGTACTACCTTTGGATGGAGCTGGAAGTGTCCGGGATGCGATTTTCAGCAAGCTCACACGATATTTCCTTTTCACACTCGTCCTCGGGAATTTGCAGCGAGTCGCGGAGCGCGCGCAGGAGCGAAAGTTGGTCGTCGGAATTTTCGCTGGAGGGCGAGTTCTCCTCGGTGAAGCGGCGGAGGTTGGAGGCGGCGATCTGCAGGCCGTAGAGCATGAGGGCGGCGGTTTTGGGCTCGATGGCCTTGTCGGCGAGGGCGCGCATGACCTGGAGAATGCCGAACTGCAGGCTGGTGGCGTCCTCGAGGATGGGAACGGAGAAGTCGCGCGGCTTGCGGTTAGCGGCGTCGTGGAAGATGCAGAAGCGGCGTCCGCGGCGCGCCGGGGCGGAGCAGGGCTGTCCGTTCATCTTGGTGTGCTGGCAACGGGTGGCATTCTTGAAATTATCCGGCTGGTTCATGTTGCATACCCCCCTCCGGGGGGTGGTGAGTGGAATCAACAAGTTAAGCCCCAGTTACTGGCCAGTAATTGGCCAGTAACTGAGAGCGGGTTTACAGTCTACGGTTGACGGTCGACGGATGACCCCTGTGCGGGGCACCGGACGAGTTAGGCGAGAGTCGGCCACAATGGTCCCTATTTTCAGCGTAGCAGATTGGAGGGGGTAAACCCGCCACATACGGCGACGATATATTTGGTGGATTTTCAGCAGGTTAGGGGGAAACTTCGGGTTTTGGGGGGTTGACAAAACGTCGATGGTCGTTGGTCGTTGGTCGATGGCAAAGCTGGGACGAAGAGTCCGGGGACGGGGCGCCAAGATTTTCTTGGAGTCCGTGGGGACGAAACAAGGGGCTGGGCCGGCGTGCGGAAGTTTGTTGGGCTGGCACGCGGCGTTTTTCTGTTGCGCTCCGCCGCAAGCGGCTGCGCGCATGCCTTCGGCAGAGAGGAAGTGATTTCGTTGCGAACCTTACCCCGGGCTCACGCCCGGGGCTACGTTCTTTCGCCCGCTGCGCGGGCTGGAGTCCCGCAGGGACGACAGTTCATAGCCCGGACACGTGAGTGCCGGGTAGGGGCGCAAGAAATCGAAAGAAGTCCCGGAGGGACGGCACAGAGGAAAATCCCCACCCTGTCTCGACCCTTGGCTCCGCCCAGGGCAGGCTACCCCCGAGGCGAGACAAGTACGGGGTAACCGCCAAGGTGGGGAGGTGGACCGCAGAATGGAAGGGGGAGAGCCACCAGCGCTTTGTTTTCTTGTTGCGCTCCGCCGCAAGCGGCTGCGCGCATGCCTTCGGCAGAGAGGAAGTGATTTCGTTGCG
>JAIQFM010000015.1 GCA_020073285.1 Terriglobia bacterium | reverse complement strand
CTTGTCGGCGGGCGGCGCGTCCTTGTCGTATACCGAGCACGGCCCACCGGAAAGCACAATTCCCGCCGGGTGGTACGCCTTGATTCCCTCCAGCGGCGCCGTGCAAGGGAGCACCACGGAGAAGACGCTTTGTTCGCGGATGCGGCGCGCAATGAGCTGCGTGTACTGCGAGCCGAAATCGAGGACGACGATGGATTGATGTTCCACTTTGTAATGTCTCAGATATTCCGGGGCGGAGTAAAGGGACAAGCATCAGGGTAGCAAAAGCGATCAGTTGTCAGCTATCAGCGTTCAATTCACGCAACATCATTGCCGATTGTCGATGGCCGATTGGCGATTGTGGCAGTTCCACAGTTGACGTACCCTGATGTCATCCTGAGCGAGGGAGGGCTCCCGCGCGCTCTCTCCAGCGCGGGAAACCCGAGTCGAAGGATCTCGGTGTTTCCTCTCTCGGTTACACCGATTCTGAAACTGCTCTAATGCTCGGGCGAAGGCATCGCCTCGGGCGCAGGTGTAAGGGGCTGAGAGCCGATAGCTGAGAGCTGACAGCTTTCGTCCAAAGCCACGAACGCCGCCAGGCGCGCGATGTAGAGGAAATCGGCGACGGCGAAATAAATCAAGGCAATGACCACGCAGAGTGCGATCGCGGCCTCCGCTGACGCCTGCACGCCGATCAGGGCCGCGGTGAACGCTCCCACGAATGCAATCGCGCGGAACAGCCCGAACCACGCCGCGATTCCCGCGTACGGGCCGGGGTTGCGGCGGTACAGGCCCAGAGAATCGGAGATCGATTTCAGCGCCGTGCGGCCGTCGCGCACGATCCAAATGGGAGCGAGCGCCAGGAACCAGTTCACGACGGACCAGAAGAACCCGACCAGTGCGGCGGACAACACACCGATGATCACGGCGGTGGCGGGATTCTGGGCGGGCATGGCGAGGCCCGCCAGCAATAGACTGCCGAACCATGCGATGAGAGTCGCAAGCGTGAACAGGGCGCGGAACAAGTGCAGCGCGGTGAGAGCGCTCCATCTTGCCGCGTGGCCGTCCGGAGCAAGCGCATTCAGCGTGACGGCGCGGCCGAGGGTGGCGGCGACGACCCACAGAACTGCGATCGCGGGCAAAAGCACCAGGCACTCGCGCGCCAACTGCGGCAGTACTTGAACGATGATGCGCGCGCTCGCGTCGGCAATCAGGAACAGGTCGCTGTGGCGGGCGATGAGCAATTCGACTTGCGTGATGTCCACTTGCGCCAAAGTGCGGCGAACGGCAAAGATCGCCAGTATCCACGCAGCTGCGCCGAACGCCCAGCGCCAGGCGATTTCGCCCAGCGCCAGAGCGGGCTGGCGAAGAACGGCGCGAAATCCGGCGCGTACGTGCATACGGTTATCGGTTCACGGTTGTCGGTTTACGGTTGCCGGCACGGATTGCCACCGACAACCGAAAACCGTGAACCGAAAACCAATCCTCAGCTTGCGCGTTTGGGGGATTTCCGCGTCAGCACGTTGATCAGTTCCCTGCCCGCCGCCGGCATGCCGACTCTGCCGCGCTGCACGATGTCGCGCGCGCTCAGGCTCTTCCCATACAGGTTCTTGTTGGCGCCGCCATCGCCGCGAAGCGTGGAACCTTCCAGCGACACGCCGGCAAACAGGCCGCGCGAGCGCGAGTAGCTGAGGATTTCGGCGCGCATGACGATATCGGTGGCGGCAGCGGCGTCGCGTCCCTTAGGACCGGCGGCGGCGGCGGCATCTGCCCCGAGTTTGATCTTGCTGGAGAGCACGGAATCGGCGCCGCGGTCGTTCATCACCAGCAGCACGAAGTCGGTGGCCTGGCCGCCGAGTTGAATGCCGATGTTGCCGCCTTCCAGGGCCATCATGGCGGGTGCGCTCCATGGGCCATTATGCTTCGCGCCCGTACGGCAGGTAATGGCGCCGCGGCCGTAGCTGCCGCCGATGCCGATAGCGAACTTCAGCACCGACGGAAACACAATTACGCACTCCGCCTTATTGAGAATGTTTTGCGGGATTCCTTCGGGGATGTTGAGGATTTCTTTCATCACCGTGCCCGCTTCCTGCAGGCGCTCCCGTTCTTTTTTCTGCGCCAACAGGGGAACGGCGATGGACAGCATCACGGCGACCGCGATCAACTTGCGCACAGTACACCTCTTCGGGAGTTCGCGAACATTGTAGTCCCGCGCGCTCACCCTGGCGCCAACGTGGAAGCACCGACCTATTTCACGACGATGTTCACCAGCTTGTGCGGGACGACGATCGCCTTGACGATCTTCTTGCCATCAAGCGACGAGACCACCTTGGGATCGTTCAGCGCGAGATGTCGCACATCTTCCTCGCCGGCATCGGCGGCGACCATCAGGCGGGCACGGATTTTCCCGTTCACCTGGACCACGATCTCGATTTCCTCTTCGCGCGCCAGGGCCGGGTCGTATTGCGGCCACCCATGACGCAGCAGATCGCTCTTCTCACCCAGCATTTCCCACAATTCGTGCGCCAAGTACGGTGCGAACGGATGCAGCAGCAATACGAGGTTGCGTTGCGCTTCGGCGAGCAGCGGCAAAGGAATGAGACCACGTTCGATCTCCGGGCGCAGGAGGTAGAACTCGTTGACCAGCGCCATCAGCGCCGACACGCAGGTATTGAAGTGCCAGCGCCCGATGAATTCGTCGCTGATGCGCTTGATCGTCTGGTGCAGGCGGCGCTGCATGCGGCGCGCTTCCGGCGAAAGTTCGGCGGGCACGTCGCCGCGCCATCCGTCCTCGGCCGGCTTCGCCCTGGCGACGACGAAGCGGTACACGCGAGAGAGAAAGTCCTGCACGCCCTTGACCCCGGCGTCCTGCCAGTCGAGGTCGCGGTCGGGCGGCGCGGCGAACAGCGTGTACAGGCGCGTGGCATCGGCGCCATAGCGGGCTACCATGTCGTCGGGCGCGACCACGTTGCCCAGCGATTTCGACATCTTGGCGCCGTCCTTGATCACCATGCCCTGCGTGAATAGGCGCTGCGCCGGCTCGGAATTCGCCACCAGCCCCAGGTCGCGCATGAACTTGGTCCAGAAGCGCGAATAGATCAAGTGCAGGATGGCGTGCTCCACGCCGCCAATGTACTGCTCGATGGGGAACCAATAGTTCGCAACCCGGCTATCGAACGGGGCGCGATCGTTGCCAGCGTCGGTGTAGCGATAGAAGTACCAGGACGAATCCACGAACGTGTCCATGGTGTCGGTTTCGCGCCGCGCCGCGCCGCCGCATCTCGGGCATTTGGTATTCACCCACTCGGGCAACCGACCGAGCGGCGACCCGCCGGTCAGCGTGATCTCGACACCTTCCGGCAGCCTGACCGGTAAATCTCTCTCCGGCACGGGCACAATACCGCAGCGCTCGCAGTACAGCATCGGGATTGGCGTGCCCCAGTAGCGCTGGCGCGAGATGCCCCAGTCCTTCAGGCGATACGTGACCGTCGGCTTGCCGAAGCCGTGCTCCCGCGCGTACGCGGCCATCTTCGGCATGGCTTCGTTGCAGCCCAGCCCGCTGAACTCGCCGGAGTTGATGAGCAGCGAATCCGTACCGCTGTAGGGAATGGTGGCGTCCGAGGATTTTTCGGCGTCGGTTAAGCCCTCCCGGCGCGGCAGGACGACCACGCGGATTTCCAAGTCGTACTTTTTCGCGAACTCGTAATCGCGCTCATCGTGCGCCGGCACCGACATGATCGCGCCCGTGCCGTAGTCCATCAGGATGTAGTTCGCCACCCAGATGGGCACCTTCTCCTGGTTGAACGGGTTGATGGCATAGTGGCCGGTGAAAACGCCGTGCTTCTCGATGGCGCCCACGTCGCCGACTTCCTTCGCCTTGCGCTGCTCCGTCAACAACCCGTCGACTTGCGCGCGCAGGTCGGCGTCGTCCGCCACCAGTTTGCCGGTCATCGGGTGCTCGGGCGCAAGCTGGATGGAAGTCGCACCGTAGATCGTGTCAATGCGCGTGGTGAAGACGGCGATCTTCTCCGCCGTATCTTCGACCGGGAAATCGGCCAGCGCTCCCTCGCTGCGGCCGATCCAGTTCTGCTGCATGATGCGGACTTTTTCCGGCCATCCGCTGAGCTGGTCGAGGTCGCGCAACAACTCTTCGGCATAATCGGTGATGCGCAGGAACCACTGCTCCAGCTCGCGCTGCTCTACCGGCGTGGTTTCATGCCGCCAGCAGCAGCCGTGCACCACCTGCTCGTTGGCCAGCACGGTGGCGCATTCCGGGCACCAGTTCACTTTGCTCTTCTTGCGGTAGGCGAGCCCGCGCTCGTAAAGCTTCAGGAAGAACCACTGGTTCCAGCGATAGTACTCGGGCAGGCAGGTAGTGACTTCGCGCTCCCAGTCGTAGGCAAAGCCGAGCCGCTTCATCTGCGACTTCATGTGCGCGATGTTGCGCAGAGTCCACTCGCGCGGCTGCACCCCGGCCTTGATGGCCGCGTTTTCCGCCGGCAAACCGAACGAATCCCACCCCATCGGATGGAGCACGTTATACCCCTTCATCCACATGTAGCGCGCCAGCGCGTCGCCGATGGAGTAATTGCGCACGTGCCCCATGTGCAGCGCGCCGCTGGGATACGGCAGCATTTCCAGGACGTAGTATTTCGCTTTGTCGCTGCTGGGCGGCTCGGCGCGATAGAGCGCTGGGTCGGCCTCGAAGCGGGCCGACCATTTCTTCTCGATCGGCTGGGGATCGTAGCGCTCTTCGCGACGGTCGGGAATCTGCGGCGTATCGGCCATGAGTGCCTTGTTCCTGAAGCAATAAACCTTGATTTTACAACAGCGGTTTCGGCGGCCGCGGTAGTCCTCTCTTGGGAAACGTGCGCGACGAATTTGCAACTAATAATCGAGTTCGCCGCCTCGACCGTGCAGAGTTGGTGTTTGCATTATTGGTGTTAGACGTAGGTGGCCGAGGGTACTTCCAGCTTCAGGCCGCTTAAAGACGCTGGCCGATGCGTCACCACGGCCCAAGAAAAGAGCTGTTGATTTTGCCGGGTTCCGGATGCAAAGTGCTAAGTACACACATATTCATATTCTTAAGCGACAGGGAGAAGCTTATGCGATTCTTGCGAGTAGCGATAGCTCTGATGGTAATCATGGGGTCGGCGATGGCGGCGGCGGCTGACCAGCAGCTCACGTTGCAGCAGGTGATTGCCAAACATCTTGCTTCCATCGGAACGCCGGAGGCGCTGGCCAAGGTGCAGACGCGCGTGGCCGAGGGTAGATCGAAGTTCGAGAACGTCAATGCTGGCGGTTATATCGAGGGAAAGGCCACGGTGGCCTCACTGGCCGCGAACAATCGGCTGGTCATGAAATTCCCCAAACCGGACTATCCCGGCGAAGATATGATCACCGACGGCAACAAGGTTCAGGTTTTCGGACGCCCGCAGCGCTCCGCGCTGGGATTCTTCATCTACAACCAGGGCACTCCCCTGTTGACCGAGGGCCTGCTTGAGGGCACGCTTTCCACTGCCTGGCCTCTGCTTGATCCTAAGCTTCGCTCCGCCAAGGTCACCTACAACGGCCTGAAGACGATTGACGGGCAGCAGTTGCACGAAGTGCGCTACGAGCCGAAAAAGCGTACCGACATTGAGATTCGTCTGTACTTCAGCAAGGACGACTTCCGCCACGTGCTCACCATCGCCAACCTCACGGTCAGCCCGCGGCTGGTCAGCAATGTATCTCCCGATGCGGCTCTCCAAGGCGGTACCATAGGTCCCCTCACGGCGGCGATGTCGAGTGGCCCCGAGGCGGCGAACGCAGCGCAGTCGGTGATCCGGTACCGGATCGAGGAGCGCTTCTCCGACTTCGCCCAGTTCGACGGCATGACCTTCCCCACTACCTTCCAGATCCGCTATGACTTGGAAGGCCAGCGGCAGGCACACCAGCGGTACACCACTACCATTAAGGACGTGATCAACAACGTGTCACTGGATCCGCACAGCTTCGAAATCAAGTAAGGGGACTCGGGCGACGGGACGATGCAATTCGTGCGACAAGCGCTCGCGGTGATGCTCATGACGGCGGCGGTAGCGGCGCTCGCGGCCGACGAAAAACTCACCTTGGAGCAGGTGATCGCCAGGCACTTGGCTTCCATCGGGAAGCCGGAGGCGCTGGCCAAGGCGAAGACGCGGGTGGCCGAAGGCAAATCGAAATTCGAGATCGTCAATGCCGGCGGCTATATCGAGGGAAAGGTCACTGTAGTCTCACAGGCCGGCAACAGCCGGCTGGTCCTGAAATACCCCAACCCGAACTATACCGGCGAAGACATGCTCGCCGACGGCAACAAAATCCATGTCTACGGCCAGCCGCAACGCTCCGCCCTCGGCTCTTTCATCTATAACCAGGGCACTGCCCTGTTAACCGAGGGCCTGTTCGAGGGTACGCTTTCCACCGCCTGGCCCCTGCTCGATTCCAAGCGGCACGCTGCCAAGCTCACTTACAACGGCTTGAAGATGATTGACGGACAGCAATTGCACGAAGTGCGCTACGAGCCGAAAAAGCGCACCGATCTTGACATCCGGCTGTATTTCAGCAAAGAGGATTTCCGGCACGTGCTCACCATCGCCAAGCTCACACTGAGCCCGCAGCTGAGCACTGGCGGCGAAGTGGCGAACGCCTCCCAACAGGAGATCCGCTACCGCGTGGAAGAGCGCTTCTCCAATTTCGCCCAGTTCGACGGCATGACCTTCCCCACTACTTTCCAGATCCGCTATGACTTGGAAGGTCAAAGCCAGGCGCACCAGCGCTACACCAACACCTTTAATGACGTAGTCAATAACGTGCCGCTCGACCCGAAGACCTTTGAAATCAAGTAAGGGAGCCTCGAAGGTGCGATGCCTTCGTTCCATAGTGGCAGTACTGCTGATATCGGTGGCGGCCGTGAACGTCGCTGCCGAGGAAAAACTCACGTAAGAGCAGGTGATTGCCCGTCACGTGGCTTCCATCGGAACGGCGGAGGCTCGAGCGGCAGTAAGGACGCGCGTCGCCGAGGGCAAGTCGAAGTTCTTGCAGTTGACCGACACTCTTCCACCTTCGCTGGAGGGCCAAGCTACCGTGGTGTCGGAGGCCGAAAAAGTTCGCCTGGTCCTCAAGTACAGACACCCGGCCTATCCCGGCGAAGACATCGTGACCGACGGGAGCAAGATCGAAATCCAAGCCTACCCCGGCACCTGCTTTGTGGATTTCAGCGGGTTCCCCATCTGCATCGATCGCTCCCCCCTTGGGTTTTTTCTTTACAACGAAGGCAGCGCAGTCCTTAGCGGAGGATTGCTCGAGGGCACCCTTTCCACCGCGTGGCCGCTGCTGGATCCGGGACTGCGCGGTGCAAAGCTGATATACAACGGCTTGAAGACCATGAATGGGGAGAACTTGCACGAAATCCAGTATCAGCCAAGAGAACGCACTGATATGGACATTCGCCTGTATTTCCATCAGGACAGCTATCGCCATGTGCTCACGATTGCAAAATCCGCTCCTAGAGTATCCCGTCCGGTTCCCTATCGTCGCAACGTCCCTGGGGTCAGTGGGCTGCAGGCGGCCGCGCCGGACTCCGTGATGATCTACTATGCGGTGGTTCAGACCTTCTCCGAGTTCAAGACCTTCGACGGCCTTACGCTGCCGACAACATACGAGATTGATTATGAGGCTGCAGTCGGCGATAGGCGAAGGTTACAACGCTACATCAATACGTTCACGAATGTTATGAATAACGTCGCGCTCGATCCTCGGAATTTCCAGATGAAGTAAGTTGACTATGTGCGCGGCCGGCTGCGGTCGCGCGCATCGTCTCACCTCAACTGCGTGTCTTTTCACGCTTTCGCGCCGAGCGCGGTTTGCCATCCTCCACCAGCGATTTCAGCGCCTCGACATTGCGCAAGTCGTCTCCGGGATTATCAATCGGCGTTTCGGCGATGAAGGCGCAGTGGGCAAGCCGCGGATCGTTGAGCAGCCGCCGGAACGGCTCCAGCCCAATGGTTCCCTGCCCGATGTGTTGGTGGCGGTCCAGATGGGAGCCGCGCGCCGCCTTGGCGTCGTTGCAATGCCACACTGGTACATTTTTCAGGCCGACGGTCGCGCCAAGGTGCGTGAGCGTTTGCTCGTACCCTTTCTCGCTCACGATGTCATAGCCCGCGACGTGCGTGTGGCAGGTATCGATGCAGGCGGCGATCGGGACATAGTCGCGCAGCACGCCCACCAGCGCCGCCACCTGCTCGAAGCTGCCGCCTAGCGAGAATTCTGCGCCGGCAGTGTTTTCAATCAGGATAGTCAGCCCGCCGCGGCGCAGGTCGTAGCCCTCGGTCGCTTCCACCAGTGACGCTGCCACCTTTGCCAGCCCCTGTTCCCAACTCATGCCACGAAACGAGCCCGGATGCAGCACTAGGTAATCGGCGCACAAGGCGAGGCCGCGTTCAATCTCGCCGCGGAACGATGCGATGGATTTGCGATGAAACTCCGGGTTCCCTCCCGCCAGGTTCACCAGATAGTTGGCGTGGATCACAAGCGGCTTCAGGTCGTATTTGGCGCGCAAGCTATTCATCGCCTGGCACTGTGGCCCGCTGAGCTGGTACGGCGCCCACTGCCGCGGACTGGAAGAAAAAATCTGGAACGCGCTGCACCCGAGGCGGTAGGCGCGCTCGGCGGCGCTCGCCACGCCACCCGCGGTCGAGGTGTGAATTCCGATGCGCCGCGAGGTTCGCCACGGCGGCGTCTTGGGCGGCGGCTGCTTGAGGATGTCCTTGTGTTCCTGCGCCATCGAGCGGGGCATCGCAAATTAGATTGATGATTTACGATTGACGATGGCCGATTTGTCATCACGCTTCCCCGGCCGCGCAGCACAATTCGGCCCACTTCGCTACAAGGATTCCTACTCGCTATGAAAATTGCCAACGATGTTACCGAACTGATTGGCCGCACCCCGCTGGTACGGCTGAACCGCGTCACCGAGGGCTGCCGCGCCACCGTGGTCGCGAAACTGGAAAGCTTCAATCCCTGCAACAGCGTCAAAGACCGCATCGGCCTGAGCATGATCCGCGAGGCGGAACGCGCCGGCCGCATTCACCCCGGCAAAACCGTGCTGGTCGAGCCGACTAGCGGCAACACCGGCATCGGACTGGCATTCGCGGCGGCGATGCGCGGCTACCGCCTGATCGTCACCATGCCCGACACCATGAGCCTGGAGCGCCGCATCCTGCTGCGCGCCTTCGGCTGCGAAGTGGTGCTGACTCCGGGCGCCAAGGGCATGAAGGGCGCCATCGCCAAGGCCAATGAAATCCTCGCCAAGACTCCCGATGGCTTCATGCCGCAGCAGTTCGCCAACCCTGCGAATCCGAAAATCCACTTCGAGACCACCGGCCCGGAAATCTGGCAGGACACCGACGGCAAGGTAGACATTTTCGTCGCGGGCGCCGGCACCGGCGGCACCATCACCGGCGTGAGCGAGTACATCCGCCCGAAAAGGCCCGGCTTCCGCGTTGTCGCCGTCGAACCGGCCGAAAGCGCGGTGCTCTCGGGCGGGAAACCCGGGCCGCACCAAACGCAGGGCATCGGCGCCGGCTTTGTGCCCGAGGTGCTGCGCACCGATTACATCGACGAAGTCATCGCCGTCCCCAGCGACGACGCCATCGCCATGGCCCGCCGTCTGCCGCGCGAAGAAGGTCTGCTGGTCGGCCTTTCATCCGGCGCGGCAGTGCTGGCCGCGTTGCAGGTCGCCCGGCGTGAGGAAAGCGCCGGCAAGCTGATCGTGGTCGTGCTGCCGGATTTCGGCGAGCGCTACTTGAGCAGCGTACTGTTCGCCGATCTGCGTGAGGAGGCGGAACAGATGAAGACCGAGGAAATCGCGGTGTGAGGATTCCAGGTGAAAGCATTGTCCCGCGCGCAGCGCTGGCATTAGACTAGGTGTTTCGATCCGAGGGAACAGAGGCTTCTATGCTAGTTGTCATGGATGCGCACGCCACCGAAGACCAGGTGCGTGCGGTGTGCGAGAAAATCGAATCGGTGGGGCTGCGGACGCACGCCATCCCGGGCGCGCAACGCACCGCCATCGGCATCACCGGCAACCAGGGCATGGTCGAAATCGGCCTGGAGGACATGCCCGGTGTCCAGGAAGTCATTCGCGTCAGCAAGCCCTACAAGCTGGTAAGCCGGGATGTGAAGAGCGAAAATACGGTCGTTGCCTTTCCCGGCACGGACACCACCATCGGCGGGACCGACCTTGCGGTCATCGCCGGCCCCTGCGCGGTGGAGTCGCGCCAGCAAGCCTTCGCGGCCGCCGAACACGTCGCCAAGGCGGGCGCACGCTTCTTCCGCGGCGGCGCTTATAAGCCGCGCACCTCGCCTTACGCTTTTCAGGGACTCGGTGAAGAGGGTCTGCGCATTCTCGCCGAGATCCGCGAGCGTCTGGGGCTGCTGATCGTCACCGAGGCGGTGGACTACGAATCGCTCGACCTGGTGGAGCGCTATGCCGACATGATCCAGATCGGCGCCCGCAACATGCAGAATTTCTCGCTGCTCAAGCGCGCTGGCAAGGCGCGCAAGCCGGTGCTGCTGAAGCGCGGCATGTCGGCCACCCTGGAAGAATTCCTGATGGCGGCCGAGTACGTGATGAGCGAGGGCAACTACCAGCTCGTACTTTGCGAACGCGGCGTGCGCACCTTCGCCGACCACACCCGCAATACGCTCGACCTGAGCATCGTGCCCGCGGTGCATCGCCTCAGCCACCTTCCGATCCTGGTCGATCCGAGCCACGGCACCGGCAAGCGCGACAAAGTGATTCCGCTCTCCCGCGCCGCCATTGCGGTTGGCGCCGATGGCCTGATCGTCGAAGTTCACCCCGATCCCGACCGCGCCCTGTCCGACGGCCCGCAGTCCATCTACCCCGAGCAATTCGAGGAATTGATGTCGGAGATGCGGCAGATTGCGCCCATCGTCAAGCGCACTGTGCCGCAACCGGTGGCGGTGGCGGCGACCAACATCCGGTGATCGGGCGATCCGGTGATCGGGTGACGAACGGCGTGGCTGCCTGCTGCGTCGTTCTTGTTAGAATCGCGTTCCGTTGAAGAAAGCCTTACTCATCGTTGTGGTGCTGCTCGTGGCGGGGTTGGGGTGCCGTCGCCAGCGCAACTATGCTGGCGACCTCAACGCCTACGTTAGCAACGGCAAGAGCGACACCGTCTCCGTCATTGACCTTGGGCAGTTCAAGGTGGCGAAGACCATCGCTGTCGGACGCAATCCCACCGGCGTCACGGCAAACCCGAAACGAAACGAGATTTACGCGGTCAACACCGAGTCCAACAACATCAGCTTCATCGACGCGGACAGGAACCAGGTGGTCGCCACCGTCGGCGTGCATCGCGCGCCGTATTTCATGGACGTGTCGGCGGACGGCACGCGCGGCTATGTGGCGAATTCCGGGTCGGCCAACGTCAGCATTCTCGATCTGGAAAAGCGCCGCGTGCGTGCCACCGTCGGCGTCGGCGCAAATCCCGGACTGGCGCGCGTCTCGCCGGATGGAAACACCGTGGTCGTCTCCAACCGCGGCGGCAATTCCGTCTCCCTTCTCGACGCCGTCAAGATGCAGGTGCGCGCCACCGTGCCGGTGTGCCAGCATCCCGAGGACATCGCCATCCTGCCCGATTCCAGCAAAGCGTTTGTCGCCTGCACCGGATCGGCACAAGTCGCGGCGGTTGATCTCAAGGCCGACAAGCTGCTGGCCCTGCTCGACGTCGGCAAGACGCCCATTCACCTCGCGCTCAAGCCCGATGGCGGTGAATTATTCGTGTGCAACTTCGATTCCTCCTCGGTGTCCGTGATCGAAACCACTCCTAATGAGGTCGGCGCCACTTACCTGATCGGCAGCCAGCCGGTGCACGCGATCGTTAGCGCGGATAATTCCCTGCTCTACGTCAGCAATTTCGGTTCCGACTCAGTCTCGGTTCTCAGCATTGATTCCGGCCGCGTCATTGATTCCATTCCCGTCGGCCATCGCCCTGACCAACTCGCGCTCACCCCGGCAGAAGACTTTCTGCTCGCCCTCGATACCCAGCCAGGCGATGTTGCGGTGGCGCGCCTTACCAAGCTGCCGCGCGGCAACAAGATCAGCCTGCCCGAAGCCTTTATCAAAGGACAGAATCCCAACAAGCTGCGCAGCCTGTTCACCATTGTGCCGGTCGGGATCCAGCCCAATGGCATCGCGATCAAGCAAGTTGTCCCTGGAAAATAGCAAACCGCTTCGCTTTCCGTGGTACCCATCCCTCGTCTCACGATATCTGCTCACTTATTTGTGATACTCGCGTCTATCGACTAAATCCCGCAACGGGTAGCGGTCCCCCCAAAACGCAGGAGAAGAGAATGAGCAAAGGTATGAAGCTGCTCGGCATCGCGCTGTTGGTATCCGCTGCCCTGTCCGGCATGGCGGCTGATGCGCCCTCCCAACGAATGGGCAAGGTAAAAACCGTCGACTTTATCACCGCGGTGAAGGTCGGCGACGTGCTGTTGCCCGCCGGGGAATACAAGGTCCAGGAACTCATGGACGGGGACAGCCACCTGCTGGTCTTCAAGACCATGAACAATCAGGAGAAGGTCCGCGTGCGTTGCAACCTCGTGGAACTCCCTCGCAAGGTGGCACAGACCGAACAGGACGCCCGGAAAAACGACGCTGGCGAGCCGGTGCTCCAGTCCTTGGCTTTCCAGGGTGAAAAAGCCCGCCACGACATCGGCACCCAATAAAGAACCAGTCGAGACCCTCCGACCGGCGGCCCTGTTTGCCGCCGGTCTTCTCCTGCCCGCCAATACGCGAGTCGGTCGCGACGCCGTGTATAGTGTCGCTGAACCCGTCATGCAGGTCCTCGAACATGTGCCGCTGGCGCCCCTGACGACGCTCCAGGTCGGCGGCCCAGCCCGTTATTTTGCCCAGGCGGCCACACCCGACGATGTCCGCCAGGCGGTGGACTGGGCGAACTTGCGCGCGGTGCCGCTGTTTGTACTCGGCGGCGGAAGTAATCTGGTGGTCGCCGACTCCGGCTTTCCCGGCCTTGTCTTGAGGATCGCGATCGGCGGCGTCGAGCGGCGCGAGCAAGACGGGAAGCAGGTATTTGAGGCCGGTGCAGGTGTTGAGTGGGACGCGCTGGTCGTGCAAACCGTCGCCGCCAATTGTGCCGGACTCGAGTGCATGAGCGGCATTCCCGGGACGGTGGGCGGCACGCCGGTGCAAAACGTTGGCGCCTACGGCCAGGAAGTTTCCGGAACCATTATCGAAGTGCAAGTGCTCGACCTGCGCGACCGCCAGGTGCGCAGCCTGGGCCATGAAGCGTGCGGCTTCGCCTATCGCCGCAGCATCTTCAACACCGGCGAGCGCGGCAGGTTCATCATCCTGCGCGTGGCCTACGCGCTCCAACCCGGCGGCGCGCCCACCATCGCGTATCGCGACCTCAAACAGTACTTTGAACACAACGGTTGCCCCACCCTTGTCTCGCCCGGGGTTGGCGAGACAGGGTGGGGATTTGCCCTCAAGCGGCCCACATTGTCGGATGTGCGCGAGGCGGTCAAGGAGATTCGCCTCTCGAAAGCCATGCTGATCGTCGAGGGCGATGAGGACTCGCGCAGCGCGGGATCATTCTTCAAGAATCCGGCGCTCGATCCGGCGGACTACGAGCGACTGAACGCCGCCGCAATTCTGCTTACCGGCAGCGCCGTTCCCAGTTATCCCGCGCCGGCCCGGCAATACAAGATCCCTGCCGCGTGGCTGGTGGAGAACGCGGGCTTTCACAAGGGATACACGCGCGGCAATGTCGGAATTTCGCGCAAGCACGCGCTTGCCATCGTGAACCGCGGCGGCGCGACGGCGGCGGAAATTATCGCGCTGAACCATGACATCCAGCGCGCGGTCCTGGAGAAGTTCGGCATTCAGCTCACGCCCGAGCCGGTCTTCGTCGGCTTCGAATAACCACGCTGCCGAGAGGCACTTCAGGGCAATCCTGGTGGAAGTTACTTCTGCTTCTCCTTCTCGGCCGCGAGTGTCCGCAGGTAGAGCACGATCTGCCAGCGCTGCATCTCCGGCACGCCGCTGAACGACGGCATGCCGCGGCGCTGATTGCCGTTGGTGATCTTCCAGAACAGCGCGCCATCCGTCTGCCGCTGCACGACGGGCAACTGAAGATCGGCGGCATTTTTCAGCCCTCCACCTTCGGCGCCGTGACACCTCGCGCAAATGCGTAGAAACAGCTTTCGTCCGCCGGCGGCAAGCTCGGGCGATCCTGCCTGCGGGTTGGGACGTGCCGCAGCCGGCGCCGGCGCTTGCCAGGAGGGGTCGGGCTGGTAGTCGATGTTCTGCGCCGCCAGCAGTCCGGCGACCAGCATGGGGCCAAGGCCAAGGACAATGATGAGCGCGCGCCTCATTGCTTGCTCCCGAACCCTCATTGCTTGCTCCTGAACCCTCATTGCTTGCTCCTGAACCCTCATTGCTTGCTCCTGAACAAAGACGCGACCTTCCTCCCGAACCCGTTGACCTCGTACTGATACTTGAAGCGCAACAGCAGCGGGTTGCTCCCCGAAGTCAGACCTACGGCGGGCGATAAGACGATGGCACTGTCGTCGGTGACGTTCCACCGGATTACCGGCGCCAGGTAGTGCGCCGTGTCGTGGAAGCCGAATTGTTCCGTGCTGCCCAGGCCGCCGTAAAGTTCCAGCCCGGCGATGAAATTCTCCCGGCAGAAACGACAGTCCTTCGCCGACGCGATCCGCGCCAGCGGGCGCCACACGCCCAGCGAGTAGCCGAACTCGTACCCCTCGTTTTCGGTCAGGTTCTTCTCGACGATGAAGTTCTCGGAAATGTTCCAGTCGTGCGCCGTGCTGGAAAGGATGAGCTTGGTTTCCAGTTCGCGGGCGTGGGCGCGGCGCAGGTCGGCGTTGGGCTCGTCGAAAGAGCTGGCGTGGCCTACTAGCTCTTTCATGATCCTGGAACCCTCGTTGACGTTCTCGAACTCGAAATACAGCACCGGATTGATGCGGTGCTCGCGGGCCAGCGGCCGGAACCGGTTCTCCAGCCGCCAGCCCGTGAAGATGGTGCTGTCCCTCTCCCGGGACTGCCCTTCCAGGTAAAATTCGGTCGTCCACCACGCCTTCACGCCGTATTCCAGCTCCAGCAGCGGCGCGGCAAACACCGGCTGGCCGGTGCGCGGGATGCCCAGGTTGTTGGACACCGAAATTTCCAGGTTTCCAGGCTCTTCCAGGTGATGGTCGTAAGTGACGAAGTACGGTGTGTCCTGCGCAAAAACGGCGGGGGTGAGGGCGAGAAGAACGACGGCTAACGGGAGGTTTCGAAGGTTCACGGTGACGACCTCGGGGTGGCTGCGATATTGAAAATGAAATTCATTTTCAATTCAAGGCGGGCCTGCCCCAACGGTTCGCCTCCGGCCCTGACCGGCATCACCCTGCATTGTGAGGGGCCGGATCGGGCGGATCGGATCTTCATGGCAGTTTCAGTTTCCGTCGATTTCCGCAACGCCGTTGACGATCGACCACCGGCCACTGGCCACTGTTCTCACCGCAACAGATGGCACGAATACGTCTTGATCACCAGCCACACCTCGCGCCCCTTCGCCAGGGCAAGCGCTTGCTGCGCACCGGGCGTAACGTGGACTTCCATTTCCAATCCCGCCTCAACATCGCCTGCGTACCGCACGCGCGCGATCACCGTCACATCTCGCCGCTCCAGGGAGACAATTTTCCCGGGCAGCACGTTGCGCGCGCTCAACCCCTGCGGTGGCGCGATCGCCAGCAGGATGTCGCCGGCACGAATGCCGATGCGAACGCAATCGCCGACCGGCGCGTGTCCCAGCGGCGCTTCCAGTTGTGCGCCGGGTCCGATGTGGCAGGACATCGTGCCCGTCTCCTCGTGCCATGCGGTCACGGTGCCGTCAAATATATTTTCAAAACCGGCGGCCTGGGCCAGCGCCTCCAGCCGTGGCGCCCGCAACACCGCCTGCGGCAGGCCCTCCGCGACGATTCTTCCCTGCTCCAGCGCGATCACCCGCTCGCCCAGCGCGAACAGTTCCTCACGGCTATGCGTGACGTACAGCACCGGAATGCGGTGCGCGTCATTCCAGGCGCGCAGGTCCGCCATGATCGCGTTCTTGGTCGCGACATCGAGGGCCGACAGCGGCTCGTCCAAAAGCAGCACCCGCGGGTCGGTCACCAGCGCACGGGCCAGTGCGGTCCGCTGGCGCTCACCCCCGGAAATTTCACCCGGCCGGCGCTGGCGCAGGTGCCGGATGCGAAACGCCTCCACAATGCTATCCACCGCCTTCCGCCGTTGCTCCCGCGGCACGCGGTCGAGTCCATAGGCGATATTCCCTTCCACGCTCATGTGTGGAAACAGCGCCAGCGTCTGAAACACATAGGCGACGCGCCGCTGCGCCACCGGCACATTGACCCGCATTTCGCCGTCGAACAGAACCGTTTCACTGACCGCAACCCGCCCCGCATCCGCCACCAGCAGCCCGGAGATGCACTCCAGCACGGTGGTTTTGCCCGCGCCCGATGCGCCGAACAGCATGGTGATACCGCTGGGAGCGGTGAACGACACGTCCAGCGTAAAGCTCTCCGACAGCCGTTTGCGGACCGAAACGGCGAGCGTGGATGGTTGTGTGCCGGTCGTAGCGGGACATTGTAATTTGCGATGGGGCGATTTGTTGATCGGACATTTGTCAAACTCGGCACGCGCGTCATTTTTCCCGCCCGCCGCCGCTGATTCACATCTAAGCTTTTTGTTGCATGCCGGTCCCTCACCACAGACAGATTTTCGTCTTGGCATCTCTCTGGACCACCCTGCGCCGCTGGGGCGGCCCGGGTCTGCTGGTCCTCGGCGTCGTTGACAGCTCGCTCATCCCGACCTTGGGCAGCCTGGACATCTTCAACGCCCTGCTGGCGGCGCGCCATCGCGACCTATGGTGGTTCTACGCCTTGATGAGCACCGTAGGTTCGGTCATCGGCGCATACCTGATGTACCGGATGGCGAGCAAAGCGGGCATGGGATGGCTGCAAAGCAAGCTGGGTGAGAAACGCGTCGCCCGCGTCAACGCCATGCTGCAGCGCTGGGGCGTGGCTGCGGTGGTGATCGCGGTCATCGCACCGCCGCCGTTTCCCAGTTCGCCGTTTTTCGTAGCGGCCGGGGCGCTGAAATTTCCCATTCGCAAATACATGACGGCGGTAGTCGCCGGCCGCGCCTTCCGCTACTCGCTGGTTGCCTGGATCGCGTCGCACTACAGCCGGCACATCATTCGTGTACTCCGGCATCCGGACCGCTATCTGGCCATCACCCTGGGAATCACCGCCGCGCTGGTGTTGCTGGCCATCGTCGCCGTCGCCACCTGGAACGACATTGGACGTCAGGTGGAACGCGCGCAGCAGGAAGCGCGGGACAAGCAGGCGGCGCCCAACCTCTGATCAGCGAAACGGCCATGCCGCCCACACCTTGCGGTTGAGCGCGTACACCAGCGAGAGCACGACGAAGGAGAAAACCAGCAGCAGCAGCGCGGTTTGTCCCGCCTGCGCGAACTCCGCCGCCTGCACCCGGTCGTAGATGTCGATCGACACCGTGCGCGTCACGCCCGGAATGTTGCCGCCGATCATCAGCACCACCCCAAACTCGCCCACGGTATGGGCAAAGCTCAGCGCCACCCCGGTCACCAGGCCCGGCACCGACAGGGGCAGAATCACCCGCCAGAACGTTCGCCACGCCGACGCGCCCAGCGTCGCCGACGCCGCCAGCAGCCGCCTGTCCACCGCCGCGAACGAGGCCGCGAACGGCTGCACCGCAAACGGAAGGCTGTAGAGAATGGAGCCGATCACCAGTCCGCTGAAGGTGAACGCCAGCGTGTGCCCGGTCAGCGATTCGTACCATCGTCCGAACCAGACGGTATTTCCAAACAGCACCAGCAGGTAATAGCCGAGCACCGTCGGCGGTAACACCAGCGGAACCGACACTACCGCTTCAATCAGGAATTTCCAGCGCCAGCGCGAGTACGTGATCCAGTAGGCGATCGGCAGGCCAAGGATGACCAGCACCGTGGCCACGATCACCGCCAGTTGCCCGGTCAGCGCGAACGCTTGCCAATTCATGGTTTTGCCTCGGGCACGTCATAACCGTAGCGCTGCAGGATCGCGACGGCATCCGACGATCTCATGAACTCGAGAAATTTCGCGGCGGCGGACTTGTCAGCGGCCTTGCTTAGGACGATCGCACCTTGCTCAACGGTCGGCGCATTCTTAGTAAGGGCATAATACGTGCCGACTTCAACCATCTTGGGTGCGAGGGCCAATGACAGCGGGATAACGCCGACCTGCGCGTTGCCGGAGATTACGAACTGGGCGGCCTGCGCGACGTCTTCGCCCAACACCAGCTTGTCGTTGACCTGGTCGCGAAGGTTCGCGCTTTTCAGGTACGCCATCGCTGCGACCCCATACGGTGCGTGCACCGGGTTGGCGATTGCGATCTTGCGGACGGCAGGTTCGAGCAGCACACGCTCGCCGAGTCGGCCCAGATCGATGTGCGAATCCTTTTTCACCCACAGCACCAGCTTGCCCACGGCGTAGCGGCGCAACCATTCGCGCATTCCCAGACCTTCGCTTGCCAGCCGCTCCGGATATGACATGTCGGCCGAGAGAAATACATCGTAGGGCGCGCCGTGTTCGATCTGCGTCGTCAGGTTGCCGGACGATCCGAATACCAGCGCAACATGCGTTCCGCCTTGCTTCTCGAACTTGGCCGCGATTTCGCTGAGCGCCGGCTGCAAGTTCGCCGCCGCCGCCACCGTCAAAGTGCTCTGCGCCTGCAAAGCGCCGCTGGCGCAGACGATCATCAGCCACATGACACTGAGAGACCGATAGACCGATCGACATGGCTCTCTTGGGATACGTGTCATAGACTATTCAGCCCAACCCGCGTCAAATGGAGAAGGGATTGTAACGCGACCGCCGCGCTTGCCCGCTTGCGCCCCGCTTCGCCCTTCGGCCGCAAGGGAGGCGGGTGTAATCTTTTGTAAATCGGTTAGCGCGGCTGCTGCCGCGGCAGTTAGACTTTAGGGTAGTCCTGTCGCCCTTATACTTAGCCCAGAAAGGCCGTTTACTTTGTGCGCATACTGAAGAACAAATGGACGATTGTGGCCGCGCTGCTGATCGCGGTGGCGCTGTTCGCCGCTTTCGGCCTCAATCGCAAGGACAAGACGCAGTACTTCATCGCCAAGGTCGAGCACGGCGATATTCGCGAAGTAGTCGACGCCACCGGTACCATCAACGCCGTCACCTCCGTCCAGGTCGGCTCCCAGGTTTCCGGCAACATCTACAAGCTGCACGCCGACTTCAATTCCAAGGTGAAGAAGAACCAGTTAATCGCGGAGATCGAGCCCTCGCTCTTCCAGGGCGCCCTGTTGCAGGCCAAGGCCGACTACGAAAACGCCAAGGCCAACGTGGCTTCCGCGAAAGCCAACCTGGAGAAAGCCAAGGCTGCGCTGGAGCAGACCAAAGCTGACTACGACCGTACTCTTGGCCTCACCAGGCAGGGCGTCATGAGCCAGCAACAACTCGATCTTGCCAAGGCCAATTACGACTCCGCCGTCGCCGCTGTCTCCGCTGCCGATGCCCAGGTCACGCAGGCCGCCGCCCAGGTCGAGCAGCGCAAGGCCGCGGTTTCCGTCGCCCAAACCAATCTCGACCACACCTATATCTTCGCCCCCATTGACGGCACCGTGGTCAACCGCGCCATTGACGTTGGCCAGACCGTGGCGGCCTCGCTGCAGGCGCCCACCCTGTTCACCATCGCGCAAGACCTCACCAAAATGCAGGTCTACACCAAGACCGACGAAAGCGACGTCGGCCAGATTCGCGTCGGGCAAAAAGTCTGGTTCAAGGTGGACGCCTTCCCGCGCGAGACCTTCAACGGGGCCGTGTCGCAGGTCCGCATGAACCCGACGACGGTGCAGAACGTCGTCACCTACGACACCATCATTGATTTCGACAACCCCGAGCTCAAGCTCTTTCCCGGCATGACAGCTTACGTCACCATTCCGGTGGCCAGCGCGCATGACGTCGTGAAACTTCCCAACGGCGCGCTGCGCTACACCCCGGACATGAAGCCGGAAGAGCTGCGTGCCGTGTTGAAGGAGAACGGCATCGAGGCCGGTGGTGGGCGTCGCCAAGCCGGCCGCCAATCGCAAACTGAAGGACAGCCGGCGCAAGCACCGCAAGGACAAGCGCCACCAGCTCAGGCTCAAGTGCAACCCGGCGCGCCCGCGCAGCAACCAGCCCAGGTGCAGGGCAAGTCGCGTGCGCCCGGCATGCGCGGCGTCCAAGCTGCACCAGGCGCCACTCGTAGCGCCGGTCCAGCTACCGGCGGCGCCTATCGTGCCGGACAAGGCGGCGAGCGGCCCGGCGACGGCATGAGCACGCGCCAGGGTCCGCCCACGGATGTCGCCATTGTCTGGAAGCAGTTGCCCGACAAAACCCTGAAGCCGGTTCAGGTGCGCACCGGCATCACCGATCACACCGTCACCGAAGTCGTGCAGGTTCTGCATGGCGAGCTGAACGAAGGCGACGAGCTGGTCATTGGCGCCAGCAAGAGCGGGTCGCGACCGGGGACCAGCGGTCCGATGGGCGGCCGTCCGCCGGGCCGGTAAAGCAGTCTGACCGCAGTCCCGCAGCGGCGAGACGCTGGTAGCCCAGCACGGAAGAGTCTGCATGAAAAACGGTCTGTCATAATTGCCGGTGGTGCGAAACCGCGACATCGCAGCCCCTATGAGAAACGGTCTGTCATGATTGCCGGTGGTGCGAAACCGCGACATCGCAGCCCCGGCGGGGCGAATGACAATAGCCCGCCGCTTCAGCGGCGGGTCATAGTGGGAAAAATCTTCTAGTGCCGTAGGCACGACTGAAGTTTTGACACAGACTCGGAAGTGCAGCGTTCTGAGTCCCGCAGGGACGACAGGTTGTTAAAGTAAAACCTTAGACTTCCATGGCAATCACCGCTGGCTCCTCAACATCGACGACGTCTAGTCCCGCCGCCACCACTGCCGTCATTGACGTCGAGGACGTCCACAAATACTACGAACTTGGCGAAACCCGCGTCCATGCGCTGCGTGGCGTGTCGGTGCAGATCGCTGCCGGCGAGTTCGTCGCCGTCATGGGCGCCAGCGGCGGCGGCAAGTCCACCTTCATGAACATCCTCGGCTGCCTTGACCGCCCCAGCAGCGGGCGTTATCTGCTCGAAGGTACCGATGTCTCCACCCTCAGCAAGCGCGATCTGGCGGCCATCCGCAATCGCAAGATTGGCTTCGTGTTCCAGGGCTTCAACTTGCTTTCCCGCACCACCGCCATGGAAAACGTCGAGTTGCCGACCCACTACGCCCGCATCCCGCGCGAGGAAGCCACGCGCCGCGCCGTCGCTGCGCTCAAGCAGGTCGGCCTCGCCGATCGCGCCGAACACTTCCCTTCCCAGCTTTCCGGCGGCCAGCAACAGCGGGTTGCGATTGCGCGCGCGCTCGTCAATCTGCCCACCATCCTGCTCGCCGACGAGCCCACCGGCAATCTCGACAGCCGCACCGCGGTCGAGATCATGGACATCTTTCAGCGTCTCAACGAAGAGCGCGGTCTCACCATCGTGCTGGTCACGCATGAGCCGGACATCGCGCAGTTCGCCAAGCGCAATCTGTTCTTCCGCGACGGCAAGATCCGTCGCGACGAATTCCTCAGCAATCGCCCCCGCGCTGAGGAGGTCCTCAAACAAATGCCGGTGCTGGAAGACTAATTTCGCGTCCTTCACCTTCAGTTCGGCCGACACCACTGCCGCGGTCTTCTACGCCTAGCCCAGCGGGCCGGAGATTAGCCGCGGATGAACGCTGAGGAACGCAGATTCTGAAATGATCAGCGTACATCCGCGTTAATCAGCGGCTAGATCGGTTCCACAGCTGACGTACCCTGATGTCATCCTGAGGCGCGCTTTCGTAACCGGGGTCCCCTGCACGCCTGCCTTTCGCGTGCTGGGGTGGTCGTGCGCGGGAAACCCGAGTCGAAGGATCTCGGGTTATTTCTTTGCGGCCACGCCAACTCAGAAACCGCTCTAAACTGGTTCGCCGCGAAAATGCTGGCCGCTGGCACCATTGGCCACTGACCACTGGCCACTGCCTTAAGGCGCGTTCTTGATTGACTTAGTAGCTGCCCGGCAACATACTTCCTCGATTCCCTAAGTCTATCCGTGGTCAGCTATTATGCGATTAGGTGTCCGTTTATCCTTGTCCTTTCTCTCCTTCCTGCTTTGCGGTTCGATGGCCTTCGCGCAAGGCGCTAAAATATCCGCCGAGAATCCCGCCGAAAACGAGAACGACCGCCCCCAGGAACGCGCCAAGTGGTTTCTGCGCGGACGCATGGTCAACGGCAAACCCGGAGCTGAACAACTCCACCGCGCCTACAACCAGAAGCTGAACAACCGTCGTCTCCAGGGACTTGCGCGCGACCAGACCACCGCCACGCAGGGCGCCACTGCGGCCGGCACAGCATCGCCTCGCCCGTTATTCGTGCCGGCGCCCAGCGGCGGCGCGCCCTGGAATTTCCTCGGCCCGGCCCCGACCGCGACCTCAGGGCTGAACACCAACCCGCCCAACCAGCAGAATTACGGCCCCGCTGTGGGCCGCGTCACCTCCGTCGTCGTGGATCAGAGCGATTCCACCGGCAACACGGTTTACCTCGGCGGCGCCTCCGGTGGCGTCTGGAAAACCACCAACGCCGTCAGCGCCACTCGCTCCTGCGACAGCAATGGTGTGTGTGCCGCGCCGGTCACCTGGACTCCTCTTACCGATGGCCAGGCTACGCTCACCGTTGGCGCCATCGCCCTGCAACCGGGCAACACCAGTTTGATCCTGGCTGGAAGCGGCGAGGCCAACAACTCCGCCGATTCCTACTACGGCCTTGGCATGCTGCGATCCACTGATCGCGGCGCCAATTGGACTCTGATCAGCAGCGCCTCTTGTCCTACGTCCAACCCGGCATGTCCCTCTTCCGGAAGCGTGTCCTTTCACGGACTGGGTTTCACTCGCATCGCCTTTAGCACTGACAACACCACCACCCTTACCACCAGCACCGTGGTAGCCACCACTGCCGCGGCCAGTGGCGGCCTCACAGTGGGCGCCGAGACTGCGGGCAGCAGCGCTCGCGGCATCTATTACTCCATTGACGCGGGCGCCACCTGGACTCGCGCCAACGTCTCGGATGGAGCCGCATCTCCCGATGCCGGCTCGGCCAATTCCGTCATCTACAATCCTACCCAGAAAAAGTTCTACGCCAACCTGCGCTATCACGGCCTCTACTCATCCGCCGATGGCGCTAACTGGACGCGCCTCGCGAATCAGCCCGGTGCTCCCACCGCCGATCTCAGCCTGACAGCTTGCCCGTCCAGCCCATTCAGCAGCACGTGCTCGCTGTACCGGGCGGAAATGGCCATCGTGCCCGGCCGCGATGAAATGTACGTGTGGATTTACAACGCCCAGGAAACCGACATCGGCATCTGGCAAACCAAGAACGGCGGGCTGACCTGGACCGCAATCTCGACCACCGGCATCGATAACTGCGGTGACTCCACCGGATGCGGCGTTCCCCCCACCGGCCAGGGTACTTACAACATCACGCTCGCGGCGGTCCCCGAGGGTGACATAACCGACCTCTACGCCGGTGGTGTCAACGAATACAAGTGCAGAATCATCCCAGGCACTGGTCCGGGGACGAATCCGACTTGCGCTTCCCTACCGTTCCTGAATTTGACCCACGTGTACGGCTGCTCGCCGTCCGGCAACGCCGCGCACGTCCATCCCGACGAACACGGCATTGATTTTCTCGGCAACGACGTCACCGGCGCCTTCGTCGCGGCTCATCCCGGTTTCGATCCACCCATCTTTTTCGGCAATGACGGCGGCATCTACCGCGTCGCGAAGGGCTCCTTGCTGACCAGCGGAACCTGTCCGCCCGGCACGCCGCAAAGCCAGTTCGACAACCTCAGCAACTCCGCCGGCTTTTCCATGATTCAGTTCGTGGGCTTCTCCCACCACGCCACCGACCCAACAACCTTAGTCGGCGGCACCCAGGACAACGGTTCGCCCGCCGTCAGCAGCGCCTCGCCCTCCAGCGGCAATTGGCTCTCGGTCAACAACGGCGACGGCGGCTTTAACGCCATCAACCCGCTCAGTGGAAACGAGTGGTTCACGTCCAACCCTGCGCCTCTCAAGGCCAACGGCGGCATCCAGCGCTGCACTAGCGGCATTTCCTGCACCAATCAGACGTTCACTGCGGTTGTCACCCAGGACAAGATCGGCGGCGATTATTCGTCGTTTTACACGTTCTTCATGCTCGACCCGCAGGCCTCGGGCCGGATGCTAGTCGGCTCCTGCCGCGTCTGGCGCGGCAACAGCGACGGAACCGGAAGCGACTGGTCGGTCGCCGGTGCCGGCGGCAATCCCCTTACCTTCAATCTGGACACCGGCGTGGTTGCCAGTTGCGGTGATCCCACCCTCAATCCCAGTACTTTTATGGTCAACACCATCGCCGCCGGCGGGCCGTGCAACGGTCCGTGCGATCCGGGGATCCCGCTTGGTTCTGGCACCGGCGGAGGCTCGCAGGTCATCTGGGCCGGCATGGAAGGCATCGCCGACTCCACCAACGCGGCGACGGAATGTACCAACGGCAAGCCCTGCGGAGGTCAGGTGTGGCGGACTCTCGCGGCCGATTCCGGCACTAGCAGTTGGAGCGAGGTCAGCGGTATCAACAACGGTGTGACCGCGGCCTGTACCGCTACCTCCTCCGCCTGCAACATTAATCCCAATCACTACACGATTTCCGGCATCGCACTTGATCCTAGCGACTCATCCGGCAAGACCGCGTTCGTCACCGTGATGGGCTTTGGTGTCGGTCATGTCTTTAAGACTGCCGATGCGGGTGCGCACTGGGCCAAGCTCGACGGCGATGCCACCACTACCGGCCTGCCCGACGCTCCGGCCGATGCCGTCGTCATTCCCCCAGCCAGCGCCGTCGCGACGTATCCAAGTCTCGCCAATGTGATTTACGTCGGCACGGATGTTGGTGTTTTCTGGTCAACCGGCGACGGCGTGTGGACGGAAGTCGGACCGTCCTCCGGAACCGGTTCCCTCCCCAACGTCACTGTCACCCAACTCAAGATCTATAACAATCCCTCCGACACTCACGGGATGCCGCTTCGCCTGCGGGCTTCCACTTACGGCCGCGGCATTTGGGAAATTTCCATCGCCCCGGTGCCGACGTTCCTGATGACAATCCCGTCTGCCACTGTCGCCGCACTCGTCGGTCAAACGGCCGTCTTCAACGGCACGATTTCGCTGATCGACGGCTATAACTATCCGATTTCCATCTCATGCCAACCCATAGGCGGTGCGTCCCTTCCGTCCATCGGCTGCGCGCCGCAGACGCTTACGCCTTCATCCGGCGCTACCAGTCTGACTTTTTCGATTTCGGCTGGCGATTCCGCACCGACCGGCAACTCCGGGGTGAACCAATTCAATTTCAACATCGTTGCCGTCGGCGGTGATCCCAGCGCCATCACTCAGCAGGTTGGCGTGACTCTCAACTCGGTCAACGATGACTTCACGATGAGCGCACTTTCGCCCGCCTCCGCTTCGGTCACGCCCGGACAGACCGTCAACACCAGCTTCACTCTGCTGCCGAACAGCAGTTTGTCCGGCACTGCGGTGCTCACCTGTAGCGGGCTGCCGGCGGCTGCGGGCCCGTGCGCCTTCGCACCTTCCTCGCCAAGCCTTACTGCCGGGCAGACGACACCGACGACGGTCAATCTGACGATCCCGACGTCCACGGCGGCGCCGGGCACTTACACCGTTACCGTCACTGCCAGCGTTACCCTCTCCGTGGGCACCGTGCAGCACTCGCAGACTTTGTCTTTGACCATCATGCCCTTCACGCTGGTGGCGCCTGCCGCGGCAGCCATCGTACCAGCAGGCGCTCAGGCAGCGACTAGCTTTAGCGTCACCTCAGCATCCAATGCTGCCGCTCCAGTGACCATGGCGTTTAGTTGTTCGGCTGGGCTTCCCGCGGGCGCCGGCCCTTGCAGCTTTTCGCCCGCCGCACCCACCATTCCGCCGGCAACCACGGCCAGCGTCAACGTGACCATTCCCACCAGCCTCACCACTCCGGTCGGGACTTATACCGTAACCATCACCGCCACCGGGGGCGGCTCCTCGCAGCAGACTTCAGCCACGCTAACCGTGCTGGCCGCGCCTGACTTCACGATGAGCGCGATCGCGCCGGCCTCTCAGAATGTTGCCACTGGCCAGACCTCCAACGCCAGCTTCACCCTCATGCCGAACAGCACCTTGTCCGGCGCAGTAAATTTCACCTGCTCCGGCTTGCCGGCGGGCGCCGGCTCTTGCGCCTTTACCCCTCCTTTGCCGAGCCTCGCTGCCGAGCAGACAACCGCCACCACCGTGAATTTGGCTGTCCCCATGTCCACGGCGGCGCCCGGTACCTACACCATCACCGTCACCGCCACCGTTTCCACCCCCAGCGGAACCGTGCAGCACGCGCAGACGCTGTCCGTGACGGTTATCGCGCCCGACTTCACCATGAGCGTTCTTTCGCCCGCGAGCGTAACTGCCGGCGGCGGCCAGAGCGCCAATGCCAGTTTCACTCTCATGCCAAACAGCGTCTTATCTGGCGCTGTCGTGCTCAACTGCATCGGCCTGCCGACCGGCGCCGGGCCGTGCGCGTTTACGCCTGCTTCTCCGTCCCTCACCGGCGGACAGACATCAGCGACAACGGTGGCTTTGGCCATCCCGATCTCCACCGCAGCGGTGGGCACATACCCGATCACCATTACCGCCACGGTTCCGTCCTCTGGCGTGCCACACAGTCAGACGCTTTCGCTGATCGTGAGCGCGAGTTCGTTCAGCCTGTCCTCCAGCGGAAGCATTTCTCCCAATCCTGCCAAACCCGGCCAGACACTCACCGCCAATGTCACCCTCACGTCATCGAACTATTCCGGCACGGTTTCGTTAACCTGCGCCATCGTTGACTCAACTGGCAATTCGGTTCCCGGCTGCGCGACGAGCGTTACGTCCATTCCCCTCACCGCGGCCTCTACTCCTCAGAGCGCCAGTGTCACCATAACCACTACGACCTCGACGCCTGCCAAAAACTATGTCGTCACCGTCACCGCCCGCGATACCAGCGGCGCGGCCAGCAGCGTAGGTTTCAATTACGGGGTGGTGGACTACGCCTTTACCGCTACAACACCCACACCGGTGTTGCCCGGGGCTTCGACATCCAGCGCTTTGTCAATCACCGCTCTGAACGGCTTCATAGGAAGTGTTGCCGTGCAATGCTCCGTACCTACACCGTTCACCTGCACGTTGAGCCCCGCCAGCCCTTACAACGTGCCGCTGACCATCTCTCCCACAGCGACCATCAATGTGCCCGCCACCGGCACTGCCGGCGGAACGTTTTCGGCTACCCTGAACAGCAATGACGCTGCGTTCGTGTCCCTGGCTCACAACCAGAGCGTCACCGTCACCGTGCAGGATCTGAACAACCCGACTGCCTGCAACTCCACTTCCGCCCCAGGCACGTGCGATAAGACGGCTACCGTGAAAGCCGGCGGCTCCGCAACCTTCAACATCTCGACTGCTGGCGTAGCCGGCTTCAGCGGCACTGTGACTTTTGATCCGGCCACCGGCGGCGGCTGCACCGGCCTGCCTTCGCTGAGCACCTGTACATTTTCGCCGGTGTCGGTGACGGCAGGCGGAACCACGACGCTGACCATTCAAACCACTGCGCCGAGTGTCTCTCAACTGCATCCGCCCCTCGGCCACCGCACCGCTCCGCTGTATGCACTTTGGCTGACGATGCCCGGAATGATGTTCGCCCTGATCGGCGTATCTTCTGTGTCTGAGCGCAGGCACAGGAAGTTCCTCGCTTGGATTGCCCTGACTTTCTCGATCTCCCTGTTGCTGGCGATGTCAGCTTGCGGTGGCGGCGGCGGAGGTAGCACTACCACGCCCCCGATCCCGAAACCGGGCACGCCCGCCGGCAGCTATACCATCACCGTGACCGGCGTCTCCGGCAGCGGCACTACCGCGCTGATGCGCAGCACGCAGATCACGCTTCAGGTGAACTAGCACTTGTGCGCTTCCTAGGTTACCTGCAGGTATCCTATACGTAAGTTGTTGATTTTATTGAAGGGGAGGGGGAGGGGGGTAGGTACAGTCTAAGGTTTACCAATTAATAAATGCCACGAGATAAGTTCGACCTCGTCATCATCGGCGGCGGAATCGTCGGCCTCGCTACTGCCCTGGAATTTACGCGACGATTCCCCGCCTTTCGCCTCGCCGCTCTTGAGAAGGAAGACCACCTCGCCGCGCACCAGAGCGGTCACAACAGCGGCGTCATTCACTCCGGACTCTACTATCGTCCCGGCTCGCTGAAGGCAAAGCTCTGCGTCGACGGCGCTGCCGCCATGATCGCCTTCTGCCGCGAGCATGGCATCGCGCACGAACTCTGCGGCAAAGTCGTCGTCGCGACCAGCGAACGCGAGTTGCCGCGCTTGGAAGAACTGAATCGCCGCGGCCAGGCCAACGGCGTCCCTGGCCTGACCATGATCGGCCCGGAGCGGCTGCGCGAACTGGAGCCCTACGCGGCGGGAATCCGCGCTCTGCACGTTGCCAGCACCGGCATCACGGATTACGCCGCCGTCACCTGCAAATACGCGGAGCTCGTGCAACAGTCAGGCGGAGTCGTGCAGACGGGAACGAAGGTGGTGGGAATCGTGCGCCGCGGCGGAGAGGTCGTCGTCGAGACGACGCGCGGCGACTACAGCGTAGGCTTCCTGGTTAACTGCGCGGGACTGTATAGCGACCGGATCAGTCGCATGGCGGGCGCGGAAACGGACATCAGGATTATTCCCTTCCGCGGTGAGTACTGGGAGATCGCGCCCTCACGGCGCAGCCTGGTGCACGGGCTCATCTATCCCGTGCCCGACCCGGAGTTGCCGTTCCTCGGCGTGCACTTCACGCGCCGCGTGGACGGCAGCGTCGAGGCAGGCCCGAACGCGGTGCTGGCGTTGCGGCGCGAAGGCTACCGCAAGACTGACATCAGCATCCGGGAACTTGCCCAGGCGGCGGGCTTCGCCGGGTTCTGGCGGATGGCGGGGAAGTTCTGGAAAGTCGGCGCGGGCGAGTACTACCGATCCTTCAACAAGAACGCGTTCGTGAAGGCGCTACAGCGGCTGGTGCCGGACATTCAGTCGCGCGATCTGGAGGGCGGCGGCGCCGGCGTGCGCGCGCAGGCTATGGATCGCGCCGGCAAACTGGTGGACGATTTTCGATTTGCCGTCAGCGACCGCGCCATCCACGTGGTCAACGTGCCCTCGCCCGCAGCGACCGCATCGCTGGTGATTGGGCGAGAGATCGTCTCGATGGTCCAACGCCAGCTACAAATTTCAGTTACGAGCAATCCCAGTTGACCCAGTTAATCGCCGCCTCCCACCGCCATGGCGCTTGGCGATTGCAGGGCCTGCATTTCGGCGTCGATCATGAGGCGCACCAGCTCACGGAAAGTTATCCTCGGCCGCCATCCCAGCTTTTCGCGGGCCTTGGAGGCATCGCCGAGGAGGATGTCCACTTCGGAGGGGCGGAAATACCGCGGATCAATTTCAACGTAGGGCTTCCAGTCCACCTCGAGGTAGCCAAAGGCTTCATCGAGAAATTCGCGTACCGAGTGAGTCTCGCCGGTAGCGATGACGTAGTCGTCGGGCTCGGGTTGCTGCAGCATGGTCCACATCGCCTCGACGTACTCCTTGGCGTAGCCCCAGTCGCGCTTGGCATCGAGATTGCCGAGAAACAGCTTCTTCTGCATGCCGAGCTTGATGCGGGCAGCGGCGCGGGTGATCTTGCGGAAACGAAGGTTTCGCCACGGCGCGGCGAGGTGTGGTTGAACAGGATGCCGTTGCAGGCGAAGATGCCGTAGGCTTCACGATAGTTGACGCTCACCCAGTAGGCGAACAGCTTGGCGGCGGCGTACGGACTACGAGGATAGAACGGCGTGGTCTCCTTCTGCGGGATCTCTTGGACCTTGCCGTAGAGTTCGCTGGAGCTGGCCTGGTAGAACTTGGGGTTCATGCCGGAGTCGCGTACCGCCTCGAGCAGGCGGAGCGTACCGACGCCGCTAATTTCGGCGGTGTACTCGGGAATGTCGAAGCTGGTGCGCACATGGCTCTGGGCACCGAGGTTGTAGATCTCGTCGGGGCGGATGGTGCGGATGAGCTTGTTGATGGAGCTGGCGTCGTTAAGGTCGCCGTAGACGAGATGCAGGCGATTGCCCTGCTCGTGGGGATCGCGGTAGATGTGATCGATGCGGCTGGTATTGAAAGAACTGGAGCGGCGAATGATGCCGTGAACCTCGTACCCATTCTCCAGCAACAATTCCGCCAGGTAGGAACCATCCTGACCGGTGATTCCCGTGACCAGCGCCGTCTTTGACATCTTGCTTCTCCAAGGAAATAGATTGGTAGCAGCCGCCACGGCAAAGTGATCCACACAGCCCTAGCTGCCCGTGGCGTAAGTAGTTGATTTCCGGCACGGCCAGCGGCGTCTGCGGCTCGGCCGCGCCGCGAGGTCTTGCCCACGATAGCTGGACCTTCGCGTCGGAGACAGCCGAATCCGACCTTCCCGGCGCGTGTGCTGCACATAGAGCAGCACGAGAAGCACGCTACCGCGGTTTCTCCACTCCCGCGGCGTGCCCGCCCCCATCAGCGTGCGCAGGATCAGGCTCAGGTTGAACGCTCCCACGTGGATCAACTGCCGCTTCAGAATGTTCGCGTGGCCCCGCAGATGCGTGCGCCGCATGCCGCCGGTGTCATAGCAGTGGGCAAAGCTGCGTTCCACCAGTTCGCCGCGCCGTCTGAGTAAGCTCTTACCGTACGCGCCCTGCACCCGCCGCCGATTCTGGTACACCGCCCGTTGTTCCTCAGCCTTGCCCTGCCAGTGGCGCCGCCCTTTCTGCTGCTTCTCCGGAATGTAGCTGCGCACCTCGTAACTCTTCACTCGCTCGACTACTGCGCCGCTGTGGTAGCCCTTGTCGGCCACCACCTCCTCGATGCCGTTCAGGTTCACCTTGGGCGGGTCGTCAGGCCGTAACTCGGCCTCGCGTCCGACCAACTCCGCCACCGCCATCCCCGCCTCGCTCAGCGTTTCATCCAGCGTCGTCGTGTCGCCCTTGTCCGCTTCCTGAAGAGTGACCGCCACCACCGCGCCCGTGTCCAGATCGACCGCGTGCTCCGCCTTGTGCGCCAGGTGCGTCCGCCCGTCCTTCATCTTCGCGATGCGCGCATCCTCGTCCGACGGACTCTTCCATTCCTTATTCGACGTCCGCTTCTTGCGCCTGCGGTCCAGCCGTGCCAACTGCTCCCGCGTCGGCGTCTCGATGCCCGAGGCCTTCGCCAGCCCCCGCAAAAACTCCTCGTAGCTCTCGCCCGTGTCGCGCCGCACAATTGAACGCATCGCCGCGTTCGCCTCCAGCGTCGTCGCGTCGATGGCGATCCGCTGCCCCTTCAGCAGCCCGCGATCTGCCAGCACCCCCAGCACCCAGCCGAACACTTCGCGATGGGTGTCCAAATCGATCAACCGCCGCGTGCGCGAAATCGTCGAGTGGTCCGGCGTGTACTCGTCCAGCGCAATGCCCACAAAGCGCCGCAGCGCCAGCGAGTCTGCTAAACGCCAGGCAATCCCGCGCTCGCTGTCGATGCCCTCGAAATACCCGATCAGCAGCGACCGAAAGTAGATCCCCGGCGTCAGCGACGGCCGCCCATACTTGGCCGCATAGAACTTCGCGCACCGAACCTCGACAAACTCATCGAACTTCTCCGCCTCCAGCAGTTCATTCAGCCGCTGATAGAACGGATGCCCCGGAGCCGATGCCAACTCCGTGTGCGCGATCCATATGTCCTCTTGCTTCTCCCGCTGCTTCCGTGTCCCCATCGCCATGCGCGCATTCTACGAACAATGCCTGTGGATACTTCAGAACTTTCTGCTCACGAATCCAGACTTGCACCACAGGCTCCTAGGGGGGAGGACGCTACGATCCAGAGCAGCTGAGACAAAAGGCAGTCTGTGGCAAGGCATCTCCGGTTGTTTATTCCAAGCCTGATTGCGAGCAGCTGTTGCCGGCGGCGAATTTCGCGGAAACACCCGAAAACGCAAGCGCGCGCAAGAGCTCCTGAAAATTCTGGCTGTCGTTGGCATTCCTCGCGGCAACCGCCAGGGTGGCGCGATGCGAGACTTCGGCAAAGGCAGATGGATGTTCTCGCCAGCCCAGCAGGCATTTGACTGCGGCGTTCACAAAATCATGATCCTGCGGCACCAGAAGGCCCTCACCATCAGAGATCATGCTGGCAAGGCAGCCTCGTTCCCAGGCTATGACGGGAATTCCACGAGCCATGGTTTTCGTACCCAAGGCGCAATGAGGACCTATGATCTTCCGGCTACTGCTGGAAGCGAGGGTGGCACGACATCGAGGGAAAACCCGGATTTCCTTGCGTCCTGGTAGAACATCTGTACAGTCTCAAGCGAGTATTCCTCGAGATCTTTGCCGACGATCGAAAGCTTTTTCAATACATCGCTGGTCACCGTAATCACATCGCAGCCGATGTCATCAGCTTGAAAGATATTGAGCAACTCCCGCGGACTTGCCCAGATCAGTTCCGCATGCGGTTCCGCTCGGACTAACTCGGCCGCCGCACTCATTAGCGGGACTGGGTCGCGGCCGGTATCGGCAATCCGTCCGGCGAACACCGAAACATAGGACCGCCCGCCGCCGTGCAACGCCCGGCACACATCTCGCACTTGATCGAGGGCAAGAAGCGCGGTCACATTGACCTGAATGCCGTCTCCGGAGAGGCGCCGCACCAAGTCGTACATGGGCTCACGGCGCGTATTCATGACCGGGATCTTGACAAATACCTGCTCGCCCCAGTTGGCAATGTAACGTGCCTGCCGTTCCATCTCCTCTGCGTCGTCCGCGAACACCTCGAACGAGATCGGCCGATCTGGGATCGATTGCAGTATGTCTAGCGCGAACGCCTGGTAGTCCGTAATGCCTGCCTTGCGCATCAGCGTCGGGTTCGTCGTGAAACCCTGGATGTATGGCTTGCGATAAAGCTCCAGCATGCTGGCTTTGTCTGCGCCATCGGCAAAAACCTTAACCTTTAGATCAGAAACTGATCTCATCGGCGCTCCTTACCACGTCTTGTCGTCCTGGTAATCACACTGCCGCCATTCAGTGCCCGAGCTACGTTGAATGATTCTCGCACAATTTGTCTCGAACCAACCCCACTTAGGTGAACTGGACGATGTCAACCAATCCAGGCGGGGGCTGATACTGGTTGAACCGGCGGGAGTGGATCTTGGAGTAAAAAGCGTACGCGCAGCCGGATCTCAGCCAGTCATGCAGCTCAATACAAATCGTGCGCGTCTTGGGCAACCACTCCTCCGTCGAGGCCTCAAAGATTTCCTTTTCCGTGCCTTCGATGTCCATCTTGAGAAGATCGATTTCGGCGGAGCCGAAGCGCCGCATAACTTCGGGGATTGTAACACCGACGATGGTTCCACTTGTTGCTTCACGAACACGGAAGCCAGTCGAGTTCGAATCCCGGTTCTCTATTTCAAGGGCAGTGTTACGGCTCCACAGAGCCCCGTGAATCACCGAAACATTCGGATAGGGAGCCGCATTGCGACAAAGCACGGCAAAGTTCTTCTCACTGGGTTCGATGGATACAATTCGGGCTTCAGGGAACCACGTCGCGAATTGTACGGTAGCCAGTCCAATGTGAGCTCCCGCATCTATTATAAATCGCGCTCCTCTCATTGACCGGATACAATCTTGATCGTACTCGCCTTGCAGCACAACCTCACGAAATATGAACTCGTCAAATTTGTCCTTGCTCACCCATAAGGGATGCCGGAGAGAACTCAGATTGAGCCGCGTGAGCGCGGTGGGGTTCAGCGAAGGGGTATACATCTTCACCGCGTTCCAGCAGCCGCATTGAACCGCACATCTTACCATTGCGACGATTTTTCCCAGGTTCATCGCAATTGTCCCTCAATGAGAATGGATTCTTGCGGCGTTCGCCGCGAAATCAACGATGCAGCCTAGCAGTAATGAAAGCACGGGCATCGATAGCGGCACAGGTTTGCCACTGTCGCAAAGGTAATGCGGTTCAGCACAGCGTGTCGGGGCTCACGTCGCCCGGATCTGGGTTGTAGCGTGCTGAATGATCCAGCGTGCCGCTTGGCCAAGGGAGTCGACACAGAGGTCCGGGGTCTTGGCAGGGGATTTCTCATCATAGGAATTATTGATCAGGATGGTCCTGCACCCGGCGTTTTGGCCCGCTTCTACATCTCGCCAGCGGTCGCCGACCATGAAACTGCCTGCCAGGTCGATATTCAACTTCTCCGCGGCTTGTAGCAGCAGACCAGGCTGCGGCTTGCGACACATGCACTTGTCTTGGTCCATGTGATAACAGACGAAGACGTCGTCAAGTGGGAGGAGAGATTTAAGCCGCTGATTCATTTGCTCGACCATTTCGCGGGACTGTGTACCGCGGGCAACGTCGGGTTGATTGGTGACTACGATCAACTCAAAACCATGTTGCTTAAGCTCTTGCAAAGCGTCGGGGACGTCCGTCGGGATTTCAAGTTGCTCAATGGAAGAGGGGGGATGCGGCTTGCCATTACGGAGAATCGCGCGGTTAAGCACGCCATCGCGGTCCAGGAAAACTGCGCGTCTGGGCCGCGGCGTCGAGACCACCACCGATTCCCACTTGGTAGCTTCAACCTTCACTTTAGGATGGGAGACCAGTAGATGCCACACGACAGCCTGGAACGCCTCCGTGTGCGGCGTCACATGAGCCGCATTGACCGTGGGAACCAGAATCAGCACGTCGGCCACGGTACTGGTGTAGCCGCCGTCGCGCCCGACGATGCCGATGACCTTTGCGCCTACCTCCTTTGCGTACTGGAGTGCCGCCACGATATTCGGACTGACGTTCTTCTCTAAATTACCGCCGCCGACCGAGAGCACAAGCAAGGTGTCAATCGATTGCAGGCGGCTTGTGCGCAGCCACCGCTGGAAGACTGTGGCCCAACCGTCATCATTGATGCGTGCCGTGAGTTCCGAGACGTTATCCGTAGGTGCATAAGCTTCGATTCCAGCGATCTTGCGAAAATCATTGACGGCATGGGATGCGTTGGCGGCACTGCCGCCTACGCCAATGATGAACAACCGTCCTCCACCATGGCGCGTCTGGGCCAACAACAACGCTGCTCTCTCAATGCTTTCCACGTCCAGCTTGCCGATGATTTCGCCTGCCTCTCGCAGATACTGCCGGGCGAACGTTTCGGTCATCGCACTCATCGGTCACCTCTACGCGCTAGATATTCGGCAGTATCATCCAGTCCTTTAATCGAGCCTACCTCGTAAAACCTTTCCAGCACTTCGAAGCCGATGACTTCACCGCGCGCAAGCAAGTTACGATACAAGTCCGCCAGATCCGATGGGCGATCGCTTGGCACAACGGCAAATGCGGCTGCGCTGAACACACCTAGACCGTAGTCAATGTACTGCATACTCGAGCTAGGGGTTCTTTTGTCATACGCGATGATCTTGCCATCCTCAAACTCGATGTTGCTGACGTCCCACATATTCCGATTTCGAAATACCGTCATCAATGCCAGCTTGTCTGTTGCCGTGAACTTCGCAGCCACCGCGGCGTAGTCACAGGGCAAATAGGAGTCGCCGTATAATACAAAGAACGCTTCTCCTAGCTTTGGGAGTGCGCTCTTGATCGCCCCAGCGGTTCCCATCATGCGTTCGCCGTCAAAGGAATAATCGACATGTAGTCCAAAGGCACACCCATCGCCAACCGCTCGCTGGATCATCTCGCCGAGGAAACTGACACAGAGAACGACGTGCTCGATGCCGCTCGCCCTGAGAAGCCGCAATTGATGAGCAATGAACGGTTCTCCATTTACTTGGAGCAATGACTTCGGGGTCCCGGCCGTCAGCGGCCGAAGCCGCGTCGCCAACCCACCGGCAAGGACGGCAGCAGAGATCATGTTTCCCACTCAGGAGTTAGCCAACACAGAAGTACCCGCAAAATCAAATTGCACCCGGACCTCCCGCAGGCCCGCCTCACGCAACGCCCGGCGAAGTTGGGTCTTATTCTCCGCGTAAAACAGCAGGAAGCCGCCGCCGCCTGCGCCGATCAACTTGCCGCCCAACGCACCGTTCTTGCGCCCCAGTTCATATAGCTCATCGATTTCCGGATTGCTCATCCCCGGCGAGCGGTTCTTCTTACGGAGCCAATGACAATGCATCAACTCGGCAAATCGTCGTAGGTCCCCCGCCTGCAATGCATCACGGCTTTCCATTCCCAGTTGCTTCACGAAGTGCAGGTTCGCCAGCATCTCGCTGTCGTTGTGTCGCGTCCGGGCATCTTGATCGTGTAATAGATCCGAGGCGGAACGTGTATAACCAGTGAAGAAAAGCAGTAAATTATCTTCAAGGTTTGCGAGAGCTTCAGGAGACATTTTGAGTGGTTCCACCGTTACGCGTTCATCCGGCAGAAACTGAAAACAGGTGATGCCACCACAGGCAGCGATATACTGGTCCTGCTTGCCAATAGGTGCCGCGAGCCTACCGATCTCAATCTCGCAAGCTTCTTCCGCGAGTTCCTGTGGCGGCACAAAATCGTTCTTCAGGGTATGCAGCGCACGTAGCAACGCAGTAGTGAAGCTGCCGGATGATCCCAGTCCTGTACCCGCAGGGATGTCGGAAATACTGACGATCTCCAGATGTGGGCCGGGGATCTGCAATCGCTTTAACGCCTCCCGTATGATGGGGTGCACAATCTGGTCGACGCTCTCAACTTCCTCCAGCTTTGAGTACTTCAGCATGATGTACGGCCGAAACGCCTGGTGAATGGTAATGTAAACGTAGCGATTGATCGCCGCGGAAACGACAAATCCGCCATGCTGGCGGTAGTAGGAGGGAAGGTCGGTCCCGCCGCCACCCAAGGAAATGCGCAACGGGCTGCGCGTAATAATCATGCCACTCCTGCCGCGGCGAACAGGCGCTGCGCATCCTGCAACAGCGCCTGTACTGAAGCGCGTAATGCCTCAGATGAGGACCGCGAACACCTCCAACCAAGCGCACGAATACGATCGGTATTCAGGCGAACTACCGGCACATCCCCCCTCCACCCGCGATCTCCCCCCGTATACTCGAACTCGACCTGCGCCGGATCCAAGCCCGCACACTGACAGACAATCCTGGCAATCTCCTCGACCGTAATGTAATCACCGGTGGCAACGTTGTAGGCACGAAAGCGCTCAGTTGTGTTTTCGTGAGCAGTTAGAACTGCAGCGATTACATCTTCAACGTGAATATAAGACTTGCTCTGAGAGCCATCCCCCAGGATTCGAAGATGAATTGGATCTTGCCGCAGACTGCGGAGAAAATCGAATCCGACGCCGTGTGTCTGACGGGGGCCGACGACATTGCCGAAGCGAAATACGCAGGCGGACAACTCGAACATGTGACAGTAGGAGCTAATCAGCGCCTCGCCCGCAAGCTTGCTGGCCCCATAGGTAGAGATCGGAATCAACGGCCCGAAGTCCTCCTCAGCTTCAATGAATCCAATGTCGCCATAGATCCCGCTGCCCGACGCATACAACAGCCGCTTTGCCGATGTGACTCGCATCGCTTCAAGCACGTGCGCGGTGAGACAGGTACCCTCACGGAAGTCAATGTCAGGGTCGGTGACAGCGCGGGCGATGTCGGGATTCGAGGCGAGGTGAATAACGACCTCGTGCCCGTCCATGGCGCCCTTAAGAGCCGCCAAATCCTTCACGTCATCACGCACAACTTCAAACCGGGAATCGTCGCCATGATGTGCAAAGTGCCACTCCCTGCCGGACGAGAAGTTGTCGAAAATGGTTACACGCTCGACTTCCGCGTCGGCGAGAAGCCGATCGGCAAAATGGCTGCCGATGAAACCCGCGCCTCCCACAACCAAGAATCGCCTACCCCTCATGCCTGCCCTCACCTTCCGGGGTCAATGCGCCATCCCATGCGGTGCCGCACAAGGGCCAGAATTTAACCTTGGGCAGATGCGGCGCGCGAGCGAGCGAGTCACAGCACGTCGCAAACATGCTCTCACACCAGCATTGATGAGTATGCAAATGGGGTTCTGCACGAGAATCTGGTGAACCGAGCATTTTATGCGGCTTTCTGAAGAACGAGGAATTGGGTCTTGGTGACGGCCAGCCGCTGCGCCTTCAGCAGCAGATAGTTCAGATCGCGGTATCCGCGGCCACGACGTAACAGCGCCTTGATGTTTCCGTTGACGGCTTCCACCACGCCAAACGGCACCTTGATTCGGCAGTAGTTCAAGATTCCTTCCAGATGGTCCAGCAACATGTGCGCCAGCTTCTCCATGGGCTTCAGCCGCTGCCAGCGCAACTGGTCGATCCAGCTCTGCAGATATCGCAGCATGGCGCCTTCATAGCGGTAGCTCCACAGCCGGTCCAGGCTCTCTTTCAGCAGATAGGCTTTCATCACCCGGCGGTTCAGCGCGAACAGTCGATTGAGTTGCCGCTTTTTGTCCGTGTTCAGGTGAACCCAGCGAGACAACAGCAGCCAGCGTTTGCCCTTCACCACTTCGCGCGCGGCACCGCCCTTGCGGAAGAACTCCGCCCGGCGCACTTCATCCACCGCCGCTCCCGCGTGCTGCATGATGTGGAACTTATCGTAGACAATCCGGCACCCCGGTACCCACTGTTCCAGGCTTTGCCGGAATGGCTCCCACATGTCGACACAAGCAGCCTGGATCGCGCTGCGTTGGAAGCTGCTTAACTGCTCTCGAAAGAACCCGTCGAGAGTCTCCTTCTTCCGCTCCCGCCCAAACCACAACGGTTCTCCCGTGGCCAGATTACTCACCACCGTGAGGAACTTCTGCTTCTTCCCCAGATGGATCTCATCGACGCCCATCTGCCGTAAGGCTGGCTTCCTGCGTCCGGCCGCCCAGCGCATCAAGTAACGCAGATCGATGGCGCGCACGGTGCTGGCCGCCAGCCCCAAGCGGCGCGCCACCCGCCGCACCGGGGCGCTCTCGCAGGCCTCCCCGATGGCCTCTTCGAAGCGCTTGCTGAACGGGGCCTTGCTGGGCAATTGCTCCACCTTCTCCCGCTTGATCCCGCAATCCGGACAGCGCACCCGGTGCAACTCAATCACCACCGTCGCCCGATACTGCGACCAAGGCAGATCGCGCACCTCCCGCTCATAGGTCTCGACGATTTCATGCACCCGTTTCCCGCAGCCGCAACACACCAGCTTGCGGTTCCCGCGCTTCCGCCGCACCCACAAACGCAGAGTCTTGGCCACTTCGTTGATCTCGCTTCGATAGACCCGGTAACCCGGCCACCCCAGAATCTTCGTCCACTCGCTGTCGCTCATCCCAACCAGCGTACCGCCACACCCGCTACTCTGGAATCCAGTAAATCCACAAGTTTTTCAGATTCCTGCGCAGAGCCGAAAAAG
>JAIQFM010000204.1 GCA_020073285.1 Terriglobia bacterium | reverse complement strand
GATTCCGGCCGATTCCTCTCCAAGGCGCACATCGTCGAGAGCTTTCGCTCTGGAGACCACCACATTTTTTCCTATGACATGAGCGAGGAGAAAATCCGCATTTACGGGAACGCGGCCGTCATGACCTACCGCTACGTCTCGAAGGAACGTTACAAGGGCGAGGATGAAAGCGGCGACGATCGCATCACCCGGGTTTTTGCGAAGCGGAACGGGAGGTGGCAAATCGTTGCCGGGCACGAGAGCAGGATCTCGTCGTCCAAGTAGACGGTTTGCTAGCGGCTGAACCTGCCGACTAAATACAGGATCACCGACAGCACAATGCCGATCAAGATGGATGTCACAATCGGGAAATAGACGGTCGTGTTCTTGCCGCGATAGACAATGTCCCCCGGCAGCCGCCCGATCGGCAAATGCGCGCGCCCTCCCAACACCAGAACCAGGCCAAGCACCACCAACAGGACGCCGAAAAAGATCAGGATCTTTCCCAGTTCGGTCATGGCTTTCAATTATGCCGCGACCGGCCGCCGGCTACCAAGGTCGCGTTTAGCGACGACGTGAAAATAGCCCGGCAGTTCAAGTACCGGGAAGGTTGCGCGGCATGGAGAGGATGCCGCAGGCACGACTGAACCGGGCGCCGTCACCAAACGATGTGATAACAATCACGACTGCCTGCCGACCTGAACTGGGATAATGTGCCATGGGCAGTCTATGAAATGCATCGCTCTTTTACTCTGTCTGATAGCGTTGGCGGGCGTGTCGCTGGCAGACGATGTGACTGAAAAGTGCGGGCCTCATCCTCTCCTCATGCGCGATAAGGACGGCAAGCTGGCGTGGCTTTCGCCACAACAACTGGAAGAACGGGCCACGAAAAAGGTGGCCCCTGAAACTTTGTCCATAGGCGGGTTCAAGTACGAGGGAGTCGTTTCACTCAAGGTCATGGTCGGCACCACGGGAGATGTGATCTGCATGTGGGGCGCCGCCGGCCATCCGGTCATGATTTCTCCGGCCTTCAAAGCCGCGCATGAATGGAAGTTCAAACCGCTAATTCACGAAGGCAAGCCGGCGGAATATCTGGGCACCATGAGGATTCGTGTCGCGACCGCTAATTAGGCCGTGGCTGCGAAGAAGGTAATACGCGATAGTACCGCCCGAACTTGAGGGAGATCGTATGCTAAGCAAAGCTATCCAGCCGTTCGTGGTCGTCATCATCTTGGTACTTTGTATCGCCTCCGCAGTCGCGGCCAGCAGGGGCAACGAGAGCAAAGGCCGTAAACAGTTCCGCCAGACCTGCAAGAACTGCCACACCAAGGGCGCCACCGGCGGTGAGATTTCTCCGCTGAGCAAGACCACGGCGCAGTGGCAGAAGTACTTCTCCACGGGCACACACGCGCGCGGGCAAGAGCCTATCGAGAAGGTGATGAACGCCGAGCAGCTTCGCGATGTGGAGGCGTTCCTTACCGCACACGCCGCTGACTCCCTGCAACCGGAAACCTGCGGCAGATAGGAGGCCGGTGTAGTCGGCCGGCTTACCGGAAAACTGGGTGGCGGGGGTTACTACGCGAGATCCCCATCTCATCAGTAATCGCTTGGCACACCATCCTTTGAGCGAACTGGTAACCTGCGCTCCGCCACCGCGTCTCATCCGCGGGGATGCACAATTTCTTCCCGAACCGCCGCCGCCCATGAATTCAAAGCCACGGTTGAGATCAATCCCGCTAACGCTGACGCCCGCGCCCGCCTGGCCCGCACCCAAGCTGCCGCCGCCCGCTAGCCACGGCGAGTCGCACGAAGACGGGTCGCAAGTTGCAACGGACCAAACGGCTGGCTCGACATTCCTTCGCGATGCGGCTTAGACGCCGCAACATCGCACATGAGCCGTACAATGCAAGCACTTCGGTAATCAAGAACGGAGTTCCTGATTCAGGGCTTCCGACGCCCGTTGCGGCCCCGGCCGGGCGATATTGAATTCATCCTGAAGCGCTTTGCCGCTGGGGCCAGAATGGAGCTCTTATGTCGGAATATGGAATCGGTCGGCCGAAGATCATTGAGGCGTCAGGTGGTGCGATCCTGCGCTCGGCCGGAATCGGCGCAGTGGTTTTGATCGTGTTGGTGCTGGTGTGGACCTCGATTGCCTATGTTCCCGCCGGCCACGTCGGTGTGCTGACGCTGTTTGGCCGGGTTACCGGCGACGTGTTGCCGGAAGGCACGCACGTAGTGAATCCTTTCAAAGTCAACAACACCCTGTCGGTCCGCACGCAGGAGATCAAGGAGACGGCCAGCGTCCCCTCCAACGAAGGGCTGATCATTACCCTGGACACCTCGCTGCTGTTCCGCCTGAATCCGGGGCAAGCTTCTGAAGTCTATCGTTCGCTGGGCCCGCATTACGCTGAGCTGGTGGTGGAACCCAACCTGCGCTCGGCCATTCGCGAAGCCACGGCTTCCCACTCCGCCAACGCTCTTTACTCCGGCGAGCGCGAGCGCGTGGCGTTGGAGATTGCGGAAACGCTCACCCGCGAACTGAACAAACGCGGCGTCATTGTGGAGAACATCCTGCTGCGGGATATTCAGCTTCCGGCGGCGCTGAAAACCTCGATCGAAACCAAGCAGCAAGCGGAGCAGGAATCATTGGCGATGAGTTTCCGCCTGCAGAAGGAGAAGCAGGAAGCCGAACGCAAGCGCATCGAAGCGGCCGGCATCCGCGATTTTCAACAGATTGTGGCCCAGGGCATCAGTCCGCAACTGCTGGAATGGAAGGGCATCGAAGCCACCGAGACGCTGGCCAAAAGCGCCAACTCGAAAATTGTCGTCATCGGCAATCCGAAGAATGGGCTTCCGCTGATTCTCGGGCACCAATGAGTCGCAGCGTAGGGGAACGGAGACTACATGAAACCGCCGCTGGCTCGCTTACGTGTCCCTTTCCAGCGCGTCTGACGCAACGAAGGGGTGTGCCATGACACGAAACCACCGTTTCCGCCTGCTGCTGATTCTCGCCATCGTCCTCGGGTTCTGCCCGCTCAGCCGAGCTCAGCAGACCGGTGACAACTTCCACTGGACGGGCAAGCTCGCCGCCAACCAGCTCCTGCAGATCAAGAACATCAACGGACCAATTGACGCCGAGGGAATCCAGGGCGACACGATTGACGTCTCCGCCGTCAAAGGCGGTCCCGACCGCGACCAGGTCCGCATCGAGGTGGTGCAGACCGGCGATGGCGTCACCATCTGCGCGGTTTATCCCGGGGGCAGTTGCAGCGGCGACGGCGGCTCGCACGAGCACGGCAACATCAAGGCGCACGTGGACTTCACCGTACGCTTGCCCCGCAACCTGCGTTTCTCCGCTACCAGCGTCAATGGCCACGTCAAGGCCGAGGACATGGGACGCGCGGTCAAGCTGATCACCGTCAACGGCGGCATTGACGCCTCCAGTTCGGCGTGGGTAGCGGCGACCTCGGTCAACGGCAGCATCAAGATCAGCATGGGCAGCTCGGACTGGGACGGCAAGCTGAAGATTGCCACCGTCAACGGTTCGGTCACGCTCACCATGCCCACCGACTTCAGCGCCGAGGTGCGCTTCAGCTCCGTCAACGGCTCTCTCAATACCGATTTCCCGCTTACCGTGGAGGGCAGAGGGTTCGGCTTCGGCCCGAAGCGTATTCACGGAACCATCGGCAAAGGCGGGCGCGAACTGGAAGTGTCGACGGTGAACGGCAGCCTGCAGATTAATAAGGGGAAAGCTGCGCTGTGAGAACAGGCTTCAGGCTTCAGGCTCCAGGCTCCAGGCTCCGGGCTGCTTTTCACCACCCCATCCTCTTCCGCAGGCTCATGATATGGGCCACGTGGTGCTTGCCGTGCCAGGCGTACATGCCGAGGTAGCGGTCGAGGTTCAACTCACCCAACTCCGGATGTTTGAGCATGTACTGGAACTGCTGCGGCGTCATGGCGCGCAGCAGGGCCACCCAGCGATGGTGCAGCGCCTCCAGCAGCACCAGCGAGGTCTCGATCGGCACCTGCACGTCGGCCAGCTCCGCCCATAGCTTTTCGTCGTAGGGCTTGATCGTCGGGTTGGGTTCGGTCAGCGCCAGCTTGAAGCGGATATAGGCATTCATGTGGCTGTCGGGGACATGGTGCGTCACCTGGCGCAGGGTCCATCCGCCGGGACGATACGGCGTGTCCAGTTGCGACTCGCGCAGGTTGTGCACCGCGCCGCGCAGCCGTTCCGGCGCGGCCGCGATCTCGCCGATGAGGTGCCGCCGCTGTGCGTCGGTGTACGGCCCTTCGTAGGTGAACTTGCCAATGGGATAGCTGAGGTCGGGCGTGGCTGCGGTGCTCATGCGGCACATTGTAGCCAGGAGTCACGGCTTCATGGTCGGCATTTTTTTCGTGGGCTGACCCGTCGCCGCCTGCACGCAGTACTCGCGAACCAGAACTCCCAAACTCTCGACCATGCTTTACAATCTGGTGCCATGCAGCACTCACCGCAATTCCTCCAACTCGTCAACGACGCTAAGAAGCGCGTGCGCGAAACCACCGTGGACGAGATCAAGCGCCGCCTTGACCGCGCCGACAAGTTTGTCCTGGTGGACGTGCGTGAGGAGAGCGAGTACGCCAAGGACCATCTGCCCGGGGCGATTCATCTGGGCAAAGGGATCATCGAGCGCGACATCGAAGTGAAGGTGCCGGACACCGCGTCGGAAATCGTGCTCTACTGCGGCGGCGGCTTCCGCTCCGCCTTGGCCGCCGACAACCTACAGAAGATGGGCTACCGCAACGTGATCTCGATGGACGGCGGCATCCGCGAGTGGCGGGAAAAGAAGTACCCGCTGACCGACAAGTAACCGGCAGCGCCAGCGGTTCCGCATCAGGTCGAGTAGGTTTTTTTCCTCAGGTCCTTGGGCGTCCGTTGCGGCATTCGTCCTTTGTTCTTGTGTTCTTGCGGTGGCAAGCCGGAACTAACAACTGCGTCCGTTGGCCGCCATGGCGCACAGGTTCTTGATCGCTTCCCGGTGTCCGTCGCGCGAGTAGAGAAACTCGAGCCCGTGCTCGGTGCCGCGGGTGTCGCGTACCGTGGCATAAACCCCGATCAGCGGCGGCATGTCGAGACGAACCACCTCGCCGACAAAGAGTTGGTCGGTGAGCGTGGCGCCCACGCCCCCTTCGCCGAGGACGCGGCAGCGGCCATGGACCTTGCGGATGGGTGTGTCTTCCCAGAAGACAATCGCCGTCAGAGACCGGTCGATGGCGTAGCGGGGAAACCGACGGGTGTGCACGGCGGGCCACTCCTCCCGATTGCGATGGAAGCTCGATTGTACGAATTCTCGACGCCGGCCGCACGGCACCAAAGGCGCTGCCGGGAAGTAACGCGTCAGGCGGTGGTTGAAATACGTAGCATCGTAGAACGATATAGTTTTCGGACCCGACAACCAACTCGTTGGCATGCCGCATCCGCGGGCGGAGACGGCGTAGCGGTTGGCCATTGCCGAAGAACTGGGTCGCTCGCCGCGCCCGCTTGGGGCTGCCAATCTCGTCCTCGCCCATGGGTACGAAGGTGCCGCGCCCGCCGTAATTTAGTACATGTCCTCCCGGTAGGCTAGCATCGGTTGTCAGATCGTGTCCGAACCGGGCAGGGGGTGACGCCAACTCCGCTCGATCCGAGAGCGGGTGGAGGTAAGACATGGAGCCCTTCCAGGGCAAGACCCACGGTCGCCGTGGCTGCCGCATCGCGCGCCGTCTTCCGTTGATGCTCCACTGGCGCGAACCGCAGGGAGCCTGGCGGGAAATCCCGGCGGAAACCAGAATCCTCAGCCGGCACGGCTGCCTGCTGGCTTGCCGCGCCAGGATCAAGCTGCATGATGAGGTCATGGTCTGGTGGCTGGAGAAAATGAGCTACGCCCGGGCGCGCGTCGTATTTCGATCGGTCAGCCCGAGCAGCGATTCGGTGGAGATCGCATTCGAATTTTTGGACAGCGAGGATTTCTGGGGGCTCAATTTCCACGACGCGATCCGGCAGCATTGCGAACCCGACCCTACCGTACTGCTGCGGTGAGCCCGATGCCATGAGTTGACAGCCACGATTACTCGGCTGCGCCCAAGGCAGGCTCCGGACACGGAGGATAATCCACTTCCCTCGAAATCCGCCTTTCGACTGCTCTCAGGACAGGCTGGTGCGGTCACCCGCGATGCCGGTCATGCCACCCGCGGCGGGCGATGCCGCCGGGAGAGGAAACGTCGACTCTTGCATGCCACTGTCGGGACGAATGGCATACAGGATCAGCTCGGCGCGGCTTGAAATCCCCAGCTTGTCAAAAATGCGAAAGACATAGTTCTTGACAGTATGCTCGCTGAGCGACAAGCGGGCCGCGATCTCGCGGTTGGTCATGCCCTCGGAGACGCAGCGGACCACGTCTAACTCGCGCCTGGAAAGTAAGGAGCGACCTTTGCTGTCCACAATGGTCTGCGGTACCCATCGGCGCGAGAAGACATCGAGCACAAAGCCCAACTGGGCGCTATCGGCCCAAATCTGGCCCGCGTGCACGGCGCACACACAGTTGCGCAGGACTTCGAGGCTATCGTCGCGGCAGACCACTCCACGAGCACCCGCTCGAAAAGCCTCGACGACTAATTCGGGGCTGGAACAGTCGAGAAGAAAGACCGGTTTCACGCCGGGATAGCGAGCCAGTCCCTGCCGCAGGAGAGCAAAGCCCCGCCGCGCACTGCCGTCGCTGTTCACTCCGACCACCGCGACATCAGGGTTGAGGTCGGAGGCCAACGATGTCGGATCATCGGCAGCCGTGAGTACTCCCACGACCGTCAGGCGATCATCCCGGCGCAAAGCCTCCAAGATGAGCTGACTGCCCATCGTTGTGGTATCGGCTACCAATACGCGAACTGCAGCCCCATTTTTATCTTGGCTGGACATTGGAGATACTTATCTCCCGCAACTTAGAAATTGTGTTCGACATCATCCGGTGGGCACCGATTCCAGGCGCACGGCAGCTTGGAAAGCGGTTCTTGCTTCAAACGTCCCCCAACTTCATCCCCACTCTTTCACCAGTTGCGGCATCAT
>JAIQFM010000327.1 GCA_020073285.1 Terriglobia bacterium | reverse complement strand
CAGTACAAGCTGAAGATCGGCCGCCATGACGCGCTGCTCCAGTCACGCGAGGCTGTGCGCTATGCCCGCACCTTGTGTGAGGACGTCGAGTTTTCTCCCGAGGACGCCACGCGCTCCGACCCGGAATTCCTGTGTTCCGTATTGGAGGGCGTGATCGAGGCCGGCGCGACCACGCTCAACATCCCGGACACGGTCGGCTATACCGTTCCTTCCGAGTTCACGCGGCTGATCGCCACCATTCGTGAGCGCGTGCGCGGCATCGAGAAGGTCACCATCTCGGTACACTGCCACAACGATCTCGGGCTCGCGGTCGCCAACAGCCTCGCCGCCATCGAGGCGGGCGCGCGCCAGGTGGAGTGCACGGTCAATGGCATCGGCGAACGCGCCGGCAACGCCGCCTTGGAGGAGATCGTCATGGCGCTGCGTGTCCGCGCCGACCGCATGCCCTACACCACCGGCATTCACACCGAGCACCTCTGCCCTGCCAGCCAGGCGCTCTCCGGGATTCTCGGTTTTCCGGTGCAACCGAATAAGGCGATCGTCGGCTGCAACGCCTTCGCGCACGAAGCCGGCATCCACCAGCATGGCGTGCTCAGCAATCCGCTCTGCTACGAGATCATGACGCCCGAATCGGTCGGCCTGCCGTCGAACCGCATCGTGCTCGGCAAGCATTCCGGGCGGCATGCGCTCGCCCGCCGATATCAGGAGCTCGGCTATCCGCTCGCCGGCGCGGAACTCGACTCGGTGTACCAGCGCTTCACCGAGCTTGCCGACCGCAAAAAGAACATCTATGATCGCGATCTGATTTCGCTGCTCGCTCACCGCGGCGTGCGCCCCTCGCCGCCGATCGCGGGCGCTGCGGAGGCGTTTGGGGACTGATGAGGACCAAGCTGAACCTTGCCGTTCTGCCTGGCGACGGCATTGGCGTCGAGGTCACGCGCGAGGCGGTGCGCGTGCTAAGCACCGTAGCCGATGTCCACGGCTACGATTTTCAATTTCGCACCGAGCTGGTGGGCGGTGCGGCGATTCGCGAAACCGGTTATCCCCTTCCCCAGCCGACCCTCGAGGCGTGCTTGAGCAGCGATGCCGTGCTGCTCGGCGCCGTCGGCGGCCCGGAGTTCGATGCTCTCCCCCCGGATCGCAAGCCGGAGTCCGGATTGCTGGCGCTGCGCCGCGAACTGGGCGCGTTTGCCAATCTGCGCCCCGCTTCGTCGCATCGCGCTATTGAGGATTGTTCGCCGCTGCGCCCCGAGGTGGTGCGCGGCGCCGACATTCTGGTTGTGCGCGAACTCCTCGGCGGTCTTTACTTCGGCGAACCGCGCGGCTTCACCGCCGAGGGTTCCGCCGGCTTCAACACCATGCGCTACTCCACCGACGAGGTCGAGCGGATCGCGCGCATTGCCTTCGAGCAAGCGCGTGCTCGTCGGCAGAAGGTCACTTCGGTGGACAAGGCCAACGTGCTCGAGACCTCGCAACTCTGGCGCAAGGTGGTCACCCGCGTGGCGCGCGAATTTCCCGGCGTCGCCCTCGACCACATGTACGTGGACGCCTGCGCCATGCACCTGGTGTCCAACCCGTCACGCTTCGATGTGATCCTCACCGAAAATCTCTTCGGCGACATTCTTTCCGACGAATCCGCGGCGATCGGCGGCTCGCTCGGCATGCTCGCCTCGGCGAGCGTCGGCGGGCGCGTCGGGCTGTTTGAGCCCGTGCACGGCTCGGCGCCCGATATTGCCGGGCGCGGCATCGCCAATCCGCTGGGTGCGATCGCGACAGCCGCCCTGCTTCTGCGGTATGCTGCTGAGATGGAGCGTGAGGCGCGCGACGTGGAAGAGGCGATCGGCGATGTCCTCAATCGCGGTTTCCGCACCGCCGACCTGGTGCGCGACCCACGCACCCGGGCGGCGACCACCGAGGAGATGGGCGTTGCCGTAGCCGAGGCGCTTACCGGAATCTGCGAACGCCGTCACGCCTTCCACGCGGTCTGATCATGCCTGTCCCGCGGACCATGTTCGACAAGATCTGGAGTGAGCACCTCGTGTGCGAGGCGCCCGGCGAGCCGGCGCTGCTCTACATCGATCTGCACCTGGTGCACGAGGTCACGTCTCCGCAGGCATTCGACGGCCTGCGCGCCGCTGGACGCCGCGTCCGCCGGCCTGAGCGCGCCCTCGCCACCGTGGACCACAACGTCCCAACCACGTCGCCGCGCAACCTGATCTCCGACCCCATCGCGGCGCGCCAGATCGAAGCGCTGCGCAAAAACTGCGCCGAGTTCGGCATCCTCCTCTTCGACATTGACTCGCCCGAGCAGGGAATCGTGCACGTCATCGGCCCGGAACTCGGGGTCACCAAGCCCGGCATGACCATCGTCTGCGGCGACAGTCACACCAGCACGCACGGCGCATTCGGCGCACTGGCCTTCGGCATCGGAACCTCCGAGGTCGAACACGTGCTTGCCACCCAGTGCCTGCCGCAGCGCAAGCCGCGCACCATGGAAGTGCGCGTCCGTGGGCGGCTGGAACCGGGCGTGAACGCGAAAGATTTGGCGCTCGGCATCATCGGCCACATGGGCACCGATGGCGCCACCGGCCACGTCATCGAGTACACCGGCGAAGCCGTCGCCGCGCTCTCCATGCCGGAGCGCATGACCCTGTGCAACATGAGCATCGAGTCGGGTGCGCGCGCCGGCATGGTGGCGCCCGACAACACGACGTTCGCCTGGATTCGCGGACGCCGCTTTGCCCCGCCGGGACCCGACCTCGCCAAGGCCATTGAATATTGGCGCACGCTGCCCACCGACGACGGCGCGTCGTTCGACCACACCGTGGAGATCGAAGCCGCGTCGTTGGCGCCCTTCGTCACCTGGGGCACCAACCCGGGCATGGTGACCTCCGTCACAGGCCAGGTGCCCGCCCTGTCGGCGGCGAAGAGCGAAGCGGAACGCCGCTCTTGGGAGCGCGCCCTGGAGTACATGGCGCTTGCGCCCGGCACCCGTATCCAGGACATCGCCGTCGACCGCGTCTTTATCGGCTCCTGCACCAATGCGCGTCTGGAGGATCTGCGCGCCGCGGCTCGCGTGGTGAGCGGTTATCGCATCGACCCCAAGGTGCAGGCGCTGGTGGTGCCGGGATCGCAGGCGATAAAAGCGGCGGCCGAAGCCGAGGGGCTCGACGAAATTTTCCGCGCCGCCGGTTTTGAGTGGCGCGAAGCCGGCTGCTCGATGTGCCTCGGTATGAACCCCGACGTGCTGCAGCCGGGCCAACGCTGCGCCTCCACCAGCAACCGCAATTTTGAAGGGCGCCAGGGCCGCGGCGGGCGCACCCACCTGGTCAGCCCGGCCATGGCGGCGGCGGCGGCCATCGCCGGCCATTTCGTGGACATACGCGACTGGAAGTTCCGCGACACGGCGGCCGCGGCGAAATAGTCATGGAACCGTTCCGCAAACATACCGGGCTGGTGGCCCCACTCGATCGTGTCAACGTTGACACCGACCAGATCGTCCCCAAGCAGTTCCTCAAGCGGGTCGAACGCACCGGCTTCGGCGAATTCCTCTTTTACGATTGGCGAATCTTGCCCGACGGCAGCGCCAATCCATCGTTCGTGCTCAACGATCCGCGCTACCGCGGCGCCAGCATCCTGCTGGCGGGCGCCAATTTTGGCTGTGGCTCTTCGCGTGAGCACGCGCCCTGGTCGCTGCTGGACTACGGATTCCGCGCCATCATTGCGCCCTCCTTCGCCGACATCTTCAGCACGAATTGTTCTAAGAACGGCGTGCTGACCGTGGTTCTGCCGGACTCGGCCGTTTCCGACCTGATGCGCCGCGCGCGGCAAACACCCGGCTACCGTCTCTGCGTTGATTTGGAACTGCGTACCGTGTCCGACGACCGAGGTTTTTCCGCCACCTTCTCCGTCGACGAGTTCCGCCGCCGCTGCCTGCTCAACGGACTCGACGACATCGGCCTGACGCAGCGGCACGAACCCGACATCGCGGCGTACGAAGCGCGTCACGCCCGGCCACCCTGGTCCTAGCCATCGCGCACATGGGTTGCAGCGGCTCGCCTCGAGCGCGCGGCTTGTGCTCAGGCCCCCAAGTTTGCTATCGTTCCCGCACATTGAGCGATGCCCATCTGCTCGAAGCGCCCGTGGGGGGCCTATGAAATCCGTCGAGATTGTTGTCAATGGCGTGGAGCGCCGCGCCCAGGTGGAGCCGCGCATGCTGCTCGTGCATTTCCTGCGCGACGTCGCCGGCCTCACCGGCACGCACATCGGCTGCGAGACCTCGCTCTGCGGCGCCTGCACCGCGCTGCTCGACGGCCGCGCCGTCAAGTCGTGCACCGTGCTCGCCGTTCAGGCCGACGGTCATTCCGTCACCACCATCGAAGCGCTCGCCAGCGAAGGCCAACTCCATCCCTTGCAGGAAAGTTTCTGGGAAGAGCACGCCCTGCAATGCGGCTTCTGCACGCCGGGCATGATCATGTGTGCCAGCGACCTGCTGGGGAGCAACGCTTCGCCCAGTGACCGCGAGATCCGCGAGGGACTCAGCGGCAACCTGTGCCGCTGCACCGGCTACCAGAACATCGTCGGCGCGGTGAAGTCCGCCTCGCGCAAGATGAAGCGCCGCACCGCTGCGACTGCGGCCAAGAAGTAATCCGCCGGGGACATTGCCATGGCAACGAAATCCAAGTCGGACGGCAAGAACGCAAACGGGGGAAGCGGTTTCGCCATTCCCAACGGCCGCTGGGTCGGACAGCGCCTCAAGCGCAAGGAAGACCCGCGCCTCATCCAGGGCATGAGCCACTACGTCGGCGACCTCCGCCTGCCCGACCTTCTGCATTGTGTCTTCGTGCGCTCGCCGCACGCCAATGCGCGCATTGCCTCGATGGGTGTCGAAGCGGCGCGCACCTCACCCGGCGTGGTGATGGTGGTCACGCATGCTGAGGTCGCCTCCATTGGCTGCGTCCCCTGCGCCGGCAGCCTGCCCGGATTGAAGGTCCCCAATCACTACGTGCTTGCCAAGGATCAGGTGCGCTACGTTGGCGAGCCCCTGGCGGCCATCGTCGCGGAGACTCCGTACGCCGCGCGCGATGCCGCCGACCTGGTGAACGTCGAGTACGATCCGCTGCCCGCCGTCGTGGACATGGAACGGGCGCTGGCCGCCGGAAGCGCCCTCGTCCACGAGGAGTTTCACACCAATCTCGCGTTCACCCACGTCATCAAGAACGGCGACGTTGCGCCGGCGTTTCAGCGCGCCGACCGCGTGGTCAAGCAGCGCCTCATCAACCAGCGCCTGGCGCCCATCGCCATGGAGACGCGCGGCGTGGTGGCTCAATATCTCGCCGGCGAAAAACAGCTCACGGTGTGGTCGTCCACGCAGATTCCGCACCTGCTGCGCACGCAGATTTCGCTCATGCTCGGCCTGCCGGAGACCTCGGTGCGCGTCATCGCTCCCGAAGTCGGCGGCGGCTTCGGCAGCAAGCTCAATGTGTACGGTGATGAAGCGGTCGTCCCCTGGCTTGCGATGAAGCTCAACCGGCCGGTGAAGTGGACGGAAACGCGCCGCGAGAATATCGCTGCCACCATCCACGGCCGCGATCAGATCAACGACGTCGAACTTGCGCTGAAGAAGGATGGCACCATCCTCGGCATGCGCGCCCGCGTGCTCGCCGACCTGGGCGCCTACCACCAGTTGCTCACGCCGATCATCGCCACGCTCACCGGCCTGATGAGCACCGGCTGCTACAAAATTCCCATCGTCGAGTTCGAAGTGGTCGGCGTTTTCACCAACAAGATGTCCACCGACGCCTACCGCGGCGCCGGACGCCCCGAAGCCACCTACCTCATCGAGCGCATCGTTGACATCGCCGCGCGCGAGTTGAACATGGACCCTGCGGAAATCCGCCGCCGCAACTTCCCCAAGCCGGCGGAATTTCCGTACAGCGCCGCCACCGGCGTGATCTACGACTCCGGCAACTACCAGCGCAGCCTCAAGCGCGCGCTCGAACTCGCCGGCTACGACAAGCTGCGCGCCCGCCAGAAAGCCGGCTGGAAGCAGGGCAAGTACTACGGCATCGGCCTATCCACCTACGTCGAGATCTGCGCCATGGGTCCATCGGCCGCCATGCCCGCCGGCGGATGGGAGAGCGGCACCGTGCGCATCGAGCCGACCGGCACAGTCACCGCGCTGACCGGCGCGTCGCCGCACGGCCAGGGCCAGGAAACCACCTTCGCGCAGATGATCGCCGACTTGCTCGGCCTCTCACCGGAAGCCGTCAACGTCGTGCACGGCGACACCGCGGTCGTGCCCTACGGCATCGGGACCTTCGGCAGCCGCGGCACTGCGGTCGGCGGCTCCGCCTTGTTCGTCGCCACCGAGAAGCTAAGAAAGAAGATGGCGGCGATCGCGGCGCACCTACTCGGCGGCAAGCCCGAGCGGATGGAATTTCGCGACGGCCGCATCGGCGCGAAGGGCAGCAAGAAGTCGCTCGCGTTCGGCGAAGTGGTGGGCGCCGCCTACGCTGCCAAGAGCCTGCCCGCCGGCGTCGAGCCCGGCCTCGAAGCGACGCATTTCTTCGAGCCTTCGAATTTTACGTTTCCTTTTGGCGCGCACGTCGTCTCCTGCGAGGTGGACATCGAGACCGGCGAAATCAAGTTCGACAAATATGTCGCCGTGGACGACTGCGGCAACGTCATCAATCCCATGCTGGTCGAAGGCCAGGTGCACGGCGGCATCGTGCAGGGCATGGCGCAGGCGCTCTACGAAGAAGTCATCTACAACAGCGACGGCCAACTCGTCACCGGCACACTGATGGACTACGCACTGCCCCGCGCGCCCGATATCCCCGAGCTCACCCTGGAGCGCACCTGTACGCCGTCGCCGGTGAACCCCATGGGCGTGAAGGGCGTCGGCGAAGCGGGCACCATCGGCTGCACGCCCGCGGTGGTCAACGCGGTGTGCGACGCGCTGGCGCCGCTCGGCATCCGCCACCTCGACATGCCGCTCAAGCCCGAGCGCATCTGGCGCGCGGTGCACGACGCACACATCCGGCCCAGTCACAGCGAGGC
>JAIQFM010000203.1 GCA_020073285.1 Terriglobia bacterium | reverse complement strand
CCCACACCCCCATCCCCGCTGCGGAGACCGTAGTGTGGGGCGAACAAAAACCGGAGAAAGTCTCATTATCCTTGGACTAAAAATGGGGGGCAGGTCACTGACAATAACCGCTATAGTGCGCCGCGCTGGAGGTGGACCGATGACAAAGGTTACGCGTCGATCCTTTATTGGGGTACTGCTCGCCATTCCAGTGTTAGCGCCTTTCGCCAAAGCCGCAGGTGGCGCTAATCAACGCCCCGCGTGGCAAAGCAGAAGGAAGGTTAGTGATACTTCACATGTCATCCATTCACTGGGTGTTGCTAGCGGGTCGCGAACTGCTAGGATTAATGCTGATCTTCACTGGGATCGCCAAGATAGTCACGATGCGTGAATTTCGCCGCGTGATCGCAACTTATCAGATCCTGCCAGAAAGAATGGCTGCGGAATTCGCAGTACTTTTACCGTTCCTGGAGGTAGCAATTGCCGGATGCCTCATCTCCGGAGCTTTTGTCCGCTATACTGGGTCCGCCGCCGCTATTTTGTTCTGTGCGTTCGCGACAGCCGTTTTGGCAAATTTGGTCCGAGGGAGGAGACTGCCATGTGGGTGCTGCGGCGCTTCCGGAGGTCCCTCAATCGGCTGGAATCTCGTTGCACGCAACCTACTCATGGCGTTGTTGGCAATTCTCATTACGCATAGTTGACTGGGAGGCGAATTGGCTTCACTGCCGTGTCCGGATTAGGGGAACGGTGGAGTCTACTCGTTAGCAATGAAATCCATCATGCAGCACATAGCAGCAATGATCGCCGTGCTAGTCTTTGGTCTCAACGGCATGGCCGCACCGGCTGATCCTGACATCTTCCAACTGATCAACAGGGGCGATGTAACAGGTGTCGCGCTCGCCCTCAAGGACCGTCCTGCGCTGATCAAGGCGAAAGATGGTTACGGGCGCACGCTGCTGACGCGAGCCATTCAAGCGCGGCAAGACGAAATCGCTAAATTTCTCGTGGCAAAAGGGTCGCCGCTGACGGGCTTCGACGCCGCTGCGCTCGGCGAGACTTCGATCTTGCGTGAGATGGTGATGGCCAATCCGGCGTTACTCAAAGTGAAGGACGGCGCTGGCCTCACTCTGCTGATGTGGGCGGCCTTTCGCCATCACCGCGAGACGGTCGAGATGCTGGTGGCACAAGGCGCGCCGCTGGACATCTACGCCGCGGCTGCCCTGGATCTCACCGACAAGGTGAAGGAGTTCCTTGCCGCCGATTCCCGAACGCTGGTCGGGCAAGGTCCGGGCGAGATGACACCATTACAAGTGGCAGTTGGCGCGGGATCATTCGACGCGGCCAAACTTCTCTTGGACAAGGGTGCCGACCCCAACAGCGCCACCGACTGGGGAACAGCCCTGTTTGACGCCGCCCGACGTGGTGACGCCGACATGATCAAGCTATTGCTCTCCCACGGTGCCAGAAAAGATTATTTCGTGCCCGGATTCGGCACCGCGTACACCTATGCGCTGGCCAACGGACACAAGGAAGTAGCGGAATTGCTGAAACCGTGATTCAGAAAGCTACACGGCGGCGCTGAAACCACCGGGCCACGGCGTAGGCAACCAGGATGACGAGCATGGGATCGATCGGGTGGCGATAGTCCATGGTCGGGTGGGTGATGTAGTACACCGCGGGGTAGGCGCCGAGAACAGCCGCGTAGGGCAGGAACCACTCGCGCCGGTTTCTCCACAAGAGGACCAGCCCGGCGAGCATCAGCACGGTCAAGGTGGAACATAAGAAGGTATTGGGAATCTGCAGGGGCTCGTTGCGAGCGTAATCAGGGTCGAGGCTCCAGAAACCGGTCCAGATAAAAACGAAGCGCTTCCAGCAAAGCCAGACAAAGACGCCGGGATTCTCCCGGATGAAGCGCACGGCCAGGGTTCGCATTTCGCTGATGTAGGCGATCTCACCGACGCGATGCAGTTCGTTCCACTGGACGGGGCTGGTTGAGGGGATGGCCCAGTCGGGATAGAGATCGGAGATGTCGCCGGTATTGCCGACGCGCACTTCCACCCAGAAGTTGTCGCGCAACGGAAGCACCTGGTGCAGGACGAGGTAATTGCGGAGTTCCCACGGCGTGATCACCAGCACCAGCATGACCACCGCCAGCACCGCCTGCCAGAGCCATGGTTGACCACGGCGGTAACCGCGCCAGCATAGCCACCCGAGCAGAAACGGAAGCACCGCCAGGACGGTGGGATTGCTGAGCGCGGCGACTCCCCACAACAGGCCGTAAGCGATCCAGCGGCGTGAGGTCGCTTTTCCGTCGAGCACCAGCGTGAACCACACCAGGACGGCGAGCAGCAGCGTGGTCACCGCATTTTCCCAGATGCGTTCCGCGGCGGCCCAGATGGAGTACGGAAAAAACGCCCACAGCCAGCCGGCGTAGCGCGCCACCCGATCGCTCACGGTTCTGCGGGCAATGGCGAATACAGGGATAGCGGTGAGAGCGGAGAAAATCGAATTCAGGGTCAGGATGGCGATAGCCGAGGCCCGGGTGAACAATCCGAAAACTTTGAACACTCCGGCCAGCAGATAGGGATAGAGCGGAGGAAACCATGCGGTGGGACCGGTGTCGCCGACGTAGGGCGAGCTAAACCCTTTGCCGGTGACGATGGAGCGCGCCACCATGCCCATTTCCCAGGCGAATCGCCAGTGCTGGCGCTGCGGATCGAGGTGGTCAGGATAGGTGAAGGGAATGACCATGAGGCGGACGGCCAGGCCGGCCAGGACCATCAGGGCCAGGGTGCGGGCCACGGAAACGGCCTGATGGGGTACGTCGATGACGGGCGCGGACGCAAGTTGGGAGTCGGACATCAGTTCCGAGCTGCCCAAAGCGAATTTCTTGGAGCTATTGATGCCTGCATGATGAATGTCCTACGACGCCCTTAGTCGCTTCAGAAAACGCAAGGTCCCTCGACTCGCGCTCCTTCCCCTTCGCCTGTGCTCAGGGTCGGTCGCGCTCGCTTGGGATGACACATCAACTCGGGATGACACATCAACTGGGGATGACACGTCAAATAGAGATTCGTCCGCCTCGCTACTCATAGTGCAGCGCTTCGGTGGGATGCAGGGCCGAGGCGCGGCGGGCGGGCAGAAATCCGAACAGGATTCCGATGCTGCACGAGACGGTCAACGAAACTACCACCGAGATCCAGGAGATGGGCAGATAAAGGCCGTTGAGCAGGATCAGTTGCGCGCCGATGGGGATAGCCACGGCGATGACCACGCCGACCACCGCTCCCACGCCGCTGATGATGAAGGCTTCAATGAGGAACTGCCACTCGATTTCGCGGCGGCGGGCGCCGACGGCCATGCGCACGCCGATCTCGCGGGTGCGCTGGGTGACGGTGACCAGCATGATGTTCATGATGCCGATGCCGCTGATGATGAGGGTGATGGATGCCACGATCAGCAGCACGATGGTCAGCGCGTTGGAGATACTGCGCGCCGCGCTCAGCATGGCGGCGAGGTTTTGCACGGAATAGACGGCCTCGGGGCGATGGCGGCTTTGCAGAAGTTCGGTAATTTCGCGCGTCGCCAGCGGCACATCGTCGGGCGTGGCGGCCGACGCGTAGATGTTCTTGATGAATTCCTCGCCGGTAAAGTCCTTGATCAGCGGCAGCGGGATGATCACCGTATCGGTGGTGATTTCCGTCTGACCGAAGGTGGCCACTCGCTCCTTGAATACGCCCACGACGGTGAGCGCGAGGTCGGAGACCTTGATCTGCTGACCGATGGGATTGTCGTAGGGTAGCGCGGCGGCCAGGCGTTCGGTAATGACGGCGGCCTTGGCGCGAGAATGGACGTCGAGGTCGTCGAGAAAGCGCCCGCGAACCACATCGAGGTTGCGGACCCGATTGAAGTCGTCGGTCACGCCCACCACGCTGACGGCATGCTCCTTGCCGGAGACGGTCATGGAGACTTGTAGGTCGAAAGTCCCGGCGGCCCGCATGATGAGCGGCAGTGCGCGAACGGCCTGCAGGTCGCCAGCGGAGATTTGATCGCTGAGCGGACGAGCTTGCGTGGGGCCGGCGCCCACGTGATAAGCGTAGATCAGGTTGGCGCCGATGCCTTCGATCTGGGCAAGGATGTAGCGCTTGCCGGTGAGTCCGACGGTGACCACCAGCACCAGGCAAGCGCTACCAATCACCACCCCAAGCATGGTGAGGAACGCCTTGAACTTGTTGGCGCGCAAGGCGTCGAGAGCCGTTTTCCAGGTTTCGCTGCGGATCATCGTTGTATCTGCTGATCGGGTGATCGGGTGATTGCAAAACTGGTCAGCGATCGCCGGACCAACCGATCTCTCAACTCTAGGATATCAGCCAAAGGCCGGTTGCTATACTCGCCTGCTGTTTGATTGACGGTAGGTGACGCGATGAAAGCCCCGCTCCTCCGCTTGCAGTGGCCGTTATCCTGCGTGTTTCTCCTCCTGTTTTCGATATCCGGACTAGCCGAGCCGCTTCCCTTCCGGCGCGCCATGGAACTGGTGGCGCAGCGAGGGACGACCTCGGTGGCGGCGGCGGAGCAAGCCCGGGCACGTGCGGCGTACCTGGAGATGCGGAACATGTATCTGCCGCAGCTCATGGTCGGATCCGGGGTCGCGAAGACGTACGGATTCCCGCTGAGTATCGAGGGGTCGGCGCCTTCGATCGTCAGCGTGAATTACCAGTCGTCGCTTTACAGCCCGGCGGGGCGCGATTTCATGAAGGCGGCACGGCAGGAGTGGCAGGCGTCGGCAACCGGAGCGGAGGACCAGCGCGTGGCCACGCTGCTGGAAGCCGCGATCACGTACGTCCAGCTCGATACGCTGGCGTCGCGGATGCGGCCGCTGAACCAGCAACGGGAGGAAGCCGACCGGCTGGTCAGCGTGGTCAGCGATCGAGTGCAGGCCGGAGTGGACAGCCAACTGGAACTCACGCGCGCCAAGCTGGCGGCGGCGCAGGTTCGCTTGCGGCTGGCGGAGGCGGAAGCAACGGCCGACGTGCTGCGCGAACGCCTAAGCCAACTGACCGGCCTCCCGGCAGCCTCGATTGAAACGGTCACGGAATCGATTCCGGAGGTTCCCGACCTCAGCCAGCAGCCGGACATCGTAGGTGCAGCGTTGTCCGCCAGCCCAGCGGTGAAGGCGGCACAGGAATCCGCCAGCGCCAAGGAGTTACGCGCCAAGGGCGAACACAAGATAATGTGGCCCGCGATTGACCTGGTTGGGCAGTACGGACTGTTCTCGAAGTACAACAACTATGATCTGTACTTCAACCGCTTCCAGCGGAACAACGCCACGCTGGGAGTCGCGATTCGCTTCCCATTCCTTAACTTCCCGCAGCGGGCGCGGGCCGAGGCCGCCGATGCGGAGGCAGTCAAGGCGCGACGGCAATCGGAGGTCACGAAGGGGCAGATCTCGACCGAGACGATTAAGCTGGCGCGGTCGATCAAGCAATTGGCAGCGGCGGAACAGGTGGCGCAGCTCGATTACCAATTGGCGCAGGTACAAGCGGACGCCATCAAGGCGCGAATCCAGGCAGCTGCTCCTGGGGGGTCCGCCGCTGCTGGCCAACCGTCGACCCCGCCGCCGGGACCTCGCGAGCTGAGCTCGGCGCGCATTCAAATGGACGAGAAGTATTCGACGTACCTCGATATGAGCTTCGAGCTGGAGCGGGCGCGGCTGCAACTGCTGCGGTCGGCAGGAAAGCTGGAGGGGTGGGCGCTGGGCGGGAAACAATAGGCGTGGTTCGCGTTTAACAACAAACGGGCTGGAGCGGGGTTCTTATCAGAGCGGTTCCAGTAACCGGGTCGGGTTAACGCGTTAGTAACTGCGGGCGAGGGTACCCGCGCCACACCCGACACTAACTGGTAACCATGGAGGGTCGCTAATAAGCTGAATTCTTGTACCTTTCGGGACATCTAAGGTACCATTCGGCCGGATTATCTTTAGGCTGTGAGCAGCCGCTGCTAGGGTAATTTGGAGATCGGTCCCCAGAATTCTTGTCCTCGTCGACCCGAGGAGGGATTTTTATTGTCCGCAGAGTGGACCAAGAGCAATCTGTGAGAGGGGTTACGACAGACGACTTAAGCGTCATGCCATTGAAAACGTTATTCCTAAATCCCCCTTCGTTTGAAAATTTTGACGGCGGCGCCGGGTCCCGGTGGCCGGCAACCCGTGAAATTGAGTCCTACTGGTACCCGGTTTGGCTGGCCTATCCGGCGGGCATGCTGGAAGGATCGCGGCTGCTGGATGCGCCGCCGCATCACGTCTCGGCGGAAGAGACAATCCGGATCGCTAAGGACTACGAATTCCTAGTGCTGTTTACCAGTACGCCCGGCTTTCCCGGCGACATACGGTTGAGCGAAGCGATTAAGGCTGCCAATCCCAAGATCAAGATTGCGTTTGTCGGGCCGCATGTATCGGTGCTGCCGGAAAAGAGTTTGCACGAGGCGCCGCAGGTTGACTTCGTGGTACGCAGGGAATTTGATTATGCGGTCGCCAGCTTTGCCAATGGGAAGCCGGTGGCCGAGATTCCTGGAGTGTCCTACCGCAAGAACGGCAAAGTGGTACACAACCCGGAGGCGCCGCAGATCAGCGACCTTGATGCGCTGCCGAATGTGACCGACGTTTACAAGCGTGACTTGGACGTCCGCCGCTACAACGTTCCATTCCTGCTGCATCCATTCGTCTCGCTGTATACCACGCGCGGCTGCCCGGCGCAGTGCACCTTCTGCCTTTGGCCGCAGACCCTGAGCGGACATCCCTGGCGCAAACGCTCCACCGACGCGGTGGCGCGGGAGATGGCGCAGGCGAAAGAATATTGGCCTTACGTAAAGGAATTCTTCTTTGACGACGACACCTTCAATATCCAAAAGGCGCGGACCATCGAATTGTGCGAGAAGCTGAAGCCGCTGAAGCTGACGTGGTCATGCACGTCGCGCGTCACCACTGATTACGAGACGCTAGAGGCCATGCGCAATGCCGGGTGCCGTCTGCTGATCGTGGGATTCGAATCAGGAGATCAGCAGATCCTGAAGAACATCAAGAAGGGCGC
>JAIQFM010000202.1 GCA_020073285.1 Terriglobia bacterium | reverse complement strand
GGGAACTGGGGCCATTGCCGTCTTGGCGCTTCTGACCGCGGCTCCATGGCTGGCAACAAGCACACTGAACGCTCCTCATCTTTCCACAGAGTTGCGTATTGGGGCGGCCCTGCTGTTTCTAAATGCTCTCAACGGCGCACAGACCGGAGTGCTCGCAGGCTTTGAAGCATTTCGCGCGATTGCGCGTGTGAACCTCATCCAAGGCGTACTGACGTTCCCTCTCGCTGTCGCTGGCGTTATTCTTATGGGCCTGACCGGATCGGTTGTTGCACTGGTAGCGTCCGCCGCACTGGCATGGATTCTCAACCACATTGCGATTCAAGCTGAATGCAGCAGGAATGGAGTCTCGATCCGCTGGGTGGGTTTCTGGTCTGAACGTGTCATCCTGTGGAGGTTTTCTCTTCCCGCGTTTCTGAGTGGCGCCCTGACGAGCCCTGCCATGTGGTTGGCGAGTTCGATTCTGGTGAACCAGCCCCACGGCTATGCGGAAATGGGTGTGTTTAGCGCCGCAAACCAGTGGCGAACCGCAGTTGCGTTTCTACCTTCGCTGCTCTCACAACCGCTCCTTTCCATGCTGTCGAATTTGGGCGTGGGGGACTCGACATCGTTCCGGAAGCTCCTACGCGTGAACCTTCTACTCAGCTTCGGGCTCAGCGTGTTCATGGCCGCGCCACTTGTTCTCTCCTCGTCTTGGATCATGAAAGCGTATGGCAGGGATTTCCTAGCCGGCAGGCCAGTCTTGATCCTCTTGGTTCTCGCAGCCGTGATCAGTTCCACGGTAGCAGTGATCGGCCAAGCGATTGCCAGCCTAGACAAGATGTGGTGGGGGTTCACTTTTAACTTGGTTTGGGCACTCGTGTTGCTGTCGAGTGCATCTCTCCTCGTGCCGCGGCATGGTGCCCTCGGTTTGGCCGGGGCAGTCGTTGCTTCGTACTCGGTGCATGCCCTCACCGTCACTACTTATTGTACAACCCCACTTCGCAAGCCGCTCCGTTCGCTCCCAACCGGCTGTGTGCGGTCATGGTGAGACTCACTAGCTGGAAAATGTCGAACATCTCTCAGTCCTGCCCACCCGTTCTGCGACTTTTTGCTCGCACTGTCCGGTGGAGCTATCGCACCATTCGCACCATTTCACTGGGTCGAGTGCCCAAGTGGCAGGTTATAGGCGGACAGTTCTACATGCAAATTGATCCCAAGGACTGCATGGATCGCGCGTTCTATTTTGGTTCCTACGAGCAGCACTTAGTCCACCTCATTGCCGCCACGGTTCGGCCCGGGGACGTTTGCATCGACGTGGGGGCGCAGAGAGGATTCGTGACGCTTCATCTGGGGAAAGCCGTCGGTGCGGACGGGCAGGTGTTCGCATTTGAACCGGATCCGCGAGCCATGGAAGCGCTGACATCGAATGTGCAACGCAACGGATTTGGACACGTCAGGCTCTATTCTTGCGCCCTCGGGGACCGGGACGCTTCCTGCAGGTTTGCGCTATCCCACCAACTTGGCTGGTCGAGCAGATTCCCGAATGACCTCGCGAAGCCTGCCGTCGCCTCAACCATTTCAGTCTGGACACGCCGTTTGGACGACATCATGGCGGAGGCGGACATTGTGCCAGAGACGCATCGCATTTCCTTTATCAAGATCGATGCTGAGGGATCAGAGCCCCTCGTTCTGCAGGGCGCGCAGAACACGCTGCAGCGTTTCCTCCCCATAGTTCACGTCGAAGTAAATAAGGGCTCTTTGAGGGCGGGCGGCTTCTCTGTGAATTCTATCGAAGGGCTTCTGCGGTCGCTTGGTTACAAGCTGTATGCCATGCGCGCGCGTGGGTTTGGGTCTCTGCGCAGCCGATTCGACGTGATTCCAATAGCATCCCTCGCGACGGAAACCGGGGAATGCCAGGATATCTTGGCAGTCCATGCTTCGAACGAGTGGAGACTGCAAGAGCTACATAAACGCTTCATCATGCCATCTCCTGCAAAGAGCGCGACCAAAAGGAGTGCTGCAGGCTAGGTGGAGATAAGACTCGACTGGGCCGGGATCGCGCCCTCAAGAAGCTCTCTATGGAGGCACTTTCGCAACTCGGGCCAGGAGCCAGTGACTGCCATTCGATCGGTTTTGATGGCGGAGCACCTCGGCTGGCGCGCTTGCTTCGGACTTTGAGGCCAACATGATTGGCAGAGTACTCGCCATTTGCGCGAGCTTCCATCCCAGGGAAGACTCTGAGGCCCTCGTCACGACGAGGCTGGTTCGTGGTCTCAGGGAAGCCGGATGCCTTGTAGACGTGATCAGCCAGCGGGGCGGAGATCGAGATCTGAGTGAGAATCGCAATGCAAGCACACGGCGGCCACGTTACGAACTGTCTTACCCCCGAGTTCGGCAATTCGTTCGCACTGTCATAGGCGCTCGGAACTGCCAGACCGCACGGTACAGATTCGAATCGAGGTGGGCGCGGCGGGCAGGATCCGAGATAGCGAGCGGAAACCGCAATTACGATATCGTCCTCTCGTTCGGAGGATATTGCCATTTGGCCGCCCTACAGTGCGCCCCGGCGTGGGATGCTCCAATCATCGCTGTTTGGAACGATCCGTTTCCGTCGCTGATCGCGCCGCCGCCGTATGGGCATGGGCTGGAGGAGAGACTGCCCCTGGTGTATCGCCGATTCCTGGGGCGAATTGGCGCCCGTGCGGCATGGCACGTCTTTCCATCGAAGCATCTACGGTCCTACATGCTTTCGACTCTTCCGGCGGCGGTGGCGTCGAGGAGCTCGGTGATCCCACACATGGCCGGACGCGCGTGGACCTCCAGCGATGCCGCAGTTGGTCGCGGCCACATGGTCATTACCCACGCGGGTGGGCTGCTCCCCAACCGCAAAGTCGGCGCCCTTTTCGATGGCGCCCATCGATGGACCATCGCGAATCCCGAGAGCTCGATTCGTTTTCGATTCATTGGGCCCCAGCGGGAACTACTCCTCGATGAGGCTCAGAAGTACGGGTGTGCCGCGATCTGCGACTTCGTGCCCGAAGTCTCGAACACTCGTTGCCGCGAGCTGTTGGGCGAGTCCGACGTGCTGCTGGTGGTGGAAGCGCAGACGCCGCAAGGGATCTTCTTGCCGACGAAGTTCGTCGATTATGCCGAGACCTGTCGGCCAATCCTGGCGCTGACGCCAACCGACGGGACAGTCTCGGATTACCTCCGAGGCTACGGCGGCGGAATTGCAGTCGATGGCGCTTCGCCGGAACAGGTGGCATCTGCGCTTTCGGTGCTACACGGGGCTTGGCGAAAGGGCCTGTTGTTCACATCGTTCTCGTCCTCACGCCTTTCTCCCCTTTTTTGTCAAGAGACGATCGTGCGCGCATACCAAGACATCTTCCAAACCGTTCTGAAAGACTGCAAGAACGAAGTGAGTCTCGTCTAAAAGTTAGTTGTCCTCTCCTTTCTCAAGGCGTCGGCGGCCTCAGAGCGCCATTTCTGTCAAACCATGAATCCCTCCTACATATTTGTCGGCGCGTTGACTCTCGGTTGGCTCGCGCTGCTGCCTAGGCCTAAGTGGTATGTGCGTGCGCTGTTCCTCACGGCGCCGTGGATGGGGCTCTGGGTGCAGGCCGTTTGGATGGTGGATCCGTTCAAGATTGGTTTGATTCTTGCGCCGCTTCTCCTGATCTCTGCGGGTCGGTTGCGGCCGATGCGCGGCTTGGCCACCCCGCTTATGCTCTTGGCTGGATATCTCTGTATGTTATTCGCCTGGCAATTGGTATCCAGTGAAGTCTCAGCCATGGATGATCTGCAGCACCTGGATGCCAACGGACGACTGGCCGTCGCCACCGGTATGCAGTTACTGCGAATCGCTGCAGCGGTGGTGATTATCAAGTTCACCGCGACGCTCGAAGAGGCGAAGCGGTGTGCGGATTCCTACGTCCTATCCGTTACTATTCTGAGCGTTTATGGCTTAGCACAAGAGACGACGTTCCTGCTGACCGGTAGTCCGATTACGCCGATGAATTTGTACGGCTTATTTGAAGGCGGCGGATCGTGGTTCACCATGAACGTGTTTGGAATTGATTTCGCCCGCCTCTACGCATTTTGCGGTGAACCAAAGGATTTCGCTTTGGTCCTGGTGCCGGCCATAGCCTATGTTTACGCGGCAGGCCGGCGTCGTGCGGTGTTGGGGTCGCGATGGTGGCGTCAGAAGATCCAACTGGCGGTTCTCATCACCGCCGCCCTTCTTACCTTTTCCTCCTCAGTGCTTCTCCTCGCTCCACTGCTGCTATTGGCCGTAGAGACGGCAATCAACCGCAACGCGATAGGTGGGGCAATGAGGAGGGCCTTTGTTGTAATGCCGGTCATATTAATTCTGCTGCCAGCCTGGGGAGCATTTTGGACTCTGCGCGTTACCGACCGGTTTAGGCAGCCCGAGGACCTGCTGCAAGTGTCCCGTGAGCGGCCAGCAGCGGAGTTCTTTCTCGACCACATACCACGGGTGCTTCTCGGGTATGGGGTAGGCACACAGGCGCTCTATCTGCCGGCATACATGCCCGCAGAGTATAAGTACCGCATGCTGGACTATCAGGGTGCCGCAGGCGTGGATTCTTTCTGGTTTACCGTGTTGTTAGATCTAGGCGTCCCCGGGGCGCTGCTGTACCTGTGGTGTCTAAGGGAGGCGCTTCGGTCATCACGTCGGGCGATTCGCTTTACATCGCCGTTTCGAGCTGCCTTGGTAACGCTCGTAATCGCAGGAGTAGCGCTTTCAGTCGAACTGCGAAGCGCTGTGCTGTGGCTATTTCTCGCTCTCGCCTATCGGGTAGGGCAACTCACCAATGAAGGGTCAGCTATGGAGAGCGTGCGAATCGTGCCGCCGCAAGCGCCGGCGGCGGCCTGCACGAGGTAATCGAATGAGCAACCAAGTCCCTGTAGCAGTCGCGTGGCAAGGCCTGCCTTCCTATGCTGCACGGCTGTTGAGACGCGTCGTTGAGGAGCGAGACCTCTCTATCCTTGGCACTTCCGGCCCGCAGACGCAGGCGGAGATTCTGCGCATTCTGGGTCGGGAGGTCATCTGGCTCGCCGGTTGTGGGAAGGTAAGCTGGCAAAGCCTGGGGCTTCCAGTCCCGCAATGGTTCTTCGTCAGCGGTTGGTGGAACCCGCAGTTCAATCTGCTGGCGCGCGAGGCGCGTGAAGCTGGTGCACGCATCATCGTCATGGCTGACACCAGCCGCAAGCACAATCTCCGTCAAGCGGTCGCCTCCATCATCTTCCGGATGAGGTGGGAAGCCTTATTTGATTACGCATTTGTACCGGGGGCGGCAGCAGCGGACCTCATGGGCTTCTACGGGGTCCCTGAGCACCGGATACGCACTGGCTTGTACGGAGCCGACCCCCAAGTGTTCTCGGCCGGTCCGCCGCTGTCGGCCCGCGAGCGGGATTTTCTCTTCGTAGGCCAGTTTATTGCGCGCAAGGGTCTCCGAGAACTGATGGAAAGCGTGGCCGACTTGCGCCGGGCGGGCGCGAGATTCACCGTCGCGGCACTTGGCGCGGGCCAACTGGAAGGCGCGTTGCGAACCGCCGCGATCACGGTGCTGCCGTTCGGGGACGCAAGCCACGTCGCACAAGAAATGAGAAAAAGCAGGTTCCTGGTGCTGCCGAGCCTGGAAGATCACTGGGGCGTTGTGGTGCATGAAGCCGCGTGTTCGGGTTGCGGGCTGATTCTCAGCGACGGGGTCGGTGCAGCCCGCGATTTGCTGACGGTCGACAACGGTTTCCTCTGTCGGCGAGGTGACTCGAAGTCATTGAGCCATGCCATGACCGCAGCCCTGCAGATGCCCGCGGGCCAACTAGCAAGGTGCGAGAGCGCGAGTTTGCACATTGCCTCCTGCTTTGGTCCCGATCCTTTCGCCGCGGCCGTGGGCGACATCCTGTCACGCGGTGGATCGGGCGCTCCAGCGCAAGCCAGCATGGCAAGACATGTCCGATGCGCGCCATGATACGCATGGTCCGAAGATCCATTCCTGGCACATACCCGACCACTCTCTGGCTTGGTCGCATGGGAGGCGGCTGTCTCCCATGAGGTCATCTTGAGCACAGCCATGCAGATCAGACCCGAAGGACTGGCACGCAAAGGGACCGTTGTCTCAGTGGGGGTGAACCTAGTACCCCAAAGCGGGGGCACCTTTCGCACTATTATGCAGTTCTATGAGGCGCTAAGGTCGAAGGATTGGGCGGTTCAGATTCTCAATTTCTCGAAGCACCGGGCCGAAGATCTCCCCGAAGGGTCAATGACGTTCTCGACGACGCGCCTTCTTGTGGGGCGCGCATATCAGTGGTCTCACCACATCTATGGCAAAACAGTGACGTCGGCCATTCGAGGCGCTGATTTGGTAATGATACACGGGATTTATGTACACCCGCTGCTTCAGGCAGCACAGATGGCCGCGAAGCGCGGGATTCCCTACATCCTGGTGCCGCACGGGTCACTCGACCCATTCTCACTCAGGCACCACCGATGGCAGAAGAGGGTCTGGCTGTCCTTGTATCGCGACACGCTGTTCGCGCAGTCTGCAGCAGTACTGTACGGGTCCGAACTCGAGAAGAATCGATCCGTGATATCGGGTGTTGAACGTCGGCCCGAGTGCATCCCCTGGGCGGTAGATGCCGGCTCCGCTGACGGGAACGCGACCGCGCGGCAGCGCGTTCGGATACGACATAATCTCGCCTGCGGCCAGCGACTCGCTTTGTTTTGTGCCCGGGTGGCCAGAGTCAAGCGCCTGCCGGAGACGATCCGGGCTTTTCTGCGACTCGCACCGCACGATTGGGTTCTACTGTGCGTCGGTCCGGCTACCTCCGAGGTCGACATGGATGAGATTCGGACTCTGTGCGCGCGTTCCGAAGGGCGGTGTGATTACGTTGGTCCAGTATTTGGACGCGATGTCGAAGACTATTACGCCGCCGCTGATTTGTTCGTGCTGCTCTCTTATTCAGAAAACTTTGGCCACAGTGTCGGTCAAGCGCTGGCGCGAGGTGTTCCAGTCGTTCTATCCCCCGGGGTGGGGCTAGCGCCCTACGTCCGTCGCTACGGCGGCGGATTCGTGGCCGACGGA
>JAIQFM010000201.1 GCA_020073285.1 Terriglobia bacterium | reverse complement strand
GACGGCAACGTAGTCGTTGTCGTGACGGTGCATGAGCGTGGACTCCTGCGGTGCGACGGTGAGTTCGAAGACGCGCGTGTACTGGTTCTCCAGGATGAGGCGGTGGTGAGGTTCCTTGGTGATGGGGACGGCGGGAGTGTTTTGAGCGACGCAGAGAGAAGACGCAAACAGGAGCAGCAGGAACGGTGTGGGCTTCATCGCTTTTGATTTTAGCTGACTTCACGCCGCGCGCAGATAAGCAAGTTCCTCGACTCGGACACGCCAACCCGCGCGCCAAAGACGACTGAAGCCCGCTCGGAATGACACAACTAAAGGGCTTGCCCGGCGCCTCTGAAGCCGCGCCCCTTCAAAACGAGCGCCAAAGGGAGTTTTTCAGCATCCTGTTAAAGCGCGGCGCTTCCACCGTTGCCGCACAGTTCCTGGTGATGGCGGAGGATGAAGCTGTCGGTCATGCCGGCGATGTAGTCGCAAACAACGCGGTGCACGGGCTCGCGGGCGGTCTGCTCGCGATAGCTCGGGGGCAGCGACTCGGGACGTGCCGTCCAGTAGTCGAACAACTCGGTCACAACGCGCTCGGCGCCGGATTTTTCCGGGCGCAGTGCGTCGCTGTAATAGAGCTTTTCGTGGAGGAATGACTTCGACTGAAGGCGCTCGGTTTCGACTTCGTCGCTGAAGGCGGCCAGGCGCGTGGGGCAGGCGCGAACGTCGGCGAGCGACTTCACTCCGGCGTCGCCGATGCGGCGGCAGGCGGTCGAAATCAGGTCGGAGACCATGCGGTCCAGCATGGCCTTGAGCGCTTCGTTGAATTTCAGTTTCTCGCGGACTTCCGGATAACGCGCTTCCGCTTGCTCGTAGAAGCGATTGAAGACGGGCAGGCCGGCGCGGATGTCGTCGAGCTTGAGGATGTGGGCCTCGTAGCCGTCGTCGAGGTCGGCGGTGTTGTAGGCGATCTCGTCGGTGAGGTCGATGAGCTGCGCCTCCAGCGGCGGGCGCTGGTCGAGCAGGTACTCGGAAAGCTCGGGGAACTCCCGCCGGCTGCAATCGCGGGAGTGCTTGATGATGCCTTCGCGTACCTCGAAGGTCAGGTTGAGCCCGCGGAAGGCGGCATAGCGCAATTCGAAGTCCTCGACGATGCGCAGCGCGTGCAGGTTGTGGTCGAAAAACGAGCCGTGAGCGCGCATGGCGGCGTCGAGCGCCTTTTCGCCGGCGTGGCCGAAGGGCGGATGACCGATATCGTGAACCAGCGCGAGCGCCTCGACCAGGTCCACCTCCAGCCCGAGTTGCGCGGCGATGGTGCGCGAAATCTGCGCCACCTCGATGGTGTGGGTCAGGCGGTTGCGGAAGTGGTCGGAGTAGCGGCGGGTGAAGACCTGGGTTTTGTCCTCGAGGCGGCGGAAGGCGCGGGCGTGGACAACGCGGTCGCGGTCGCGCTGGTAGTCGGTGCGGTAGGGGTGGGGCGCCTCGGGATGGCGCCGGCCGCGGCTTTGTTCGGGGCGCGCGGCGTAGGGAGCGGGCATGAAGACAGTTTCTAGTTTCTAGTCGCTAGTTTCAAGCAAAACCGACCACGGATCGTCGCGGATGAACACGGATCGGCAAAAACAAAGTAGAACTGGTTTCAAAAAATCGTGTTGGAAGCGGAGGATGACTTCCCTCAGCGGCAAAGCCAGCAAAATTACGGGATTTTATGGCACGGCTGAAGCCATGCCCCTCCGAAACCGATTTTTGAAACTACTTCTACTAACTACTCTACATTGCCGTTCAATGTAACATTCAGTTCACGCGCTGGCGTGGCGCCGCGTCAAGCGTGTATCCTTAGCGCCGCTTCAAGTGTGGGGGGAGGCAGCGATGAAGAAACGAATGTGCCTTGCGCTGGTGCTGCTGTGCGCGACGGCGGTTGCGCAGCAGGCCAAGTCAAATTCCGCCGGCAGCGCGAATCCGGTGAGCGACACGGTGCGGAGTATGCTCGGCGGTCGGGCGAAAAACCTGGTTGCCGCCGCCGAGGCGATGCCGGCGGACAAATACTCATACAAGCCGACCGAGCAGCAGATGACGTTCGGCACCCTGGTCGAGCACATCGCCAACACGAATAATTTCTTGTGCGCCAAGCTGGCCAACCAGGCTGCACCGTCTGACAAGATCAGCGACAAGGACCCGAAGGACAAGCTGGTCGCCGCGGTGAAGAGCTCGTTCGCTTTTTGCGAGACGGCGCTCAAGAGTGTGCAGGATTCACAACTCGGCGAACAAGTCGTTTTGTTCGGCGGGCATCCGGCGCCGAAGGCGGCGGCTCTGTTCGCCCTGGCAGGCGGCTGGGCGGATCATTACGGGGCTGCGGCGATCTATCTTCGGCTGAACGGCATACTCCCGCCGACAGCGCAGCATGCGCCGGCGCCGAGCGCAAAGAAAGACTAACTTAAGAGGTAGTCGGTGGTCGGTAGTCCGTAGTCCGGGGCGATTTACCTACTTCCGGCTACGGGCTACCACTCTTTTGCATCGCACAGGCCTTCCGCGCATCCAACGACGCAGGCCGTCCCAGGCCCACAACTCCTTGTGTCAACGCCAGTTAGGCCCCTAAAGGCCCCATTCAGTGCTGGATTTCCGCCGCTGGGCGTTTAGTGCCGACCTGGCTGCCCGCGCAGTGCTCTAATGTCTGGATTGAGAACGATGGCGACTGTTGCTGTACGACTCCGGCGCAGGTACAACGCGATGCATCGCCGCTCCCGTGAGTGGCAGATGATCGCCAAGGCGCTGGTATCGACGCGCCATCCGGTGCTGGCGCACATTATCCCCATGCGCCGCTGCAATCTCTCCTGCGCCTACTGTAACGAGTACGACGCGACCTCCAAGCCAGTATCGCTGGAGATCATCTTCCAGCGCATTGACAAGCTGGCCTCTCTGGGCACCACTATCATCACCATCAGCGGCGGCGAACCGCTGCTCCACCCCGAGCTCGACGACATCATCCGGCGCATCCGCATGCACGGCGTGATCGCCGGGCTGATCACCAACGGCTACCTGCTGACGGCCGACCGCATCCAGCGCCTGAACCGCGCCGGGCTGGAGCATCTGCAGATCTCGATTGACAACGTCACCCCCGACGAGGTCTCGAAGAAGAGCTTGAAGGTGCTCGACAAGAAGCTGCAACTGCTGGCCGAGTACGCCGAGTTCCACGTCAACATCAATTCCGTGGTCGGCGGCGGCATCCACAATCCGCAGGACGCGCTGGTCATCGGGATGCGAGCGCGCCAGTTGGGATTCACCTCCACCGTGGGCATCATTCACAACGGCGGCGGCCAACTCCAGCCGCTCAGCAGCGAAGAGCGCGCCGTGTATCACGAGATGAAAAAGCTGGAGAAGGGCAGCTATTCGCGGATCAATCAGTTCCAGGACAACATCGCCAACGGCCGGCCGAACAATTGGCGCTGCCGTGCCGGCGGACGCTACCTCTATATATGCGAAGACGGCCTGGTGCACTACTGCTCGCAGCAGCGTGGCTACCCGGCCAAGCCGCTGATGCAGTACACCCTGGCCGACGTTCGCCGCGAATACTACACCGAAAAAAGCTGCGCGCCGCACTGCACCGTGTCGTGCGTGCACCAAGTTTCCTACCTCGATTTCTTCCGCGCCCCGCAAACCTGGCAGCCCATTCCGCCCTCGACCGACGAGGCGCCGGATCTGGTGCAGATCCAGTCGGATTAGTTTCAGTTTCAGTTTCGGTTTCAGTTGGAGCGCGCTCGTCCTCGAGCGCGGGTGTGGCACGTCTCATTCCGAGCGGGCTTTGGCCCGCGAGGAATCTGCTTTGCTAGCGTGCTAAACTTACAAGTTTGCCCACAGTTTCCGCGCGCAGTCGTGCTGTGCGCCGAGGATTTCATGCCGGACACCATGCTGGCGGTGATGAAGCCCGAGCCCAAGCCGGGCGCCGAAATCCGCGAGGTCAAGATTCCCGCCTTCGGCCGCACCGACGTGCTGGTCAAAGTCAGCGTCGCCAGCGTCTGCGGTACCGACCTGCACATTTACAACTGGGACCCCTGGGCGCAGCACCGTATCCATCCTCCGCTCATCCCCGGACACGAGTTCTGCGGCATCGTCACCGCGGTCGGCGACGAGGTTACCAGCGTCAAGGAAGGCGACTTCGTTTCGGCCGAGATGCACGTTGCCTGCGGCAAGTGCTTGCAATGCCGCACCGGCGAGGCGCACATCTGCCAGCACGTTTCCATCATCGGCGTGGATCAGAACGGCGCCTTCGCCGAGTACGTCTGCATCCCTGAATCGAATATCTGGAAGCTCGACCCGGCCATCCCGCAGGAGTATGCCTCCATCCTCGACCCGCTGGGCAATGCGGTGCACACGGTGCTGGCGGGCGAGATCGCCGCCAAGACCGTCGCCATCACCGGCACCGGGCCGATCGGACTGTTTGCCATCGCGGTCGCGCGTGCGTGCGGCGCCACGCAGGTGTTCGCCATCGAGGTCAACCAGTACCGCCGCAAGATCGCGCAGCAGATGAAGGCCGACTACGTGCTCGATCCCTCGACGCAGGATGTGCGCCAGATCATCATGGACCTGACCGGCGGCACGGGCGTGGATGTGGTCTGCGAAATGGCCGGCCACCCAAACGCGATCCGAACCGCCTTTGACATCGTGCGCCGCGGTGGACGCATCTCGCTCCTGGGCCTGACCTCCAAACCCATCACGCTGAATTTTTCCGAAGACATTATTTTTAAGGGCATCACCGTCCAGGGCATCAACGGCCGCCGCATGTTCCAGACCTGGTACCAGATGACCGCGCTGCTCAAGGCCGGAAAACTCGACCTGCACCCGGTGATCACCGACAAGCTCGCGATGAAGGACTTCAACCAGGGCATGGAGCGCCTGAAAACCGGCGAGGCCAGCAAGATCCTGCTCTATCCGAATGGAAGCCGCTAAGCTTTTGCCGCGGATGAACGGAGATTTTGTGATGGGGCTTAACGACGCAGATTTTGTGATGGGCTAAACGACGGTTGCGTTCCTGGCAGCAGCGGCGGAGCCGCGGAATTCGTTAGCCCACCGCGGCAGCGGTGGGGAGGCATACCCCTATAATAGCGAGCCCCAGAGGGGCGGCACATGAGCCATTCCTACTGCACGAATCTTGTTCATTGCGTGTTCAGCACCAAGGGCCGCGCGCCGAGCATTCCCGCGGAACGGCAGGAACAACTCTGGGCGTACCTGGATGGCATCGCCAAGAATCACGACATGCCGCTGATGGCGGTCGGTGGAATTGCCAACCATGTCCACCTCTTGGTTGCGATCCCCCAAACAACAACGGTCGCCTCCGCGATTAATCGGTTCAAGGCAAATTCGTCTCGCTGGTTGCACGACCATGGCAACAATTTCGAATGGCAGAAGGGGTACGGCGCCTTCAGCGTCAGCCCATCCCAGGTGCCCGCAGTTAAGGAATACATAAGAACCCAGGAGGAACATCACGTGAAGCACACGTTCGAAGACGAGTTCATTTCGTTGTTGCGCAAATGCGGTGTGGAGTTTGATCCCAAGCACGTCTTTGGATAGGTGTCGCGCCGCTGGCGCTGCCCTGCTTCTTCCAACCTTTCCCACCGCTGCCGGGTGGGCTAACGAATTCCGCACCTCCGGTGCAGATGCATGAATTCCGTCGCGGCATGTACTTCTCCCAGACTGAGTCGCACGCATCCGGCACTGGCATTACGTTCATGACCGTCCCGCGTTAGACTGAGTGGTCTTGAAATCCGCGTACCTCCGCGGCGAGGTTTCGTATGGCCACGATCACCCACACCCGCACCAACCCGCTCTCCTATCTTTCCGACCAACTGCATGACCTGAAGAACAAGGGCACGTACTTTCGCTTGCGGGTGCTGGAGGACGAGCAGGCGCCGGAGTGCACCTTCGACGGCAAGCGCGTCGTCAACCTGGCGTCGAACAACTACCTCGGCCTGACCACGCACCCCAAGCTGCGCGCGGCGGCGCTGGAGGCCACCCGCAAGTACGGCGTCGGATCGGGTGCGGTGCGCACCATCGCCGGCACGATGAAGATCCACATGGAGCTGGAGGAAAAAATCGCGCGCTTCAAAAACGTGGAAGCCAGCGTTGTTTTTCAATCGGGCTTTGCGGCGAATTCCGGCACGGTGTCGGCGGTGCTGGGCAAGGACGATTTCATCATCTCCGACGAACTCAACCACGCCTCCATCATTGACGGCGCGCGGCTGTCGAAGGCTAAAATCCTGGTCTTCCGCCACAAGGACGTGGCGCACGCGGAGGAGCAACTGAAGTCGGTCGCCAACCAGCCCGGGCGCAAGCTGCTGATCACCGACGGCGTGTTCTCCATGGACGGCGACATCGCGCCGCTGCCCGCGCTCTGCGATCTTGCCGAGAAATACCGCGCCATCATGATGGTGGACGACGCGCACGCCTCGGGCGTCCTCGGCAAAAATGGTCGTGGCACGATAGACCACTTCGGCATGCACGGCCGCGTGGACATTCAGGTGGGCACGCTCTCCAAGGCCATCGGGGCGCTTGGTGGCTATGTTTGCGGCACGCGCGACCTCGTCGAATTCCTCTACCACCGCGGGCGGCCGTTTCTGTTTTCGACCTCGCATCCGCCATCGGTCGCGGCCACCTGCATCGCCGCCTTCGAGGTGCTGGAGCGGGAGCCGGAGCGCATCGAAAGATTGTGGGAGAACACGCGCTACTTTAAGAACGAGCTCGGTAACCTCGGCTTCGACATCGGCGGGCGCAGCACGCCCAAGAGCGAAACCCCGATTACGCCCATCATCACCGGCGAAGGCCGGTTGGCGATGGAGTTCTCGCGCGAGCTGTTCAAGGAAGGCGTGATGGCCACCGGCATCGCGTTTCCCACGGTGCCCGAGGGCAAGGCGCGCATCCGCACCATCATGAGCGCCACCCACACGCGCGAGGAACTGGACCAGGCTCTGGACGTGCTGGGCCGCGTCGGCAAGCGCCTGGGAATTGTGAGTACCTAGCACCGAGTACCTGGTACCGAGACCGGCGCACGCGAACTCGGTACTCAGTACTGGGTACTCGGTACTGTTTCTATTCCGCTCCCGCGCTCTGCGCCAGTTCCCGCGGCACAGCCGGACGCAGCGTCAGC
>JAIQFM010000200.1 GCA_020073285.1 Terriglobia bacterium | reverse complement strand
CGGTTTTACCTACAAGGAAATGGAGCGCCAGGACCAGTGCTTCATCGCCGTGGTGGACGCGCGCTGCCGCTATCGCGCGCCGGCGCGGTACGATGATGAGATCACGGTCCGCTCGTACCTGAAGAACGTGCGCGAGTCGCTGATTCATTTTGCCTATGAGGCAGTGCGCGAGAGCGACGGTACGTTGCTGGCGGAGGGCGAGACGACGCACATCGTCACCGACGCGAACCTGAACAAGCGCCCGCTGCCGGAAAAGTACCAGGAAGCGTTCCGGCGGGCGGTGAAAACTGGCCGTTAGCTGTTAGCAATTGGCCGTGCTGCTTCTTATTATGGCCGGCACAGAAATTCGGGGCTCAGTCGCTAACTCCTAACTACGAGCTACTAACTACGCTTATGAAAGCGCTCCACATCAACGGCTCCGATCTCACCCTTGACGAACTGCGCGAAGCGGTCCACGAGCGCCGTCCCGTGCTGCTCGACCCCGACGCCAGATTGCGCGTGCAGGCTGCGCGTAGCGTCGTGGAGGAGTTAGTCGAGAGCAACAGAGTCGCTTATGGGGTCAACACGGGTGTCGGCAAACTTTCTGACGTGCGCATCGCGCCCGCGCAGATCCGCGAACTGCAGGTCAACCTGCTGCGCTCGCACGCAGTCGGCGTCGGCGAGCCGCTCAGCGAAGCCGAAGTGCGCGCCATGATGTTGCTGCGCGCCAACTCGCTCGCCAAGGGGCATTCCGGCGTGCGCACCACGGTGATCGACACGCTCTGCGAGATGCTCAACCGCGGCGTGCATCCCGTGGTTCCATCGCAAGGCAGCGTGGGCGCCAGTGGCGACCTGGCGCCGCTGGCTCATCTCGCGCTGGTGCTGATCGGCGAAGGCGAAGCCTGGCATTCCGATCCGAAGTCGCGGCGGCCGCGGCGCGCCGGCGATCCGCACGCGCGCCGACACTCGGCGAGGGAAGCTCTCCGGCATGCCGACATCAAGCCGCTGACCTTGGAAGCCAAGGAAGCCATCTCGCTCATCAACGGCACGCAGGCGATGGTCGCCCTGGGCGCGTTGGCGCTGCTGGCGGCGCAAACCATGGTGGATTCAGCCGATGTGATCGGCGCCCTGTCGGCCGATGCGCTGCGCGGCACCGACGTCGCCTTCGACGAGCGCATTCAGAGGGTGCGTCCCCATCCCGGCCAGACGCGCAGCGCCGCCAATCTGCGCCGCATGCTGGAGGGCAGCGCGATTCGCGAGTCGCACCGCGAGTGCGGGCGCGTGCAGGACGCCTACTCGCTGCGCTGCATGCCGCAGGTGCACGGCGCGGTGCGCGACGCGCTGGCATACTGCCTGCAGGTCATCGAGGTGGAGATGAACGCGGCGGTGGACAATCCGCTGGTGTTCGTCGCGCCCAAGCAGGTGGGTGGGCAACATTCTGCCGCCGCACACGGCGACATTCTCTCCGGCGGAAACTTCCACGGCGAGCCAGTGGCGTTCGCGCTCGATTTTCTTGGCATCGCGCTCAGCGCGCTGGCGGGAATTTCCGAGCGCCGCATCGAGCGCCTGGTGAATCCCTCGCTCAATGAGGGACTTCCACCATTCCTCGCCAACGGGGCGGGACTGAATTCCGGATTCATGATGGCGCAGGTGACGGCCGCGGCGCTGGTCAGCGAGAACAAGATTCTGGCGCACCCTGCCTCGGTGGATTCGATCACCACGTCGGGCAATAAGGAAGACTACGTTTCCATGGGAATGACGGCGGCGATCAAGCTGAAGAAAATCGTCGGCAACGCTCTCAACGTCCTCGCGGTCGAGGCTATCGCGGCGTCGCAGGCGCTGGAATTCCTGGCGCCGCTGAAACCAGGCAGGCGCGCCCAGCAGGCCATGGCCGCCATCCGCGCCGTCTGTCCTCCCCTGGAGCACGACCGCAGCATGGCGCCGGATTTTGCGCGCGTCGCCGAGGTGTTAAAGCGCGGCGATGTTGCGGCGGTACTGCGGTAACGCCTTAACCGCGGATTGCCACCGACAAACCCGGATCGGAAAAACAACCACAAGCGAAAATGAGAATGACGCCGAGATCCCCAGAGATCTCCGCCCTCCGTGAGAACCCGACGATCCGCGGTTAGTAACCCACCAGCGCCGGCTCCGCCTTGCCTTTCCCCACGTGGTGCACGGTGGAGGTTTCAACGTCGTAGATGTGCACCTTGGGAGCGGTATGCGTCAGGTGCTCGATCATTTCGCTGACGTGCCGGAAATGTTTCTTCTGAAAATCCTCGGCGTCGGCCTTGGTTTTCCAGAAGCTCATGGCGACCACCTCGTCCTTGTCGTGGTCGGCGATGAGTACGATTTCGTCGATGAAACCGGGATGCGCTTTCAGGATGTGAAGCACGTCTTCGTGCAGCTTTCGACAGAGTTCCTTTGCCCAACCGGGCCTGGTCTTGACGGTAACAACGCGAGTAATCATGGTCGGGAGCTCCTTTGAAAAATCGCGGAGGGGCCGATTACAGAAAACATCACAGTATCGTCCACAATGGCCTTATCCGGGCAAAATACGCGCGTTGCTCCGCTTCTCCAGGACCGAAATGGGAGATCAGCCGGGCCGCCCGGTGTAGTGCTCGTCGCGGGGGACGACGTGGTGGTCCTCCGCCGCTTCCAGATGCGTGATCGCCTGCGCCGGAACACCGAGCACCTTGGGCAGGCTTTCTTCGGTTGTCGGCTTAGGGGAATATGGGGTTTCGATGGTTGTCAATGCTGACGGAAGGGCCACTTTACTCTGTCTCAATTTGATTTGCGAACCGGGCAACGTCTCACGTTGACCACGCGGGTATTCAAGCAAGTCACTTTTTTCCAGCAACTTGCGTAAGCATGCGTTTGGCCCCCGCAGTGCACTCCCTTGGTTGGGTTTCTGTGGCCAGCGGAGGAAGAGGGTACCGATGAGCGAGCTATCGCAAGTAGAGTCCGCCCTGGCCTTCGCGCGCAGCCTGAACATCCTGCTCAAGTACGCGCGCCTGTACGGTATGGAGCATCAACGCACGCGCGGGCAGATGGACACCGCTTGGAGCGAACTGCAGCGCGCCGCGGCGCCGGAAACCGGCCTGCTCTTAGCCACCGCCGACGGCAAATTGCTGCTCGACGGCATACCGATCGAAGGACAGTCGGAACGCAGTTTCGCGTCTCTGCTGGCGACCAGCGGGATCGCCAGCCTGCATTTTTCCTCCGGAATTCACGCCATCGAGTTCGAGAAATTTTGCGGCGCGTTCTGCAGCGGAAAACCGGCCCAACTGGCGCAGCAGTTGAAGGACGCGATCGGCGACAGCAGCGCCATCCGGGTGAACGAAATCGTCTTTGTGGCGCAAGACTCGAACGGTGTCGCGGAGCAACTTACGACTCGAACCCTCGGAGAGGCGGCGGCGCGCTTGGTGCCCTGGCTCGAGGATCCCGAGAAACTGCTGCAACTGCTTGCCGCCGCCGAGGGAGCAAGCGCCGGGAGCAAGCTGGAAGGCGACGCTGCGCCGCAGAACGCGCCTGGCGGCGTGGGTGGCGGCAGCCCTATCGAATTCCGCGACGAGGAATCGGTTTTGAAGGTCCTGCGTCTGCTGGGCAGCATGGCTAAGGTGCAAGGCAGCGGCGACGACGAGTCGGTCCTGATCCAAGAACTGGCGAAGGAGACCGACGCGTGCGGCATGTTGCGCAAGGTACTCCTTTCCCTGCGCCTGGAGGGAGAAGATCCGGGCGCCAACACACTGGGCAAGCTGGCCGAACGGCTGGCGATTCGGTTTGCGCTGCAGCAGTTCGAGCGCGGCGACGTCAAGGTGGACGCGGTGCACGAGTTGATGGAGCGCATGGGGCGCGAGATTAACTCGCTGCGCAGCGTTCTTTCCTCGCGCGAAGAGAAGTTGGCACGCGCCGGCGTGGCGGTGGAGTCCTATGCCGACGTGCTGGACCGCAAATTCTGGGCGTCCATCCCGGAACAGGGAAAGAAGAGCGTGCTGCTATCGGCGGATGCGTGGTGCATTCCAGCGCGCAACGTTCGATCGTACATTGAAGAACTCCTGGGGCGCGGTGAGAGTGCCTTGGCCGACCAGATCTTGCGGAATTGGCTGCGGCAACTCGGTAGTTCCGACCCACAGGGGCGGCGCACGACCACAGCCGCCATCAGCGAATTGGCCGACCTGTACGCCAAGGTGTCGCCTGACCTCCTGCTGAGCGCGCTGCGCGCCGTGGGCATGCGGATCTGCAGCGAAGAATCGATGGAACTGCAGACGCAGCTCGGCGCGGCTTATGTGCGCCTGACGCAGGAAGCGGCGCAGCATCGCGATTATCCGGCTGTGATGCAGTCGCTGCTCACCCTGGAGCGCTTGCAGGAGTACCGGCCACGAACCGCGCAGGAGGTGCGTCCGCGGGTCACCGTCGAAAACCGGCTGCGCGGGTTTATCAGCGAAGCCGTGCAAGCGCCGTTGCTGCCGCAGGGACTGGTGCAGGTGCTGACGCGCGTTCCGCTTCCCGCCGCGCAAGAGATTGCGTCGCAGTTCATCAATTGCGACCTGCGCAGCCTGGCGGACCGCTACGTGGAGCTTGCCCAGGCTGTCGGGAAAGGCGTCATCGAATGCCTGACCGGCACGCTGCGGACAGGGAAGGCAAGTGAAATCACGGCGAGCGCCGGGTTGCTGAGCCGCTTGCGTCCGGAGACCGTGGAGCAGGAGCTTCCGCGGCGGATCGCGGACCTCTCGCGCCAGCAGCAAGACGCGGTGGTGCGCGTGCTGGCCGCGGCGGGCGCGCCCGAGCGCGCGCATGTACTGGTGGAGATGCTGAAACATCTCGACCCCCTACTGTTGCCCGAGGCGCTCGATGAGGTTGGATTTGCGGGCGACGCCACGGTAGCCGGCAGCCTGATGGAATTAGCGGCCGGCGAAGGACTGGCCAAGAACCGTCCTTATGTTCGCGTGAAGGCGATGGAAGCGCTGGGCCGGCTCGGGGCGGTGGATGCGACCTCGTTGCTGGCGGAAGTGCTGGAGGGGCGGCGCGGACTGTTCGGGAAACGGCGGTCGCGCGAGCTGCAGGTCACGGCGGCCGGAGCGTTGCTGAATGTGGACCCGGAACGCACGCCTTGGCTGCTCAAGCGCGGCGGTTTCACATCGCAGGAGCTCGCGGTCGGCGCGCTTCCGGCCACGTCGAGCGATTGGGTCCGGCAGCGCCGTTATCCGCGGGTCCAACCGGCGCGGCCGCTGAGCGCGCTGGCGATTACTTCCAAGGGACGCTGCGCGGTTGATGTACAGCGTCTCAGCCTGGGAGGAGGACTGATCGCCGTCGATCAGCGCCTGCCGCGCGGCGGCGAAGCGACCCTAGAGTGGCAGCTAGGACTGTATCGGCTGCGCAGTCACGTGGTATTGCGGCACCTCGGTTCGCGCGAGATCGCCTTCGAAGTGCTGGACATGGACCTGGATGGCCGCGGCCGCCTGCGGCGGATAGTCATGGATCACACGCCGGCGGAGCTAGACTTGGCCGCTGCACGCTAAGAGCCAGCGAGCATAATTCCTTGACGCTCGTTTCACGGCTACTGAGCGGGCTGCGGGGCGCCTGAGTTACCTTCCAGACCCAGTTCAGGGGCAACCTTCTTCATGGCCTCGATGCAGAACGCAATGTGCTCGTCCAGGTCCACGCCGAGGGCGGCGGAGCCGTTGACGATGTCGTCGCGGCTGACGCTGCGGGCGAAGGCTTTGTCCTTCATGCGCTTCTTCACCGACTTGGCTTCCAGCGAGTGGATCGATTTGTCGGGGCGGACGAGGGCAGCGGCGGTGATGAAACCGGCGAGTTCGTCGCAGGCGAAGAGCGCTTTCTCCATACGCGTTTCGCGCGCCACGCCGGTGTAGTCGGCGTGCGACATGACGGCCTTCGTGATCTCCTCCGGCCAGCCGCGCTCGATAAGGATCTCGTTGCCGCGGTAGGGATGATCTTCCGGGCTGGGCCAGCGATCGTAATCGAAATCGTGGATCAGGCCGACCACGCCCCACTTTTCCTCGTCCTCGCCGAACTTGCGGGCGTATGCGCGCATGCAGGCCTCGACCGCGAGTGCATGTTTGCGCAGGTTTTCCGATTGGGTGAACTCAGTTAGTAAACACCACGCGGATTGACGGTCGCTCATGGCTTTCTCCCCCGATTCGCCAAAATTCTCCGGCTCTGATAGGCCTATTTTTGGATTTACCCCGGATATCTTTTGGAATTACCGGCAAAAACATCTTGACACGCCGGAGCAATTGCCCCACATTGTGCACCAAGCTTGTCTCTTGACAAAAGGGCCAAGCCGGTTGGTGCCCGCTCTGGCATCTTCCACAACCTGATGGCCACGACACTCGCACCCGTAGATTCACGGGAAGTAGTGAGATGCGACCGATGTCAGCTTGTCCAGTTTAGAACCCACAGCAATCTGTGCCGGCGCTGCAAGACGGCGCTTGACCAGGAAGAGCCCGAGCCCATCCTGGCGCCGCCGGAACCGCAACCGCAGCCCCCGGCGATGCACCGTCGGGGTATCCAGGTGGCGTTCGCCATCCGCAGCCTGCGGCAGCGCACCGGCCTGAGCCAGCGCCAGCTTGCCCTGCGCATGAGCGTGCCGCGGACCTACGTGTCGAAGATCGAAAACGAGAAGGCAACCCCGACATTGTCGTCGCTGGAGCGCCTGGCGCGGGCGCTGAATGTGACGGTGCCCGACCTGATCATGGGCGGCGGGCACGAAGACGAAGTCAAGGAGTTGATCCAGGACGGATTCATCGCCGAGTTGGTGCCGTTCCTGTCCAAGCTTAACGGCATGCAGTGGCAAAGCGTGCTGACGCAGATGCGGGACATGGCAACCCACCCGCGCCGCTCGGCGTAGCCAATACTCCCCCAGAAGTCCCGCCGGAGTCCCTGTGACTCCGGCGTTTTTGTTACTTGAGGCCGTGGGTTCCGCCTTACGCGTGGTGGCGGCAGGCGGTACAATTGCCGAGGACACTTCTTGTGTCAGGACTTTCCCATTCGAGGTCGACTTTGGAAGTTAGTGTGCCCTCCGGGCTCGACCGGACGGAGACAGAGGTATTTCGCCGGTTAGATCCGCGGCGACTGCCGAAGCATATCGCCATCATCATGGACGGCAACGGGCGCTGGGCGCGCCAGCGTCATCTGCCGCG
>JAIQFM010000014.1 GCA_020073285.1 Terriglobia bacterium | reverse complement strand
AGTAGTGCGTAAGTTTTCCCGCACGCAAGCGAACCCGGCGGCGGTTCCCGCCAACGGGAAGGGGCGCTCGATGGAGGCGACCGCGTGATGCAGCCCATCCGAGTGCTGGTGGTGGACGACTCCGCCCTGATGCGGAAGCTCATCCCCCAGATGCTGGAGCGGGACGGCTCCATCCAGGTGGTCGGCACCGCCATGGATGGCAAGTTCGCGCTGGCGAAAATCGCGGAGCTGAAGCCGGACGTCATCACCCTCGATCTGGAAATGCCGCGCATGGACGGCACCGAGACGCTGCGCGAACTCACGCGCAAGCACCGCCTGCCGGTGATTGTGGTCAGCGCGCATACGACCGCGGGCGCGGCCGCGACCTTTAAAGCCCTGGCGATGGGCGCGCTCGATTTCGTCGCCAAGCCGGTCGACGCCTTCCAGCACATGGACGAAATCGCCGCCGAGCTGATTTCGAAAATCAAGATTGCCGCCCAGAGCACAATCGGCGCCACGCCGGCGCTTGCGCAGGCGCCCCAGCCCGGCAAACCGACGCAGCCAAGGGCCATCCTCCCGCCAACGAAAATCGTAGCCATCGGCATTTCGACCGGCGGACCGAACACGCTGCAATACGTTCTGTCGCAGCTTCCGGCGGATTTCCCGGGATCAATTTTGGTGGTGCAGCACATGCCGGAAGGGTTCACCGAGATGTTTGCGCGCCGGTTGGACGGAAGCTGCGCCATCGCAGTGAAGGAAGCATGCTCCGGCGACCTGCTGGTGGCGGGGCGCGCGCTCATCGCTCCCGGCAACCGTCACATGCGAGTGCGACGCATGCCGCTGGGAGCCGTGACGGTGCTGTCGGACGAAGATCGCGTCAACGGCCACCGGCCTTCGGTCGACGTTTTATTCCGTTCGGTCGCACAGGAATTCGGCGCGAGGTCGATCGCGGCGCTGATGACGGGCATGGGCGACGACGGCGCCGATGCCATGGGCGCCGTCAAGGCCGCCGGCGGGTTGACGATCGCGCAGAGCGCGGAATCGTGCGTCGTATTTGGAATGCCGAAAGCGGCCATCGAACGGGGCCACGCCGAGCGCGTGCTCTCGCTCGACGCATTGGCCAACACGCTCCAGGCGCAATGTGGCATCGTGCGCAACGAGCCGGTGGCGGGCATTGCGCCGCAACCGGCGGTGTGAAAGAAAGAAGTAGAAGCAAGAAGTAAGAAGGGGCGGAGTTAAGACAACAGGTCGGGAGAGCAGCGTACCGGTTCTTACCTTCCGACTTCTTAATTCTTACTTCTTACTTGGTCATGAGGTGGATCATGGAACAATTCGCCCCGCTGCTGCGCAGCAAGGACAAGCAACCGATTCGTTACCTGGTGGTGGACGATTCCATCTTCGCGCGCAAGAACCTGGCGCGCATGATCGAATCGTTCGGCGGGCGCGTGGCGGGCGAGGCCGGCGACGGCTGCACCGCCATCACCGAGTACAGCCGCACCCTGCCCGACGTCGTGCTGATGGACATCATCATGCCGCAGATGGAAGGCATCGAAGCCGCCGAGCGCATCGTCCGCATGCACCCGCAGGCGCGCGTGATCATGGTGTCGTCGGTCGGCCACCAGGAAAACATCGTCACCGCACTGCAAAAGGGCGCGCGCCATTTCGTACAGAAGCCGGTCAAGCCGGAGATCCTTTACGACGTCGTGAAGTACGTCATGGGCGAGGACGCCACCACCGTGGTCGAGGCGGCGACGGGAGCGGCACGATGAAACTCGAACTGATTCAGCCGTTCATTAATGCCGCCGACGCCGTACTGGCGCAAACTCTCGCCTGCCAAACGCGCGTTTCCACCGTGACCATGGAGCAGGAGGTGTACCGGCGCCGCGGGGTCGCCGCTATTGTCACCATGATGGGCGACATCGAGGGGCGCATCGTGTTCGATCTCGAACCTGCCACCGCCGCGCGCGTGGCGTCCGCGCTTGCCGGCAGCGATCTTCCGCAAGACGACGGCATGATCCACGATACGGTCTGCGAATTGGCCAACCAGGTGATCGGCAACGCCATCGCCAGCTTGAACGATCAGGGCTTTCGCTTCCGCGTCCAGCCGCCTGAAGTGCACACCGCCGAACACGGCATCGGCAACAGCGAAGATATCGAGGCTCTGGTGATGTGTTTCGACACGCCCAGCGGCAGCGTGTTCATGAACATCGCGCTGCGCTTTCCGAAATGCGATGCCTAAGAGCAGTCTCAGTTTCGGTTTCGAGTTTCAGTACCGCATCTTCTACGCAGAAATTCGCAACTCGCGCCATCAGTCGCGCTACCGACCGCGCCCATCCCAGAGCTTTATGACTTCGCGGACTCCTCGCGCGCGATTTTCTCCGCTTCCGTCTTCAGCGCTTCCAGCCAGTCCTTGTGCATGGTAAGCAGCGATTGCTTCATGCCGGCGCCGAAGAACGCGGTCACCCAGCCCGAGATGTTTTCCCAGGTCTTGATGAGGGTGGTGCCATCGTTCCGTGCCTCGAAGCTGAACCCATGCTCGCCGGAGAAGCCGGTGGTCTTGCCCACCCAAGCGATTTTGTTGGGCGGCGCCGACTCGAGAATTACGGGTGTAAGAGACGCCTTGCGCGGGTACACCAACTCCATGTGGAACGCGCTGCCCTTCTGCCACGGCTGGCCGCTGATCCAGCGTGCCTGACCGACGACGCGGTTCCACCACGGCCACTCTTCCAGCCTCTGAAACTTCCGCCACACGTGCTCCGGCTTACACTTCGCCGTCACCGAGTATTCCAGCTTTATCGCCATTCCTTAGGAATTCCCCCACATCCAACGTGCGCGTTGAGGAGTCGGTAGTCAGGCCTCGGGAGTCAGCGCCGACTCCCGACTCCCGACTACCGACTCCCGACTACTTGCTGAACTGCCTCCAGCGCCCGCTCGCAGCCGGCACGGTCGACATCCAGGTGTGTGACGAAGCGCACCAGCTCGCTGTTCACGGCGCCGCAAAGCACATTTTTCTCCGCCAGCCTGCGCGAAAAGTCAGCCGAGACCATGCCGGCGCCGCTGATGTCGCAGATCACGATGTTGGTGAGCACCTTCGCCGGATCGAGCTTGATGCCGGGCACGCGCGCCAGACCTTGCGCCAGGAACTTCGCGTTCTCGTGATCGACATGCAGGCGCTGGGGCATCTGCTCCAGCGCGATCAGCCCGGCCGCCGCGAGCACGCCTGCCTGCCGCATGCCGCCGCCGAGCGATTTGCGATAAATCCGCGCCTGGGTGACGAACTGCCGGCTTCCCACCAGCAGCGAGCCGACCGGCGCGCCCAGCCCCTTGGACAGACAGAACATCACCGAATCGAACTTGCGGGTAAGCTCCGCCACCGGTTTGCCCAGCGCCAGCGCGGCGTTGAACACGCGCGCGCCATCCAGGTGAACCGGCAGTCCGGCGGCGTGCGCGGCGTCGCAAATCTCGTCCGCGATCGGCGGCGGGTAAACCGTGCCGCCCGCCATGTTGTGTGTGTTCTCCAGCGAGACCAGCCCGGTCTGCGCGTAGTAATAAGTCTTGGGCGTGATCTTGCGCTCGATCTGGGCCCAGCGCAGGATGCCGTCATCACCGTGAATTGGGCGTGCCAAGCAGCCGGAGAAGTGCGCCATCATCGCCATCTCGTAATTAAAGACGTGGCAGCGCTCCTCGCAAATAATTTCCTGCCCCGGACGGGTGTGGATTTTGATCGCGACCTGGTTACCCATGGTTCCGCTGGGCACGAAAATCGCGGCCTCGCGCCCGAAGATTTCCGCCGCGCGCCGCTCTAGGCGATTGATGGTGGGATCCTCGCCGTAAACGTCGTCGCCGACCTCGGCTTCGGCCATGGCGCGCCGCATCTCCGGCGTGGGCTTGGTGACGGTGTCGCTGCGCAGGTCGACGGTGAGGCGCGCGCGCTGCTCGGCGTTCTCCGCCGTTCCGTTGGAGATGACGGTGCTCATAACCCTGCTCGCTGATCTCAACGACAAGAATTAATCGGTCAGTGTAATGAATTCATTGCGGTCGTGCCAAGCGGACCCGACTGAACACGACTCGTTTGACCCGCGGAATTTGCGGTATACACTCGGCCATGCTCTTCATGATCGTTGAACGCTTTCGCGACATCGAAGGAACGGTCGAGCGGTTTAAAGCCAAAGGACGCATGTTGCCCGACGGCCTCAGCTATCAGGCAAGTTGGATCGAGCCCTCCGGCGCACGCTGTTTCCAACTCATGGAAACCGAAAATGAGGAACTGTTGCAGGCCTGGCTCGGCCGCTGGGACGACTTGGTCGATTTTGAAATCAACCCCGTGCTAACATCGGCCGATTTCTGGGCGGCTCGAAAGACTGGCTAAACGGGCCCAGCTTTTTCGCCCGCCCGAACTTCGCCGGCACCGTGTAGGAATCTCAGAAACACTTCGTTCGACAACAGCCGGCCGCGGCTGGTCAGCCGCGTCGCGCCATCGTCGAGTTCCACCAGCCCCAACGTTCTCAGCTCTGCAATTTGCTCGCGAAACACGGTTGCCGCCTCCGGACCGTAGCGCTCTCCCAGTTCGCGGGCGCGCAAACCGCGGTTCAGCCGTAGTCCGAGAAAGTGCGCTTCCTCTAATGCGTCCGCGTACGTCACGTCGGTACGCTCGTGCCGCTTTCCAGCGAGGTACGCCTCCAGCGAATCGGGCGTGGCGAAGCGCACCGACTCGAGGCCGCGGCGCGCGTAGAAATTCGCCTCCTGAGAATCGCGCCCGCCGCCGAAGTTGGGGGCATGCTCCAGATACTCACTGATCTCGCGCTCCATCGTCGCGCGCGCCGGTTGCGATTCCGCCAGCAGCATGGAATGGGCGTCCACACCGAATCCGAGGTACGGTTGACGCGTCCAGTACTTCAGGTTGTGCCGTGAGGCGAACCTCGGGTAATCGCCGATCGGGCGATCTGGTGATCGGGTGATCGGGCGATCGACGGCACCAGGCTGCGCATCGCGGGCGAAATTGGAAATCTCGTAGTGGTGGACGCCTGCAGCGTTGAGGCGATCACATGCTTGAAGATAGAGATCGGCGGTGGCATCGTCGTCGGGAACAAAATGCGCGTGATAGCGCGTGCCGCCGGCGATCAACTCCCGCCCCAGACGCGAATCCTCGTCCACTTCCAGCATGTAAACGCTGACGTGCGGGACGCCTGTCGCAATCGTCTCCGCCAGGGAATACTCCCAGCTCTCCGGCGTCTGGTGCGGCAGCCCGGCGATCAGGTCAATGCTGATGTTGGCGATTCCGGCGGCGCGCAGCCGCGCCAGGTCATCGAGCACAATCGCCCGCGTGTGCAGCCGGCCGACGCTGGCCGATTCCCGGTCCACGAATGACTGCACGCCCAAGCTGACTCGGTTCACGCCGCAACGACCGAGCGACGCCAACATCGGCGGCGTCAGCGTTCCGGGAGCGCACTCGACGGTGACCTCAGCATCCGGGCACACGCGGAATTGGTTGCGTACCGTGCCGAAGATGCGCTCTAGATTGGCGGGTTCGAGCACCGTCGGCGTACCGCCGCCGAGATAGATGGAAGCCACTTCTGGCGTAAACGTCGCGCCCATCTCCGCCGCCAGCCGGTCTGCGCTTTCGATGTCGACGCACACGCGCTCCACGTAACGCGTATGCACCGCGCGCGACACGACGTCGGAGGCGAAGTTGCAGAAGCTGCACTTCGTGCGGCAGAACGGGACCGAGATGTAAACGCCCAGCGCCACGTTTCCATTATCCCAGATGGGAGGAGTCAGGAGTCAGGAGTCAGAACTCAGTTGCACTCAATCGTGGTCGGCCCCTGGCTCCTCTACACGCAGATTTTCCATCCTAAGCGCCCCCACTCTCGTCTGATAACCTAGAGTACAGATGGCGGCCAACATCCACGAAGAAGAGGTCCTGGGAAAGGCATACGACAGCCGGCTGATGAAGCGGCTGCTCGGCTATCTGCGCCCGTACAAGTGGCAGGTGGCGCTGGCGCTGGTGGCGATTGTGCTGAAATCCGCCGCCGACGTTGTCGGGCCCTACATCACCAAGATCGCCATTGATAAATACCTGGCGCCGGCCCGTGGAACGTCCTCGGTGCTGGACCGCTGGCTGAGCAGCGTTCCCCTCACTGGCATCGCGCAGATTGGCGGGCTTTACGTCGGCTTGCTGCTCTTCGGCTTTCTGCTGGAGTTCCTGCAAACCTACCTCATGCAGTGGACCGGGCAGAAGATCATGTTCGACCTGCGCAGCCAGATCTTCCGGCACCTGCAGCGCATGCACGTCGGTTTTTTCGACAAGAATCCGGTTGGGCGCCTGGTGACGCGGGTTACCACCGACGTGGACGCGCTCAACGAAATGTTTACCGCCGGGGTGGTTTCGATCTTCGAAGACGTCTTCGTGCTGGTCGGCATCCTGGCCATCATGCTGAACATGGATTGGCGGCTGGCGCTGATCACGTTCGCGGTGCTGCCGCTGATCATGATCGCGACCATGGTGTTCCGCAAATTCGTGCGCGACAGTTACCGCCGCATTCGTATCGCCATCGCGCGCATCAACGCCTATCTCCAGGAACACGTCAGCGGCATGCTGGTACTGCAGCTCTTCAACCGCGAAAAGCGCGCCTACGACCGCTTCGCAGAGATCAACGCCAGCCACATGGAGGCCTTCAAGGACGCCATCCTCGCCTACGCGTTCTACTACCCGGTGGTGGAAATCCTGTCTTCCATGGCGATCGCCGCCGTCATCTGGTTCGGCGGAGGGCAGGTGATTCGCGGCGTCATGACGCACAGCCTCGCGCTCGAGTTCAGCCACGCCAAGCTGGTTTCATTCCACGTGGTGACCAGCGCGGTCACCCTGGGCGTGCTGGTCGCCTTCATGCAGTACGCGCAGCGCTTCTTCCGGCCCATCCAGGACCTGAGCGAAAAGTACAACATCCTGCAATCGGCCATGGCGTCCAGCGAGCGCATCTTCAAACTGCTGGATACGACGGTGGAGATCGAGTCACCCGCGGTTGTGACGCAGGTCACAGGGCCGGGGCGCATCGAGTTCGACCACGTCTGGTTCTACTACCGGACCGTGCCGGAGAAGAACGCCGACGGACTGCCGAACCCGAACGCCGGCGAGCCGGATTGGATCTTAAAAGACGTGAGCTTTGCGGTTGAGCCGGGCGAGACGGCGGCCATCGTCGGCCACACCGGCGCCGGGAAAACCACCATGATCTCGCTCCTGCTGCGCTTCTACGACGTGCAGCAGGGCGCCATCCGGATTGACGGCGTCGACGTGCGCGAGATGGACCTGATGGAGCTGCGCCGCCGTTTCGGCGTCGTGCTGCAAGACCCGTTCTTGTTCACCGGCACGGTGGAGCAGAACATCCGCCTCGGCTCGGAGCATGTGACCGACAAGCAGGTGGAGCGCGCCGCGGAGGACGTCAACCTGGGCGACTTCATCCGCTCCCTGCCCGGCGGCTTCAAGGAACCGGTGCACGAACGCGGCAGCACGCTTTCCACCGGCCAGAAGCAACTCATCTCGTTTGCGCGCGCCCTGGCGCACAGTCCGAAGATCCTGGTGCTCGATGAAGCTACCTCCAGCGTGGACACCGAAACCGAGCTGCGCGTGCGCGAAGCGCTCTCTCGCCTGGTGGAAGGGCGCACGTCGCTGATCATCGCGCACCGTCTGTCGACCATTCAGCGCGCCGATAAGATCATCGTCATGCACAAGGGGCGGCTGCGCGAGATGGGCACGCACCAGCAACTGCTGGCACAGCGCGGCGTCTACTGGAAGCTCTACCAGCTCCAGTACAAGGATCAGGAATTCCCGGCCGGGGCCGCGTCGGCGCAGCTTGGCGGTCCCGCCGTGCAGGTCAGCGCCGACGATTAGCTTCACCTCCGAGTAGCCCGCGCGTCCGCTCCAGCAATTCCGCATTGCGCGAAACCGCGCGTAGCAAGAGTTCGAGTTGTTGCTGCGCCACGGGCCAGTTCTTGCCCTCGACCGCCTCGGTCAGGCCCGGCAATTCCAGGTGCGCATAGGTGTAGCGCGCGCCGTACAACAGGTGCTTGAACCACGGTCGTCCGGGAATGCCGTCTGAGTTCAGCCAGTTCCCTTCCACCTGCGTTTGGGCCTGGTTCAGCGATTCGAGCATGCGCGCGTCGGCGTTCCCATTCGCCAGCGTGCGGCGTACCACGGCATTCAACTCAGTTCCCTGCCGCTCGAAATTGGCGATGGCCAGCATCAGGGGCGCCATTTCCAAATGACCCTGCAACTGATTTTTCTTCTGTAGGTCATCGACAAACTCGCGCAGCGCGCGCGCATACGCGCCAAAATCAAACGGCAGCGCGTCGGCATTGGCCAGCCGCAATGCCAACGTGCCCCACAGTTGCGACATGAGGGCGTGGTAGCGGAAGCCCGGATCGCCGAAATGTTCGATCCAGAAATGGTCGTCGTACATGGAGTGATAGACGCCGTATGGCCCGTCGAATTGCAGCCCGATGACCGGCACGCCAAGAAAATTCAGGAATACGGTGTGGTCGGAACCACTGCCAATGCGCACGTCGGCCAGGTTCGCTGCGGTGATGGGCTTCTTCTCGTCTTTCTCACTCTCACTCCCACTCTCCCTGCGCTGCTTGGTACGGCGCGAGCGCAGCCACGCCGCGTACAACGACACGCCGGAAGGATCGCGCAACGACTTTGTCGTCTCCACCAGCAGCGGCGCCAGCGACGCCACTGCACTGCCGTCAAAATCCGGGCCCGACGCCGAGGAATCCACGTTGATGTACGCGATCGCCTTTTGCTTTAGTTCGTCGGCGAACTGTTCGCCCCATTCCGTCGAGCCGGTCAGCCCAACCTCTTCGCCGTCCCAACTGCAAATCACCAGCGTGCGCCGCGGGCGGACTCCCTGCTTCAGCAAGGCGCCCAGGCTGCGCGTCATCTCCAGCATGGACGCGGTTCCGCTGCTCGGGTCCACGCCGCCGAATTCCCACGCGTCGCGATGATTTCCCAGCACCACCCATTGCTCCGGCAATTCCGATCCGCGAATGCGCGCCTCGACCACGTAGTTGGGCGCAACGCGGTTGTCCATGTCCACCTTGAGATGGACGCGCGCTTCGCCGCCCAGGCGATACATGATCGGCAGCCCGCCCTGCCAGTCCTTGGGCGCCGGCGGTCCGCCCATGTGCTCGAGCAGCGGCTTGGCATCGTGCCAGGAAAGCGGCAGCGCGATGATCTTCGGCAGCGAGCGCGCTTCCTCCGGCGCCACGCGTTTTGCGCCCGGCACCGACGCCCACCCGGGCGTAAGCGGATCGCCGGGAACGATGAAGTCGTAGGTGATGGCGCCGCGCTGGAAATGCGTTTCCGGTCCCCACGGGCCGTCGGGAAACACTTTGCCCCGCTTGTAGCCGTCTTCCGCCGGATCGGAGTAAACGATCATCGCCGCCGCGCCCTCGCGCTCCGCCGTTAGCGCTTTGAAGCCGCGATAGCTGTAGGGATTGGAGTAGCGCACCAGGACGATCTTGCCGCGCACATCCATGCCGTTCTTGCGCAGCACTTCGTAGTCTTCGGGGTTGCCGCTGCGGGCGTACACGATCGGCGCCGTGACCTCGCCGGACGCCGACAGCCCCAGGTACGCCGACTTCACTCGCGGGTTGCGCGTGTCGGAATCGTCGGCGTAGGGCGCCTCGCGCAGCTCCGCCTTGTAGGTGACGGGCGACACCATCTCCAGTGAGGTCTCGCGCGGAAACGAATTCAGGACGTCGTACTCGCGAATGACGACATCCTCCAGCCCCTGCTGGCGCCAGGTCTCGGCGATGTAGCGAGCCAATTCGTTGTTGCGTTCCGACCCGGCAGGATGCGGCTCGGCGGTCAGATAACGGTGGAAGATACGTTCCTGCGCGCGCGAAATCCGCGCCTTGAACTTCTGCTCGATGGCAGTTTGCTTCTGCTCAGATGTTCTGGTGAAGCCGGTGATGGTTGCCGGAGGCCGCGTTTGTCCGACAGCGGCCATGGTCACGACGAACCAAGCGAGCAGCGCTATGCTGCTTCCTGCGAGCGCCTGCACTTTCTGTCGATCATGGATCATGGCGCGGCATTATATGAGGTGCCGGCTGCGCAGTGTCAGCGACTTGCTTTTGACACTCGCTTACTCCACCCGGATAATCCCAACGTCATGCACTTCCCTGCCCACGCGTCCTGGCCGGCGGCATTCCCGCGCTCCTTCCGCAAGCAATATCCGCGCGCGGTTCGCGGAGAAGGGGCTTGGATCCATGACGAGCACGGCAAGAGGTACCTCGATGTTGCCGGCAGCGCCGCCGTTTCCTTTCTCGGCCACGGCGACCGTGCGATCGCGCGCGCCATGGCGGCCCAGCTCGCCGACATCGAATTCGCCCACACCAGCCAGTTCGCCACTGCGGTCGCGGAGGACTTCGCGCGCGAGCTGCTGGAGTTTGCCGGCGCGCCGTTCAGCGGCGGCGCGGTGTATTTCACCAGCGGCGGTAGTGAGGCAGTCGAAACCGCACTCAAGCTGGCGCGACAATTCCAGGCCGAGAGCGGGCATGACGAACGGTACCAGATCGTCAGCCGCCACCAGAGCTACCACGGCGCAACACTGGGCGCGATGGCGGTATCGGGGAATTTGCGCCGGCGCAAGCCATACCTCCCCATGCTGCGCGAATTCCGCCACATCAACACACCGTACTGCTACCGCTGCGCCTATGGCTGCGACAATTGCGCGGCCGCGCACGCGCGCGAGCTGGAAATCGCCATAAGCGAATCCGATGGCGCGGCGGCGGCGTTCATTTGTGAACCTATTTCGGGCGCGACACTGGGCGCAGCCGCGCCTCCGGACGGCTACTTGCAGGAAATCCGCCGCATCTGCGATGCCCACGGCTTGCTGTGGATTGCCGACGAGGTCATGACCGGGTGCGGGAGAACCGGGAGGAATTTCGCCTGGGAGCATTGGAAGACACTTCCCACCCTATCGCTCGCAACACCGGCGAGCGATAAGGGTAGGGCAACGGTCGCGCCCGACATCATCGTCGCCGGCAAGGGCCTGGCCGCTGGGTATGCGCCGCTGGGCGCTGTCATTGCCTCACGGCGTGTGGTCGAGGCAATTGCCGTTGGCTCCGGCTCATTCATTCACGGCCTCACCTACAACGCGCATCCTGTCTCGGTCGCGGCAGGACGCGCTGTGCTGAACCGCATCCGGGAACTTCGCCTGGTGCAGGCAGCCGATAGCAACAACACTGGCTCCCTCGCGGCCGAATTTGCCGCCGCCCTGCGGACGCTCCGCGATTGCGACTTCGTCGGCGACGTGCGCGGGCTGGGGCTGCTGTGGGGGGTGGAATTTGTCGCCGACCGGCAGAGCAAGGCCCCGTTCGATCCGTCAGCGGGTTTCTCGGCTCGCGTTTTTGAAGCTGCCCAACGACGCGGCGTGCTGGTTTACCCTATGCAGGGGTGCGTGGACGGCACGCGCGGCGATCACCTGCTGTTGGCGCCGCCGGCGGTCACATTGCCCGACGAAATCCGCGACGGCGTCGCCGAATTGCGCCGCGCTATCCAAGAGGTCCAGGCATCGTGAATAAAGTCTTTGTAAGCGCCGAGCAGGCCGTCGCCGACATCGCCGACGGTTCCAGCGTGATGATGGGCGGCTTCGGTCTGTGCGGCATTCCAGAAAATCTGATCGCCGCGCTGGTGGGCCGGGACGCGCGCAACCTCACCACCATCAGCAACAACGTCGGGGTGCAGGGCTTCGGCGTTGGACTGCTGCTGCGCAATGGTCAGATTCGCAAGCATATTGGCACGTTCATGGGAGACAACCAGCTTCTCCAGGAGCTGCTGGCGCGCGGCGAAATCGAGCTGGAGGTCATCCCGCAGGGCACATTCATCGAGCGCATACGCTCGGCAGGGGCGGGCATCGCCGCGTTTTACACTCCCACCGGGGTTGGCACGGTGGTCGAACAGAGAACAGAAAAGCGCTACTTCGACGGCCAGGCCTACCTGCTGGAAACCGCGCTGCACGCCGATTTCGCGCTGGTGAAGGCGTGGAAGGGCGACGCGCACGGCAACCTCGTCTACCGGAAAACGGCGCGCAACTTCAATCCGGAAATGGCCACTGCGGCCAAGGTCACCATCGCCGAAGTCGAGCAGATGGTTCCGGTAGGAGAACTGAATCCCGACCAGGTTCACACGCCCGGAATCTACGTACAGCGCATCATCCAGGGCCCGTCGTACGAGAAGCTCATCGAGAAGCGCACGGTGCGAAAAAGCTGAAGCCGAACCTCGTGTCAATATGCTTTTGGAAAATCGGGTGCTGCGGCTAGTTTTAAAGGTCATTTATTGGCTTTTAAATTCAGCAATATAGCCTAGCATGCAAAATTGCATTGAAGAAGTCGCGCCTGTCATGTAATATTACATCGTGAAAGGCTCTCGGATACGATGTCGCCGTGGCGGTTTATCGCGTACCACCCAAAAGGTGAAGGATGCCCGATTCGCGATTGGTATGAGGCGCAGCATCCGAAAGTCCAGGTAGCGTTCGATTTCACCCTTGCCACCCTGAAGGGAACGGATGTTTGGGTTGGCACAAAGGAATTTAAGGAATTGACGCGCGAACATTTGGGGCTCGCGGAACTCAGGTTCAATGTCGAATTTCCTAAGCCCGGAAGTCCGAGCGGCCGAGTGAAGCGCAGGTTTAGGCCATTGGGAATCTGGCGACCGAGAGAACGTGAGTTTGTTCTTCTTGTCGGCTATGAAAAGAGTGGTCGATTACGGCTTCCACCAAACGTATTTGTCTTGGCGTTCAAGTACAAACGGGAATTTGGATTAGGAATGGGGGAACTCCATGAATACTTTTAACGACCTCTGGCGCAAGCTCGCGGCGAGCAAGGAATATCGCGAAGAATTCGTTGCCGCACAGGTGAAACGTGGAATTCCCTTCCAAATCCGCGCGTTGCTGAAACAGCACGGACTCTCGCAAGAACAACTCGCTCAGCAATCAAAACTGACACAGGGTGTCATTTCGCGCGCCCAAAACCCGAATTACGGCAACCTCACCCTGAATACGATTGTCCGTATTGCTGCGGGTTTCGATATAGCGTTCATCGGCAAGTTCGTTACTTTCAGCGAACTTGGCAAGTGGTTTGTGAGCGTATCGGAGGAGTCTGCTCAAGTCGCAAGTTTCAAGTCTGAAAACACGTTAATGGAGGCGGTGTTGGGATCAGCACCCAAACAGCAGCCTAGCGGCCTAAATCGTGAGGTCGGTGAACTAATACCGACTCAGATCAAAGGCGGCGCGCTCGCCAAGAGTGAAGAAGGGTTGTCCAGCAGAAGGGCCAGACATGCAACTGCTTAATGTAATAAACGCACGCTCCACGTGGCTATTTGACGTGAACGACTTAAACCCTCGCGGCAAGAGCGTTATGGATGAACTGATCGAGTGGCTGAAAGATGCTTACAACTTCGAGCAAGCTCCGAAAAGCGTAACCGACCTTGACGAATCGAAAGGATGGGCATTCAAGCGCGGAACTTTTCAAATGAAAGAAGAAATCTCTGTCAACGTCGAGGTGACCATCTACACAGACGGAATTGTCGCGAACAGTTGGTCCTCAACCAGGGACACAGATGCTTTCATCGAAGACGCTATGACCTCATCCGCAAAGGAATTTGGCCTCACGTTTAATCCGCAGATGGTAAGGGTAAAAAGCCATCTGAGCGAACTGGCGGTACGACTCGATCAGCAGCTCAGCAGCTTGAGTTCGCTACTGAATAACTTCGCGGCCAAAGTGACTGCGAAATGTGACCGGCAGCCCTGCCCGCCGTTTGAGCTTGGTGGTTTGAGTTTCTGGGCTGACACGTCGGATTTGGCCCTGAGAATGGCCCCTTTCACTATCGAGCGGAAGGCCGATGCGCCATTTGCTGAAAATCGCTTCTATACAAAAGCGCCGATGCATACTGATGACCACATCGCGCTAATTGGTGAGCTTGAAAACATCCTCAGAAAGCCCAATTAGGCCAGCAATTCCCTAATAGGACGTTGCCGGAAATCGGGTCCTGATCTGATTGCTGAATTCCCATGCGATTGCTGATCTCGGCCGGGGAAGCCTCCGGCGAAAGCTACGGCGCGCTGCTCATCGCCGCCCTGAAAAAACGCGAGCCTGCTCTCGACTGCTTTGGAGTCGGCGGCGAGGCCATGCGCGCGGCGGGCTGCCACACCGTGGTGGACGCGAAGGATATAGCCGTGGTCGGACTCGCCGAAGTGACCACGCGCCTGCCGAAAATCTGGGGAGAATTTCGCAGGCTGCTGCGTGCCGTCGATGCGCGGAAACCCGATGCCGCCGTGCTCATCGATTTCCCCGACTGGAACCTCCGGCTGGCGCGCGAACTACACGCGCGCGGCATTCCAGTCGTCTATTACGTCAGCCCGCAACTCTGGGCGTGGCGGCCCAAGCGCATTGAGCAGATCAAGCGCCACGTGCGCAAGATGCTGGTGATTTTTCCGTTTGAAGAGCAGTGGTATAGGGAGCGCGGGGTTGAAGCCGAGTACGTCGGGCATCCGCTGGCCGACCTGCCCGCGCCCGGGCCGGCGCCGCCGCTGCGCTCGCCGCAAATCCCGATTGCGCTGCTGCCGGGAAGCCGCAAGAAAGAAATCGCGCTCAACATCCCGGCAATGCTGCACGCCGCGCGCGCGCTGGGCAACAAGTACCAGTTCATCATTCCCGTCGCATCCACGGTCAGCTCGAAATGGATGGTCGACCTGATTCACCGCGTGGTCGGCCAGGATCCCGGCATTAATCTCAAGCTGGAAAGCGACGCGCGCCTGGCGCTCTCGCAGGCTCGCGCCGCGGTGGTGGCGAGCGGCACCGCAACCGTGGAAGCGGTGCTCATCGGCACGCCCTTCGTGATGGTGTATCGCGTGACGCCGCTGACCTGGAAGCTCGGGCGTCCGCTGGTGAGCGTTCCCTTTTTCGCCATGCCCAACCTGATCGCGGGACGCGAGGTCGTGCCCGAACTGGTACAGGAGAACTTCACCGCCGAAAACATCGTCGCTCGCATGAACGAAATCATTCCCGACGGCGTGGCGCGGCAAACCATGCTGGATGGATTGAAGGAGGTGGGAGCGAGACTGGCCCCGCCGGCAGGTTCGGCGAGCGCGTCGGAGAGGGCGGCGCAGGTGATTTCCGATTTAAGGTTGAAGATGTAAGTCCGGATTTCCTTTTGCCGCCTCTCGGCGAGTTTAAGGTCCGGCCATGAGCGTACAATGCGAGCGATTCGGGGCTGAACCAGAAGATTCTTGTTCAGGAGAATTTAACATGCGAATCATAAGCACGCTGGGAATGACTCTCGTTCTCCTTCTTGCCACCTCCGCCGGCAGCTACGCCGACAAAAAGGCACCGCTGCCGGCCGGGGTCAAGGTGCAGAAAACCGCTGCCGGGGAGGTTCTGGCCGACTCCAAGGGTATGACGCTGTACACCTTCGATAAAGACACTATGCCGGGGAAATCGACCTGCAACGGGCCCTGCGCGCAGAATTGGCCTGCGTTGGCCGCATCGGCGGACGCTAAGCCCGCGGGTGAGTGGACGGTGCTGACCCGCGATGACGGCGCCAAGCAATGGGCCTACAAGGGCAAACCGCTTTATACGTTTGCCAAGGACAGCAAGCCCGGCGATACGACAGGCGAGGGCTTCAACAAGGTCTGGCACGTGGCCAAGCCCTAAGAACGCCGTCGCTGACCTTCACACTTCTTCTCGCTGCTCTGGCCGCCCGTCATGGCGATGGGGGCGGCCAGCGTGGCGCCGTTCAATTTGCACTGAAATCCGACATTCTCAATTTCCTCACGGCGCGGTGGCGTGGAAAGCGCTCACCTGCTCTTCCCGCGGGGCAAAATAACCGCGACGGCACTGCACGTGCAGCTTGTGCTTGCGGGGCACGATCTGAATGGTACGGAAGTTTCCATCGCGCTGGAAGTCAGCCGGTTTGTAGCCGACGACGTACTGGCTCCGCAGCGCGTTCTCGATCTTACGGAACGCCTGCACGATTTCGGACTTGCTGTGGGCGCGCAGGACGCTGCCGCCGGTGGGACGCGTGACCAACTCCAGGACAGCTTCCCCGACCGGATACTCGTGTGGCGTGATTTCGTTCGAACTGAGCGCAAACAGCGCCGCTTCGGCGTGCAGCGCCGCCTGGATCGCCTCGTACATGAGGGCATCGCTGCGCGTGTCCACGCCGTCGCTGATCACGATGATGGCGCGCCGGCTCAAGCCCATGGGGGAACCGCCGCGGAGCTTGGCGGCCGCGAACTTGATGGCGTCGTAGAGCCGCGTGTCGCCCCCCAGCTTCATGCGCTGCACCGCCCGCGAGAGGGCGCCGACGTCGCCGGTGAAATCCTGCAGCAGGTTCACGCGGCTGGCGAAGCCCACCAGGAATGCCTCATCCACATTGGGCCGCAGCACCTTTTGCAGGAAGGTAATGGCGGCCTTTTTTTCGTATTCGAAACGGCCGGTCACGGAGTCGCTCAGGTCCACCAGCAGCCCGACGCGCAGCGGCAAGTCGCTCTCCTGCTGGAAATAGCTGATTCGTTCCGGAGCGCGGCGGTTGTCGAGCACGTCGAGGTCTCCGAGCGAAAGCTGGCTCACGAACCTGCCGGAGTTCTCGGTGACGGTGAACACCACGTTGACCTCGTCCACGCGCGCGTGGAGGGTCTCGCTTTCCGGCAGCTCCGGCGCCGTGGGCGAGTTCACGTGCGGCAGGAGAGCGTCCTGAGAGGCCGGTGGCGCCTGCGCGAACGATGTCAACCCGAACGCAAGCAGGCACGCGATCTGCGCCGATGTACGGAACCTGGTCAGAAAGGGCATTCCGACTTCCTCCCACAAGACAGCCGGAGGGCTGGACGGTTACAAGGCCGAAATTAAGATCGTGGTGAAGACCCCACGGATTGCGTGTCCGGGATTTTACTCCCTCCCGTGCTGGGGACAAGGAATTTGGGACGAGCCACGACACTGCGCGGCTGAATCCTCGGGCCTCGGCGCGACGAACCAGGCTCGGCTGGGTTAAAGTAATAGTGGATCAGCAGCCGCTTGGATGTTGTTTTCCCCTAATCAGCAGTCGGCCTCATCCGTTTGCAATGCCAACAGCTCTGCCCGGAACTGGCCTGAGCGCATCTTTTCCGCGGGCCTGTTCATCGAAAATCAGCGGGTAGGTAGCCGGAGATTTTTCATGCACGTAGCACCACGGTCCCGGAGGCGCGTTCTTCCCTTGCTAGTCTGCGTGGCGGCGCTGGCGCTGCCCGCCGCGGCCGCCGACCGAGCACGCCTGCGGGTTGACGACTACCAGATCGAAGCCGAGCTGCAGCCGAAAACGCACCGCCTGATCGCCCACACTCGCGTCAAGTTCACGGCGTTGGAAGACCTCAGCGTCGCCAGCTTCGAGTTGCACAACGCGCTACGCCCGACGCGCATCGCCGATGCCGAGGGACACGCGCTCTCCGCCGAGCGCATCACGCAGGACAATTCCATCCGCATCGCGCTGCCCAGCGGGTTGACGAAGGACGCCAGCACCACGCTGCAGATCGATTACGAGGGCACCCTCTCCTCCGGCGAGGACAGCCCGGTGCAAGGGTTGAAGCTGGCGTACGTCGGCGACGACACCAGCTACCTGCTGTACACCGGGCGCTGGTTCCCGATGAGCGGCTACGGCACCAACCGCTTCACCGCGACGATGAAGATCACCGTGCCCGCGGGATGGACCGTGATCGGCAGCGGCGCGCAGGGTTCCGCGGCAGCCACCGCACCCGCGCGTCCGGTGAAGGAGCCGCTGCCGTCGCGCGCTCGCGGACGCGCGCCTGCGCCAGCGCCTGAGCCGCAGTTGCCCGCCCTGCAGGGCGGCAAGACCTTCACCTTCGTCTGGGACAAACCGAGCTTTCCGGGAACCATCATCGCGGGCAAGTTCGAGGAAAGCCGCAGCAACGAGGTCGGTCTGAACCTGCGCGTCTTTTTCAAGCCGGCGCACAAGGACCTGGTGTCCAACTACACCGAAACGGCGGCGCGCGAGTTCCAGTTCTTCACCGCGAACCTGGGCCCGCCGCTGTCGAACAGCCTGAACATCGTGGAGATTCCCGACGACACCGTTCCCAGCGCCTGGGCGCCGGAAGTGGCGGCGATGTCTTCGCGCGCGCTGTCTGGCAAATTGAACTATCGCCTGCTGGCCAACACCATCGCGCATCAGTGGTGGGGCGCCGACGTCAGCCCCGCGAGCAAGAGCGACTGGTGGCTGAGCGACGGCTTCGCGCGCTATGCGGAGGCGCGCTACGTCGAGTCGGCGGCGGGTGAGGCTGCGTTTAACGAGGCGATCAAGGACCTGGAAGTCGGCGCGCTGGCCTACGACACCGTGCCCCTGTCCAGCGTCGGGCGTCTCGACCCCTTCGCGCCGGAGTTCCAGGCGCTGGTCACCGACAAGGGAGCGATCATCCTCAACATGCTGCGCTGGGTGATCGGCGATGCCGCGTTTGATAAGACCGTACGCACGTTCTTGCAGCAGTACACGGGCAAACCCGCGACGGTGGACGATTTCCGCAAGATCGCGGAGCAGAATTACGGCCAGCAACTGACGTGGTTCTTCTCGCAGTGGATCGACTCCACCGGCGCGCCCGAATTTAAGGCCAAGTACACGGTGTACCGCGTCGCCAAGGGCTTCCGGGTGGTGGGCGAGATTGCGCAGGACCTCGACCTGTTTCGCATGCCGGTGGAATTGAAGATCGACACCGACGGCCAGAGCGAGACCAAGCGCGTGGAAGTGGCGGGCACCAATTCCGCGTTCCAGGTAGAGACGTTCGGCAAGCCGCGGCGGATCGTGATCGATCCCGACAACCGCGTGCTCAAGAACTCGACGGAGCTGAAGGTGCGCGCCTCCATCATGCGCGGCCAGGGACTGGTGGAGCAGGGCGACCTGGCCGCCGCGCTGCAGGAGTTCCAGAAAGCGCTCGACGCCAACAAACACAGCTCGCTGGCGCATTACCGCATCGCCGAGGTGTTTTTCCTGCAGAAGAATTACCAGGCCGCAGCCAACGCTTACCGCGAGTCGCTAAACGGCGATGGCGAACCGCGCTGGACCGAAGTCTGGAGCCACATCCAACTCGGCAAGATTTTTGACGTGACCGGGCAGCGCGACCGCGCCACCAACGAATACCGCCAGGCGCTGCAGACCAACGACAACACCCAGGGCGCCATGGAAGAAGCCCGGAAATATCTCTCCACGCCGTATCAACGGAAGGAAGCGGCGAAAGAGGGGGAGTAAGTTTCTAGTTTCTAGTTTCTGGTGGCTAAGTTTACGCCCGATGGAGTATTTTCTGCGGGCGGGAGTTTCAATGGCGCATTCATACCGTGAGTTGATCGTTTGGCAAAAAAGTATTGAACTGGTGACATTCGTTTACAGACTGACGAAACAATTTCCCAAGGAAGAAATCTACGGATTGACTTCGCAGATACGGAGGGCGGCGGTATCCGTTCCGAGCAACATCGCAGAAGGGCAAGGGCGCCTATCGAAGAAGGACTTCCGCCACTTTCTCGGCCAAGCGCGCGGATCGTTGCTGGAGCTCGAAACCCAACTGCTGATCGCGTCCAACCTAGGCTACATGCGCGAACCGGCGCTCAAGGAATTCATGGAGAGATCGGGCGAGGTCAGCAGAATCCTTCATCGGCTCATCGAAGTTATGTCGGAAGCCGAATCCGAACCGGCCACTAGAAACTAGAAACCAGAAACTAGAAACCTTTCCGGGCGAACTTGAGGCCACTCAGTCCGGCAGCAGCACGTGGCGTGACGCCTCGCCCAAGAACCAGCACGTCGAACACTTCGCCCATTCCCACCGGGGTCGCTATATGCTTCAGTTGCAGCGCGACCTTGGCCCGCTCCTGCGGCAGTTGACATTCTTCAAACGCGTCCGCGAACTGATTCTCTTCCCCGATGCCCATCAGAAATTGCGCTTGCGTCACCAGCGCCAGCGGATCGAACCCGGCCGCTTTCCCGGCTGCGCTCAGGGCGGTGAAATTCACGTGCGCGGTGATGTCCTGTTCTCCGGGAGCTTCGTATGGATTCGTTCCCACCTGGTGCCGGCGATAGGTCATCAACGTATCGCGATGCCGCCCGGCAAGCTGCTCCTCGCGCGTGTAGCCGTAATCAATGAAGACGGCGAACCCGCGCCGCACAACGGCAGCCAGCGTTTTCAGCCATGGCAAAGCCGCGGTACAGGCTTCCACGCGCTCGCCTGCTTCCGGACGCACGCCGTAGCGGTCGAGGAACTCGTGCACCGCGGGCGTTGGCGGCCGGTACAATTCGAAGAACCGCCCGTTCTCCGCGCCGACGTACACTTGCCCGCGCTCGGAGACGATCTCCACCGGAAGCGCGTCGAAGAATTCGTTGGCGAACACGATGGCGTTGTCGTACTTCCCACGAAAATCGTCGAGGCTGGTTAGCACCTCCACTGTACCGTGCGCGATACGATCCGCGAAGCGCTCCTGCAATCGTCGCGCCAGTTCGGGCGAACCCTCGACCAGCGTGTAGTGCAGCGCGTGATCGAAATGCGGGAATTTCTTGGCCGTCCAGTCGAGCACGTCCTGCGCCAACAAACCGCGCCCCGGCCCGAGCTCGACCAAGTCAATGCGCGGTGGAGAATCCAGCACGCGCCACATCTCGTCGAACTGCCGCGCTAGCAGACGCCCGAAAACGGCGTGTACGTCGCTGGAAGTGTAGAAGTCTCCCGCTTTGCCGAATCGTTCGCGCGCGCGGGAATAGAATCCGGGCGGATCGCCGGCGGGCGCACCGTAGAGGCACAGCTCCATGTAGCGCGAGAACGGAATCGGCCCGCGCTCGCGGATTTCCCGCTCGATGTAGTCGCGGAGGGTCAACTGCCGATGTCCTCTTCCAGCGCACGTGCGCGCGCGTCGGCTTGTTTGGTTTGCGGCGTGCGTACGAACATCTCGATCAAGTAATCGTGCAGGCAGGCGAAGAGCTGGTTCTGAAACGTCCACTCGAACTGCGGATGATCGAGATCGCGCGGATGCATGCTGAAGTAGTAGGTATGCACCGGCACCGCGGGATTGCGGAAGTTGACGATCACCTCCACGCCTTCGCCCTGCTGGCGCGCGTCGAACACCAGCAGCGGATGCTCGTACAGCTTGAGCTGGTCGAGGACGCGCTGCAGGCGCGGATTGGACGCGCTTGTCACGATGGAATTGTACCGTGATGGTCCATCAGTCTTTCGGTCGATCGGTCGATCAGTGCTGCATCATTGTGACCGATAGACGGAGAGACTGATCGACCGAGAGACCGCCGCGATTACAATAAGTGGTTTCATCTTGCATTCAGGAGCCCTTATGTCGAGCACTCGTCCCGGCGCGGCCGCCACGCAGGAACAAGACTGGCCCGCCTACGTCGAGGATTTCCGCCGCGCAGGCCACGAAGTGGTTGACTGGATCGCGCACTATCTTGAGCACACGCGCGATTACCCGGTGCTGCCCAAGGTCAAGCCAGGCGATCTGACTGTCGCGCTGCCGCGCTCCGCCCCCGACAAGGGTGAGTCGTACGACGCCATCCTGAAGGATTTCGACAACATTATTCTGCCGGCGGTCACGCACTGGAACCATCCGCGTTTCATGGCGTACTTCGCGTGCACCGGATCCGCCCCCGCGATCCTGGCCGAGGCGCTGTCGGCGGCGCTGAACACCAACGGCCTGAGCTGGAAGAGTTCCCCGGCAATTTCCGAGCTGGAGCAGGTGGCGCTGGGCTGGCTGCGGCAGTGGATGGGCCTGCCCGACGATTACTTCGGCATTATTTACGACACGGCGTCGATCAGCACTCTGCACGCCATCGCCGCCGCCCGCGACATGGCCGATCCCAACGTGCGCACCGAAGGTGCGCGGCCGATCCTGACGCTGTACACCTCGCAGGAATCGCATGCGTCGGTGGAGAAGGGGGCGATCGCACTCGGCATCGGGCAGAACAACGTGCGGAAAATCCCCTCCGACGCCGAATTCCGGCTGCGCCCGGAGGCGCTAGTGGAGGCGATCGAGAAGGACCTCGCCGGCGGCAAGCGTCCGTTTTGCGTGGTGGCGACGGTCGGGACCACGTCAACCACCAGCGTGGACCCGGTCTCTGCCATGGCCGATATCGCGGAAAGATATGGCCTCTGGCTGCACATTGATGCCGCGTACGCGGGCGCGGCAGCGATCCTGCCGGAGTACCAGCACATCCTGCGCGGCGCCGAGCGCGCACACTCGCTGGTGGTGAACGCGCACAAATGGCTGTTTACGCCCGTGGACCTGAGCGCCTTCTTTACGCGGCGTCCGGAGATTTTGCGGCGCGCATTCTCGCTGATTCCGGACTACCTGCAAGCCGCCGGCGGCCCGGGCGCGTTGAACCTTACCGCCTCCGACCTCGGCGTGCCGCTGGGGCGGCGCTTCCGCGCGCTTAAGCTGTGGTTCATGATGCGCTACTTCGGACGCGAGCGCATCCAGGCAATCCTCCGCTCCCACATCGCGTGGGCGAAACGCTTTGAGCAGGTGGTTCGGAGTGATCCGCGTTTCGAGGTGGTCGCGCCCGTGCCGTTCTCCGTGGTTTGCTTCCGCTACAAGGGAACGAACGAGGAAAACAGCGCCCTGATGGAGTCGGCGAACTCCACCGGCGAAGTCTTTATCTCTCACACCGTGCTTCACGGACAGGTGGCGCTGCGCTTGGCGATCGGGAACCTGGGAACAACCTGGGATGACGTCGAGCGCGCGTGGGAGTTGTTGCAGGAGAAAGCGCCAAAGAGTCGTTAGTCGTTGGAGATCCTCACTTGAACGGCTTGCTGAGAGGATGCGGGCCGATTGCATCGGTCGACCCTGATGAACCCATCCCACCCGCGTTTATGATCGGCTGACCATTCACGGATTCGCAATTGAACCCAATCAGGCCGTGTTTCGAACTGCCCCATGCTTTAAAGTCAACCGAAACCGCCGGCTTGGAAGCACCCTTTAGCCGATCGCACAGCCCTAGCCCAAATTGAACAACCTCGTAATGAGGGTCTTCGACGAAACGAAACCGCACCGCTTGCCCGCCTGGCACCACATCTCCAGTCTTCTGTTGGAGGGCCGTCAGTTCGGGAAGGCACTCCCAAGTCATCATCTTCTCAATGTGGTACTCATGCACATCCCCAGTCGGGGAGTCCATGAGCGTTCCGATGATACCCAGCCCCTCGAATGCAGCAAACCTGAGCATAAACAGCAGGGAGAACGTGCAAAACAATATGGGCCCAATGATCCAGAGCTTTTTCCAATGAAAACCCATTGCGTGTTCTCTCGGCCGTCCTACTTCGTTTCCGTGGCCGCTTCCGGCCTCGGCGTCTGCTCGGAATACGTGAAAACCCCGCGTCCGGCCTTGCGCCCAAGGCGCCCAGCTTTTACGTACTGCACCAACAGCGGCGCCGGCCGGTATTTTTCGCCGAGCGTCTTGTGCAGGTTCTCGAGGATGTACAGGCGGGTGTCCAGACCCACCAGGTCCACCAGTTCGAACGGTCCCATGGGGTGGTTGAGCCCGAGCTTGACCGCTTTATCGATGTCCTCGGCGCTGGCGATGCCTTCCTGCAACATGCAGAACGCCTCGTTGCCGATCATGGCGTTGATGCGGCTGGTGATGAATCCCGGCGACTCCTTGATCACCACCACTTCTTTTTTCATGCGCCGTCCGACCTCGGCCGCGGTGCTGAGCGTGTCGTCACTGGTCTCCAACGCGCGCACAATCTCCAGCAGCTTCATCTTGTGCACCGGGTTGAAGAAGTGCATGCCGACGCACTTTTTCGGCCGGTAGGTAACGGAAGCGATTTCGGTGATGCTGAGCGAAGAGGTGTTGGAGGCGAGAATGGTTTCCGGGCGGCAGATTTTGTCGAGCAGGGTGAAGATCTCGATCTTCGACTCCATCTCCTCGGGCACGGCCTCGATCACCAGGTCGGCGGCGCGCGCCGCTTCATCTACCGCGCCGGCGTACTCGATGCGGCCCATCGCACCCGTGGCTTCCTCGGCGGTGACCTTGCCGAGTTCGACCGCCTTGTCCAGGTTGGCGCGAATCTCGTCGCCGGCGCGCCGCAGCGAGCTGGGCAGGATGTCCTCGAGAATGGTGCGATATCCGCCGAGCGCGGCGGCGTGCGCGATGCCCCGTCCCATGATCCCGGCGCCGATCACCGCGACCGTGCGGACCTCCATTACTTGGACTCCTTCTCCAGCCGCTGCATGAGGCCATCGAAGCTGGGGTCGGCCTTGCGCATGTATTCGGCGAGGCGCTTCTTTTCTTCCTCGGTCATGTACGGGACGTTGGCGATGACGCGGCGCAAGGTAGCGGTAATGTCGTCCACGTAGTTCATCATCCGGATCAGTTCACCGGTTGCGGGCATAAGTGGCGTCCTCTTTCTGGGCTGGATTGATGATGGCAAGCCCGCGGCAGACGGCACCGGGGGCGTTCAGGCAACCGACCATTCTCTGCTGCGCGGGGCGGTTTAGTAAAGCAGGCTTCAGGCGTCAGGCTTTAGGCTCCAGGCTTCAGGTTCCAGGTATCAGGCTTTACGCGTTCGACCTCAGCCCGCAGGGCGAATGAAAGTAGCCCGGCGCTTCAGCGCCGAGTACGCCTCGCATGAGAAATCCCGGAGTCCCGCAGGGACCGCACAGGCATAATAGACACATGCTGCGCGACCGCAATCTCATCCCGCTTTCCCACCAACACCAGCACGCGCTTGCGCTGTGCGTGCAGATCGAGCGCGGGCTGCGGTCGGAGAAACCCGATCCCACCACCCCAGCACGCGCAACATCGGCGCGCGCCGAGAACCCCGCGCAGCACTGGCAACAGGAGATCGCGCGCCTGTTCGAAAGCGAAATTCACTACCATTTCGAGGCCGAAGAGAAGGTGCTGTTCCCATTTGCCGAGCGCGCCCCGTCGCTGCGTGACCTGGTGGATGAACTCCGCGTCGAGCACCTGTCCCTGCGCCAGTACGCCGCAGGCGCTGCCGCGGGACGCCTCACCGTGCCCGAACTTCAGCTCTTTGCCGCCAGCCTCGCCGCCCACGTCCGCAAGGAGGAGCGACGCTTGTTCGAGGGCGTGCAGGAATTTTTCTCGGCGGAGGAATTGACGCGCGTGGGCGCGGAACTTGATTCTTATTTCCTACACAGCGGAATGCCGGGCGCGAGTTGCGCGCTGAGACCGACGACATAACTGGAACAAACTTGGCCGCGGATTAACGCGGATGCACGCTGCTAAATAAAAACGGGTGGGACCAGTTCACCTGCCGCAATCTGCGTCATCAGCGTTGATCAGCGGCCAATTGCTTCTACAGCGTGCCCGGCTCGTAACTGCGCTTCTCCCGATTGGCGCCGCCGCGGTAGACCACCACCTCTCCTTTGTGGAGGACCAAACCGCGATCATTCTCAACTGCGCGGGACGACTTGGGCGACTTGGGCGTGGGCGGAGTCGCAGGCGACGGCGGCGATGGAGGAAGCAGCAACGCGCCCGACGACTGCCGTATCTGCACGTCGCCACGATCATTCGTCAGCCTCACCTGCGGCCCGCCGCTGCCGACGCTTCCGCTGGCGTACTGCGAGTTGCGTTCGCTCTTGACCTGGATGGAGGGAAATTCGCTGGTGATATCGCCGCGCGTGGTGTGCGCGTCAAGTTGGAAGGGGCCGTTCTTGGGAAGCATCACCTGCAGTGTGTTGCGCTGGTTGTTGATCTCCAGGTCGCCAAGGTTTTTGCCGGCGCGCACCTCGACCACGCCGTTGGTGTTGTCCACCTTCAGGCTGCCGGAGACGTTTTCGAGGTGGATGTCCTTGGCGCGCGTGGCCAGGTGCATGGGGCCGACAATCGCGTTGGCGCGCAGGTCGCCCGACTCCATCACCAGCTCACCCTCCAGCTTCGCCAGTTGCATGTCGGTGCGCGAGGAATGGAAACTGACGCCGTTGCTGACTTTCGACAAATTCATCTGCCCGAAGAAATCGCCGCTCAGCCGCACCTGGCCGGCGACGTCGCCGATGGTAGTGTCATCCACGCGGCCGTCCACCGTGACGTCCCCTTTGATGTTGGAAGCGCGCACGTTGCCACGCCGCAGGCTGATATTCACGTTGCCCGCGTTGTCGGAGACGGTCACGTCGCCATGCGAGTTGGTGGTGACGTTTCCCTGGCGCGCGGCCAAGCGGATATCGCCGCGCCGGGTGGAGATCTCCACGTTCGCCTTCGGCGGCAGATAAATCTCCAGGTCGCTGGCGACGGAATGGTTGCTGGCGCCACCCGTGTTGGCATTCAGGGTCATTACCGTGCCCGCGGTGTTGACATTCGGCTGCGTCTGGCTGTCGACTTTCTTCGCCTGCTCTTCGTTATCGGCGACCACCTTCTTGTGCACTACCACCTTGATTTTCGGTTCGGTCCAGTTGCTTACCACGACGTCGCCGCGATCGGACACCACGCGCAGGTCGGTGCCGGCGGCAAAGGGCTGCTCCAGGGTCGCGCTGTAGGTATAGGAATTCCCGAACAGGCCGCCAAAGTCGCCGTCCAGATCGGCTTCGTTGCGCAGTGCGCCCCAATTGAAGCGATCGCTGGCGGTAAAGCCCATGCCGAAGAGGACGAGGAAGATAATCAGCACCACGCCGCCGGCGCCGATGCCCCGCGAGGGCACTCCGTCGCGGTTGTCGCGCCAGTGCTCCACCAGCTTCACGGCGCCCCACAGGATAAGCAGCACCGGCCAGTAGAGCGCGAAGTAATGCCGCAGCGACGGCCAGGAGATCATGCGCATGTTGCCGAGCAGGAAGATCACGCCGATGGTGATCAGTACGAACGGCCCGGCCAGCGAGCGGCGGCGATGATAGTGCATCTGCGGTGCGGGGCTAGACATGGTCCACCTGCCGCGTTTCAGGATTTTGTGGGGGCGCCGGCGGAGTTCCGGGAGGCGGCGCCGGCGCGATGTAGTCAACGTGTCCCGTGGTGTCCAGATTTCCGGCCAGTACCTTCACCAGGCCGATGACGATCAGCAGGATGGGCCAGGTGCGCTCGAAATGCGCCACCCCAAACTCGCTCAGCAGGAACAGCACGCCCAGGGTGATCAGCACCGCCGGTCCCATCAGGCCGCGGCTCCGGCAACGCATGCAGTAGCAACTTCGGTTGGGCTGATAGTGATCCATGGCTCGCCTCCCTACATTTCCCTCGACACGCCACCCGGCGGCGTGAACCGCTTCACGAACAGCCACACTCCGATGGCGATCAGGATCAACGGCCACAGCCGGTGGATCCAGTAGGTATGGAACAGCCCCATGGTGTTCAGCAGAAACAGAACGCCCAGGCCGATGAGCACCAGCGCTCCGACGGGAATGCGGTTGAAGTCCACGCGTTCGCCGCTGCCAAAGGCCTTGGCTAGCCCGAACGGGTCGGGCGCCGGCTGGCCCGCGCGGATGGCATGCGCGGAGCGGACCGCGTCAATAATCTGGTAAATGTAGAAAAAGGCGATCCCAAGTCCGAAGACCGGCCCCAACGCGCCGCCGTTTGCGTCCGCCTGCGACACCCCAAAGATCAGCGCGACAAAGATCAGCATGTGCGCCAGGCCCTTGGCGTACTGGCCGTTGTAAACCGCGCCCACGCCGAAAGGAAAGAACCCGGCAAGCACGCCGGCCAGCCCCGGGCTGGGGCCGCTGGTCACGACCACCGGCGCAACCTGCGTCCCCGGTACGAACCCGCTGGCGGGCGCCGCCGGCATGGTGTCGTGCAGCCGGGTGGCGATGCAATCTTCACAGTAGACGACGCCGCGCACCGAGTGCGAGCATTTCTCGCACATCGGCTTGCCGCAGGTGCGGCAATACGAGGTGGCGGCGACGTCGGGATGGACGGTGCAGTTCATGAATTTCTCCTGGCGAAAACCTGGTCGGCCAGCGGAGGGGAATCGAATAATCGCGCCATGGTGACGGCCTCCCGCTCCCGGCTGTAGTTCTGATATTTGCGATCAGGTTTATCGCTGCGGTCTTTGCGGTCTTTCTCTTTCTCCGCCGGCGGACCGCTCTCCTCCGGCGTGGTCGCGCGCTTCAACTCCTGCACCCGCGATTCGATCTCGTACACAAAGCGGATGTTTTCGTAGTACTTCACCACCCGGGCCTGCGCTTCGTAGGCGCCGCGCATGATGGCGTTGGGGCTCAGGTCGAGGTGACGCAGGTTCGCAACCTTGACTCCGGCCAAATTGAGCACCAGCGAAATCGAGAAGAACGCCATGGCGAACGACATGGCGAACTTGGGCTGCAACACCGGGCCGAGCGCCGGCCGAATGCCGCCGCGGAGCCTCTCCCACCAACTTTCCCGCGGACGCGCCGCCTGCACCGTGGTTGCCGCGCGCCCGATGGTCGCCGTCAGGACGTTGTGCACGAAGTTCGCCGGAGGCTCTACCTCCGCCAGCCCGCGCAGCAATTTCATGCCGTGCTGGGCTTCGGCGAACATCGGCCCGCAGCTCGCACACGCCTTGCGATGGGCTTCGAACTGCTCCAGCTCGGCGCCGCTCAACGTGCCGTCGATCGCTTCGCTCAGGAGCGCGTCGAAATCCAGGCACTGCATTCCGGATTGGCTTTCCTCGGACATCAGCTCACCTGCCTATAGGTACGTGAAAGCAGCCGTGCAAGTTCCGTTCGTCCCCTGTTAATACGGGATTTAACCGTTCCCTCCGGAACCTTCAGGGCTAGGGCGATTTCGCGGTAGTCCATGTCCTGCAGGTCGCGCAGGATGACCGCCTCGCGCAGCTCGGGGGACAGCTTCTGCAAGGCTTTGTGCACCATTTCCTGGGTCTCGCGGGCCTGCAGCCGGGCGTCGGGGGAGGGCCCCACGTCCTCCAGCCGCTCGGCCATGCTGATGGAGTCCTGTTCCGCCGTGATCGGCTCGTCCATGGAGTCGGTTACCCGGTCCTGCTTGCTCTTGCGGAAATGGTCCACCAGGAGGTTGCGGGTCAGGGTGGCCACCCAGGTCATGAACGCCCCTTTATCCGTGTCGTAGCTTTTCAGGGTGCGGTAAATCTTGATGAAGACCTCCTGGGCGAGGTCCTCGGCGTCGTGCTGCGAGCCCGTAAACCTATAGCAAATGTTATAGATACGGCGGTTGAAGCGCTGGACAATCTCCTCCCACGCGACCGCGTCGCCGGCGGCGCAGCGACGGACCAGCGACGCCACGACTTGATTGTCGTCCAACCAGCACTCCTGCGGAACTCCTAGTCACACTGCCCCTGGGGATGAATACGCGCCGTCGTGCCAGAATGTTCCGCCCGGAATATGAAGGGAAAACAGGGGATTTTAGCAGGTTCGAGCGGGGCTTAAGCATGCGTAGACACCAAAAACCACGAAGCGCGATGGTCAGGCAGTCATACCATTACGAAACCAGTTCAAATACGGGCGGTGGCTTAAGATTTTTGCTTCCAAGAAGTTGCGGTAACGCTATCTCGCTGCAAAGCTATCGGTTGGGGGACAATCCACCGTGAGGACCTGTTTTGCTAACGATTCACAGTTGCGATTTTTCGAATCCGTGTGTATGGAACATACGGACGGAGAGTTCCGCGCTGAGCACGGGAGGTGTCGAACGGACCGAGTCATCAATGTTTCAACTGTGCCGCACCGGAGCCCATTCCGTTACCCCGGCGGCAAGACTTGGCTGGTGCCTCATGTGAGGAAGTGGCTGAGGAGTCTCCCGAAACTGCCAACAGAATTTGCCGAGCCTTTCGCCGGCGGCGCAACCGTCGGATTATCGGTGTTATTTGAGGGCCTCGCAGGGCACTTGACTCTTGTTGAGCGCGACGCGGATGTAGCGTCGGTTTGGAAGACGATTCTAAACGGTCATGCCAAGCAATTAGCCGCCCAGATCACTTCATTCGACCTTACACCACAGTCTGTAAGAGCTCTCCTGGGTACTCCACCCGAAACGGAACTGGACAGGGCCTTTGCGACAATCGTTCGTAACAGAGTCCAGCGCGGTGGAATCATGGCACGTGGTGCTAGCCTTATGAAAAAAGGCGAGAACGGCAGAGGAATAAAATCGAGGTGGTACCCCACCACCCTACGAAAACGGATTGAGGCCATCGGAGAACTTCGCGACAGAGTCACATTTATACAGGGCAACGGCATGGCATTCCTGCGATACAGCGCCCACCGACGCGAAACGGCTTTTCTTATTGACCCGCCGTACACCGTCGCCGGGCGCCGCCTCTATGCGCATTCCGACGTAGACCACGAAAAGTTATTCGAGCTTGCTTCATCGGTTAAGGGCGACTTCTTAATGACCTATGACAACACAAAGGAAATTGAGCGCCTTGCAAAGCAGTACGGCTTCGATACTCAGCAAGTCGCCATGAAAAACACCCATCATACCGTCATGACCGAGTTGCTGGTCGGCAAAGATCTCGGATGGGCTAGGGTGACCGATACTTCAATTTGTCCCGAATCTTCTCCTCAAACTTCTCTTGCGCTGTCGCGCGGCCTGCAATAAGACCATCCACTGCGCTTTGCAATTTCGTGTAGACATGCGCTCCCCGCACCAATCGCACTCTGCCTTCCCCCTCCTTGTATCGCACGACAAACCAAACCACATCACAGTTCGATAGATCCGTTACAGTTTCCATCTTCCCCATCGCGTTGAAAAAATCCTGATCTACGACAACAGCCATTTTCTTGCCCCACCTGCTCAGATCCGGGACCTTAATCTGGAGCTGAGGCATCAACCGCTTGGGCGCGCTGCTCCTATAATCGGGTCGCCTTACCCTCGACGGGAACGGAACCCCAGAGCCTTTGTATTCGAGGATTGTCTTGAACTCCAGCTGCATATTAGGTCCGGAGAAATATACCGCTTGAATTTCAACGGGACACCACTGCAACGGGTCAGAACCGGGAATGACCAGGACGTTATCGATGCGCCCGACTTCGGGGAGTCTGGTGGTTCCTTCATCTGCGGCGCCGATGAGCGGCACCCGCTCAAGGAAATTAATCTGCCCGATTGGAACGGCGACATTGCTGCCCAGCACTACCTCGCCAATCCAGCGATATATTTCACTACCTTCCTCAAAGCGAGCGGGACAAAGTGTTCGCACAGTGCTGCCTCTGCCGTCTAGCTGTGCTTCGCCAGTCGTCGACAACTCGTATGTTCTGAGCGAACAAACCCCGCCTTTCTTCGAGCATTTCACTTCCTTACTACTGGTGGACAAGAAAGGGCAGGTGGGTATAACAGCGTCACTGCGGAATTGCATTTCAGCATACTGGCTGCGTTCTGCTTGAGAGAGATGTATAAACGAACGGCCATACCATTCGGCGATTCCGAAGCGAACCTGCGGTCGCGGCTGTTTCGCGGGTTTTGCTGATTTCGACATGTAGCAGCTCTGCATAGTAAACCCGTTTGGAACGGCTGGCCGCAAAACCACAGTCGCAACTGCGGAGCGGGGCTCAGGCCGAGGAGTCGATGGTTATCCCTTGCCACTGGCTTTTGCATCCATAATGTAGTAGTTTAGGAGTTAATGGAGAGTCAAAATGCCATCGGCAGCTCAGAACAGAAGGACTAGACAGCGCGGCAAGTCGGCCCGCAAGCCGAAGTTCCAGGCCGATCTGGCGCCTTTCGAGGACAATGCGGTTCGCACCCTGAAAGATGAATTGCAGCTAGCCAGCAACTCCGATTTCCTGACCGAGGCGGTTGCACTATTCCAATGGGCCGTTTCCGAACGCAAGCAGGGAAACAAAATCGTCAGCGAAAGCGCCGCCGGCGAGAGAAAGGTGCTGTTACTTCCTCGTCTCGAGAGAGTAGCGCCGGAAACTGCGCTGCCGCATGTCAGGATGGACTGGACTGAGAAGGAGTTGGACAGCCTCTCCCAACTTGCCAGTGCAGGACCTGCCGAACCGACTGTAGCTCTGGTTCGAGCGATGAGGGGCAGATAGTTGGCAACTGTCATCCGGCGATTGCAGGAGAGAGACTCGGTCGAAGGTTTCGACTGCGGCGACGAACGCCTCAACACCTATCTAAAGAAACACGCCTGGAACAATCAGCAGAAGAGCTCGATTGGCGTTACCTATGTCGCCGTTGAGGAGATCGCACCGGCGGCAGTCATCGGTTACTGCACGCTGGCTATGTCGAGCGTTCCACGGAACGCCATGCCGAGAAAATCTGTCCGCGGACTCCCCGCCTATGACCTCCCGATGATTCTGCTAGCCCGCTTGGCCGTACACCGCCATTTTGCCAGGCGAGGCTTAGGACATGCCCTGTTGTCAGAGGCTCTAAAGCTCAGCTTGCGCATCTCCGAACAAGTTGGGTGCCGCTGCATTCTTGTGGATGCGTACCCCACCGCCGTGGCGTGGTATCAACGCTACGGCTTCACCCCCATCGAGGGCAGCAAGGGCGGGTCGGTACGAATGTACCTGGACATGAGAACCGTCAAGGCCGCGTCTGGATCGCTCGGCACAGAATGAGAGCAACGGAGCTGCCCCTATCCTCCCAACGAGCCCATGAGTACGTGCGTGCATGCGAACGCGTCGGCCCGTGAAGCGATACACTGCTCAAGATCGGGAGGTAAATTCTTATGAGACTACGTTGGGCGCTTGTTATCGGGATCCTCGCGATTGCGGGAACAATCGGCATTCATGAACTGAAGGCAGCGCCGCACCAAATGCTGGGGTCACCTTGCGTGGTGGTGGTGCCGCGGGATTGGGGAGAGTTCAAAGGCCTCTCCAAGTCCGGGCTGGTCTTCGAGGATAAAGCCGGCACCTTGCGCGTGATTGACCAGATGCCGTGCAACATGGCCGACGGGTCCAGCGTGCCCCAGGTTTCGGTTGAAGTGCGCCGGAAGTGAGGTTGCCCCACCCTTGTCTCGCTCGGGGGAGCCCCACGGAGCGCAGTCGAACGGGCGAGACAGGGTGGGGTTTTTCCTGAAAGCTGATAGCTGATAGCCGATAGCTGACAGCTCCCTACTACCCTCCCAGCAAATCCATCAGCACAGCCGTCTCCGCCCTGATTGCCGCTTCTACTGTGGGTTGAAAGACTGGCGCCCATTGCGGCGAATGCGGCGCGGGCAGCGGTTTGCCGCTCTGCTTGGATTCCGCCAGCTTGGCCGGATCCACCGCCCCGATATGCAGCAATATCGCGGGCACGCCCGCCAGCCCGTATTGCGAGAAGTCCTCCGAAGTCATCTTGGCCGGCATCTCGACCACTTTGTCCGGCCCCAACGCCTTGCGCAGCGTGGCCACCATGCGCTCGGTGACCTTGGGATCGTTGAACTCGGCGTCGGTTCCGGCCTTGATCTCCACCACCGGCTCCTTGGGCGCGTTGGCCGCCATGGCCTCGCCCTTGGCCTCGCGCTCGATCGCCGCCAGCATGCGCTTGCGCGCCGCCGGGTTGAAGGTGCGCACCGTCAGTTGCAGCTTCACCTGGTCGGGAATGATGTTGGCCTGCGTGCCACCATGGATGCTGCCCACGGTGATCACCGCCGGGTCCATGGGATTATTTTCCCGCGACACGATTGTCTGCAGCCCCAGCACAAAGCGCGACGCGATCACGATTGGGTCCACCGTATCGTGCGGCGCCGCGCCATGCCCGCCGCGTCCAAAGATGGTGACCTCCACCGTGTCCGCCGAGGCGCGGAAAAATCCCGGGTGATAGCCGATGGTTCCCGCCGGCAAGGTGGCCTCATCGTGCAGCGACAGCGCGTAGTCCGGCTTGGGAAAGCGCGTGAACAGGCCATCCTTGAGCATGGCCGCCGCGCCCTGCAGAACTTCCTCCGCCGGCTGCCCGATCATCATCAGCGTCCCATGCCACTTCTGCTTGTTTTTCGCCATCAGCTCGGCGGTTCCGTACCACGCCGACATGTGCAGGTCGTGCCCGCAGGCATGCATCACCGGGACGGTCTCGCCGGCGGCGTTCTTGGTGGTAACCGTGCTGGCGAACGGCAGCCCGGTTTTCTCCAGCACCGGAAGCGCATCCAGTTCGGTGCGCATCATGACCGTCGGTCCCGGCCCATTTTTCATTACGGCGACGATGCCCGTCCCTCCGACGCCGGTGGTCACTTCGTACCCCAGCGCCTTCACGCGTTCGGCCAGCTTGGCCGCAGTCTGTTTTTCCTGGAACGCCAGCTCCGGACTCTTGTGCAGATCGATGTAGAGGGATTCTATTCCGGGATAAATTGCGGCCACCTGCTCGGCAGAGACGCTGGGCGAGGTGGAACGGTTCGCCTGTGCACCGGCTGCGATCACGACCAGCAAGCAGGACAAGATTATGGCGGTCGATTTCATGGTTCTCTCCTAATGCCGGCCATCCTACACCCGCGCACACCGCTGCCCAAGCGCACCGATCTCGCGCCAGGTCCCTGCCCGTTGATATGCGGGATCATTAGTTCCCTGGCCGACTGATTGCGGGGTTTAAGCAGAGACCCTGGCTGCTGGTGTGTCAGTCAAAGCTGGTGTGTCAGTCAAAGAAGAGAGAATCGCCCTGTCCGGCTCGGGCCAAGAGCTAAGAGCTATTCCGACGTGAAATAGTCCACCGTCACCGGGCTTTCGAACAGCGAGTAATCGCGCGTCACCACGGTGATTCCGCTGTCGGTAACGAAATAGCGCTGGCGATCGGCTTCGGTGTCGTAGCCGATGATGGTGCCCTCGGGGATATGCACGTCGCGATCCACAATCGCCCGCCGAATGCGGCAATGCCGCCCGATGTTGACGTGGCTGAAGATAATGCTGCTGTCAATCTCGCAATAGGAGTTCACGCGCACGTCGGGCGAAATGATGCAGTTGCGCACCGTGCCCCCGGAAATGATGCACCCCGACGACACGATCGAATCGAACGCCGAGCCCAGCCGCCCGGGATCGGAGAAGACGAACTTCGCCGGCGGATACTGCCGCTGGTGGGTGCGGATCGGCCAGCTCGAATCGTACAGGTTGAACACCGGCGACACCGCCACCAGGTCCATGTTGGCCTCGTAATAGGCCTCCATTGTCCCCACGTCGCGCCAGTACAGCGCTTCCTTCTTGTTCTCATCGATGAAGTTGAACGAGTACACGCGGTAGTCGTCCATCATCTTGGGGAGAATGTTGTGCCCGAAATCATGCGACGAGCTCTGGTCCTCCGCGTCCTTCAGCAGCACCGGGATGAGCACGTCGGTGTTGAACAGGTACACGCCCATCGAAGCCGATACCTTGCGCGGCTCATACGGCGAGCGGATGTCGGTGACCTGCGGCTTCTCATGGAATCCGACAATCCTGCCCTCGCGGTCGATGTCGACCACGCCGAACCGGTGAGTCTCTTCCGGCTCGATCAGAATCGTCGCCATCGTCACGTCCGCGCCCGACTCCACGTGCTGCCGCTGCATCCGCGAATAGTCCATCTTGTAGATATGGTCGCCCGACAGGATGAGCACGTGCTTGGGCTGCTCCGCGCCGATGGAATAAATGTTCTGATACACCGCGTCGGCCGTGCCCAAATACCAGTTTTCGCTGACCCGTTTCATGGGCGGCAGGATCTCGACGAACTCGCCTAAATCTCGCGCCACGATGTTCCAGCCCTCGCGGATGTGCCGGTTCAACGACAGCGCCTTGTACTGCGTCAGGATGTACACCTTCCGCATGTCGGAATTGATGCAGTTGGATAACGTAACGTCGATGATGCGATAGATGCCGCCGAAGGTCACCGCCGGCTTGGCGCGGTCCCGCGTCAGCGGATAGAGGCGCTCGCCCGCCCCTCCCGCCAACAGGACTCCAAGCGTATCTTTCATGGCATCATCCCGGAACAGATCTGGTTATCAGCGGTCAGGAAACCCTAAGAGAGAATCTGATGGTAGCACAACGAATCGGGTCATTGGATGATCCGGTGATTCGGGCGAATCGCCGGCTTTTCGCTCACCCGATCGCGCGATTCGCGGGATCACCCGATGGGTTCACGCCGCGTCGTCAATGCTGATGCGCAGCGACTTCAAGAACTTCACGTCCTGCGCGTCGATCTTGAAATCGGGTTCGCCGCGACGCGTGGGGACCAGTGACGGCCGCTCCGGCTGTTCTTCCTGCTTGTTGAACCCGATGGTCGCTTCCAGCACCAGGAACACGTCATAGCCGCCGGCCTTGATCCGGGAAATCGCCGCCGCGATTGGTTCACTCTCCGAGAGTGATTCGTTGATGGCTTCGCCGAGTTCCTTCATCAGTTGTTTCAGTTGCTGGTCCACGGTAACCCCTTCAGGCGTGCAAGATCCGGCGTCAGCTACCAGGAGGGCCGCCTGACGCCCGCCGCCCGAGCCTGCCGCCTATTTTTATTGGATGCCGGGCCACATCACACGGTTTTGTGATTTATGACCAAGGTCGCGGGTTACGCGCTGCTAGAATGAGTCCGTGGCAGGGATCTCTACCGCCCGCAAACTGGGCATCTTCGGACGCGTGGCGGCGCGCCAGGCCGGCCAGAACCGATGGCTGCGCGCCGGTTGGTCCGCCCTCCAGATCACGTTCCGGCACTTCGGGCGCGCGCTCCACCTGCTATGGCTGGAGATTACGGGAGTCTTCTTCCTCTTTTTTGCCCTGGCGGGCGGCGTGGCCTGCTGGCGCGAGTACCACGCTTGGCAAGCGGCAAAGACCGGCCCCGGCAGAATGGCCCTGGCCGCCTGCTTTGCCCTCGTGTTTTTGTGGTTTGGCGTGAGTTCGTTCTGGCGCGCGAGACGGAAAGCCTGAAGTCGTTCGGTCCATCAGTCTGTCGGTCTCTCATTCCCGACTGATCGACCGAGAGACCGAGCGACCGACAGACCGATAGACCAGCGGAGGTTCACATGGCCGACAAAGACGTTCTCCCCGAAATCAAGAACAACGGCCCGTCGCAAACATTGGACCAGCGCACCTCCTCCCACATCTCCGTCCACCCGCTCTACACCCCGGCCGATCTTTCCGGCCTGGACTACGACCGCGACGTCGGCTATCCCGGCCAGTTTCCCTACACCCGCGGGGTGCAGACCACTATGTACCGCGGACGGCTGTGGACCATGCGGCAGTACGCCGGCATGGGCGACGCCGAGGAATCCAACAAGCGTTACAAGTACCTGCTCGACGCCGGCACCACCGGCCTCAGCGTCGCCTTCGACCTGCCCACCCAGATCGGCATGGACTCCGACAGCCCCATGGCGATGGGCGAGGTCGGCAAAGTCGGCGTCGCCATCGATTCCATCGAGGATATGCAGCGCCTTTTCGACGGCATCCCGCTGGAAAAAATCACCACCTCTATGACCATCAACGCGACGGCGGCGATCCTGCTGGCGCTTTACATCGCGGTGGCCAAGCGCCAGGGGAGCGATCCCCGCAAGCTCGGCGGCACGGTGCAAAACGATATTCTCAAGGAGTACATCGCGCGCGGGACGTACATCTACCCGCCGGCGCAGGCGATGCGCATCGTCACCGACATCTTCGCCTACGCCAACCAGCACGTGCCCGAGTGGAACACCATTTCCATCAGCGGCTATCACATGCGCGAGGCCGGATGCACCGCGGTGCAGGAAGTCGCCTTCACCCTCGCCAACGGCATCACCTACGTGCAAGCGGCGATTGATGCCGGGCTCGACGTGGACAAGTTCGCTCCGCGCCTCTCGTTCTTCTTCAACTCGATGAGCAATTTCCTGGAAGAGGTGGCGAAGTTCCGCGCCGCGCGCCGCATGTGGGCCCGCATCATGCGCGACCAGTTTGGCGCGAAGAGTCCGCGCTCCTGGATGCTGCGCTTTCACACCCAGACCGCCGGCTCCAGCCTCACCGCGCAACAGCCGGAGAACAACATCGTGCGCACCGCGTTGCAAGCGCTGGCGGCGGTGCTCGGAGGCACCCAGTCGCTGCACACCAATTCTTACGACGAAGCGTTGTCGCTCCCCACCGAGCAGGCGGTGCGGGTGGCGCTGCGCACGCAGCAGATCATCGCCTACGAAAGCGGCGTGCCGCAGACCATTGACCCGCTCGCCGGCTCGTATTACGTCGAGTCGCTGACCAACGAGATCGAGAAGCAGGCCCTCGTCTACCTCGACAAGATTGACGCCATGGGCGGCACGCTGAAGGCGATCGAGCGCGGCTTCGTGCAGCAGGAAATCCAGAACGCCGCTTACGAATACCAGCAGGCGGTGGACCGGTTAGAGCAGGTGGTGGTCGGCGTTAACCGCTTCGAGCAGGAGCAGGAAAAGTCGATTGACATTTTCCACGCCAACGAAGACCTGGAGCGGCAGCAGGTGGAGCGCCTCCGCGAATTGCGCGCCCGCCGCGACCGTGGCCCGTGGGAGGCTTCCCTAAAAGCCGTGGAGGACGCCGCCCACTCCGGCGCCAACCTGATGCCCGCCATCATCATCGCCGTGGAGAGCTACGCCACCGTGGGCGAGATCAGCGACACGCTGCGCCGGGTGTTTGGGGAGTACAAGGAAGCGGTGGTGATTTAGGCTACTTCGTGCTACTGGACCCGATGCGTCGGAGCAGATGATTTCGCACGGGCTTTCTCGCGCTGCTGACGTGGCGGCGTCGCCTTTTTGAGCCGCTCTGCGCCGACGGGGTTCACGTACACGGCCTGCAAAAGATTCTCGACAATGTCCATTACAACCTGAACGTCTTGCACCTTCGGAGTAAATCCTCGGTGAGCCGCAGCGCTTCCTGCATCCAATGCGACTCCCAAGTCATGCCGGTTTCTTGTGCTGATAAATCCCTGAGTTTCTAGTTCTTTCAACCTCTCTTCGAATCCCCCGATATCACCGACAGTCTTTGCCATGAGCTGATCGATAAACGTTCGAGCACCCATCAGCGGAAGAGCGAGGCTTCCTGCGTCGAGTGCACTGTACACCTCTTCGAGTATTGATCTCATGGTATTCGGTAAGTGGTAGCGCCACTGCGGCGGGTGCCTTGAGGCTTTTGGAGGGAAAAATCGAACGTCTTCGTCGGGCATCGTCTCCGAGAAGAAACTTGACCGCCGCAATACGACTTCGCTGCACCCACGGCATTGGAGCATATCGAAGGTTGTTTCCCACCAGACTTCGTAGCCGCTGTCGATTGTGTCTGAATCTTCGTCGACGATTCGTTTGATTAGGCGATGGATCGTCACCGACCTGCACCGATTGCAGTGGACACGTTCGGAGTCGCCCTCGTTCTTGGCCCTCATAGGTGTAGTGGTGAGTGTAGCACTTCAATAAGTAGGTAGGATCGGGCAAGAATGCGACTTTTCTCGCATGCGCCGTTTTGGCGCGGACTTAGGGAGGGTTCGACGGGCGCCCTGGGTGTGGTTCTGTGCGTCAGAAAGGATCGTAATCTTCAAACATATCGTTGTAGTAATCGTCATATCCGCTTCCATAGTACTCGGCTGCGGCTTCTGCCCTTAACTCGACGGCTAAGTCCCTATATTCCTCCAGGCCAATGCACGCCCCATACAAGGCATCAAGAACGGGATCAAGTCTCGCCGCAAACTCAGAAGGCGCAAACACGAAATGTTGATCCACTGATGCGGTTCCGTCCTTCTTTACCGAGTAACGAAAGGCGAATCCTCCAGGATCAACGTCCTCGAACTCTTTTATGAGTGCCTCCGCACCCGGCAGGCCAGCTTGGACGAACGCGTCCTTCCAACCGACTGCCTCGAAAATCTTGTTGACCTTTGGAAGATGCTTCACCAAGCCATGACCTTCGGAAAGCAGATTGTCGGTTGCAAGTTCGCGATTATCCGTCAGAACGGACAACTGGTTTCCGAGATTCATGACTGCCTTGATGAGCAGCTCAAGCGCATGGCGATATAGAAAAACTATCGGGCAACTGTCAAAATCGTGATATGCCCGCTGCGCCGCAAAATTCTCGACGAGCATCTTTCCCGCGCGGTGGTATGCCTCGCCGAGTACTCCCAGTTCGTTCTTCGGATTTCCCTGGAAGTTCAGGACTACGTTCCCACAGGCACCGTTGCTCGTTTTGAACAACTGCCGTATTTCGGCTCGCCGACGCATGCCCTAGCATACGACACCTCTGCCGGACGCCCCACTCTTTGCGCACCATAGGGTGGAAATGCAAACCAGCATCACGCGGCCTTGACCGTGATCCGCCCGGGTTTCCCTGATGCGCCGCGCCATTCAATGTGCCTCACGTCACCAGCCCGCGCAGCTGGCGAAAGAACGTAGCCCCGGGCGCGGGGTCCCCAACGCGCGCCGGTTTTGCGCGTGGTGGGGTGCTCGTGAGCCTGGGGTCAGGCCGGCAAACAAATCACTTCCACTCTGCCGAAGGCATGCGCGCAGCCGCTTGCGGCGGAGCGCAAA
>JAIQFM010000199.1 GCA_020073285.1 Terriglobia bacterium | reverse complement strand
CAACATCGATCGCCGCAAGATCCAACTGGATGAGCCGCTCAAGACGTTGGGCGAGTTTAAGGTACCGGTACGGCTGTTCAAGGACGTCACCGCGCAGGTGAAAGTGGAAGTGCAAAAGGAAGCCGAGCCGGAGGAGTAGTTCCAGTTCCAGTTCCAGTTTCAGCCGCAGCGGAATTCAGGTTGAAGGCTTCAGGTGCGCAGGGCTTCGGTTCTGCGCATTCTCAGTTTAGACCATGCGAGCGCCGCTGCCGCCCGTCGAGTCGGCCCCTAAGACATCGTCAAGATATATTATTTCCAGTAGGTTAGCGGGCTAAGCCGCTGCCTGCGGGCAGCTTCGCGCTGCCGTTCAGGGTGGGGATCTCCCGGCTGCGACGCCGCTGCTTACCATTCCGCCTACGCCGCGTCTAAAGCACTGGCAGTGAATTGATTGGCTCCGATTGTAAAAAGCCGTACAGGGGAGAATCCCGAGGTTGGCGTGCCAGACTCAGAGCGGAGCAGACGTGGAGCGGAACCCATGCCGGCGGAAGCGACAGCAGTCCCATTTCCGGGCGGCGAGCTGAAACGCATAGAGCAGGTTCGCAATAACGAACCGCGGTCCAGTCGGGGGCGCATGGCAGCGGGCGGAATTCGGCGGGTGGATGACACGATCCTGATCCGCGAGGCGCAGGCGGGCAACCGCGGCGCCTTCGAGGAACTGGTGCGGCAGTACGACCAGGCGGTGCTACGCCTGGCGCTGCACCTGACCGGTTCGGAATCCGACGCGCAGGACGTCTACCAGGAAGCATTCCTAAAGGCATATCGCTCGGTCGGGAGATTCCGCTTCGAGTGCTCGTTCTACACCTGGCTATACCGCATCGTGACCAATCTTTGTCTCGATCATCTGCGCAAGAAACAGGTACGCAAGGAAGAAGCGCCGGTGGCGGCCGACTGCGACGGCGAAGAGTACAGCGTCATCGACCGGGTGGCCGACGAGCGGGCGCACTTCAACCCGGAGCAGGACCTGATGCGCCGCGAGTTGGGAGCGCGCATCAACTCCGCCTTGGGAAAACTTTCCGGACGCGAGCGCATGGTTTTCGAATTGAAGCACTACCAGGGGCTGAAGCTGCGCACCATCGGTGAGATGCTGAACACCACCGAGGAGACGGCGAAGAATACGTTGTTCCGGGCCACGCAGAAGCTGCGCGCGACCCTGTCGGAAATGAGATGACGGCATGAACTGCGATTGGGTGAAGGCAAACATCACGTTGTACGTCTATGACGAGTTGGCCGACGACAGCCGCTACGAGTTGGAGCAGCACGTGGCGCGCTGCGGGGGCTGCGCGGCCGAGCTGGAAACGATGCGCGCCTTCCGCAAAACCATGTCGGCGGCGCCGCAACTGGAGCCCACGCCCAACCTGCTGGCCGCCTCGCGCATGCGTTTGCAGGAGGCGCTGGAAACCGCCGAGCAGCAGCGCGGCTGGCGCCTGCTGGATCCCATGGCCTGGCTGCGGCAGATGAAGTTCTCGCCGGCGCTGGCGGCGGTGCTGCTGATTATCGGATTTGCCGGCGGGATCGGGACCGCGTGGCGCATCGTACCGCGCGGAGGATCGACGATCGCAAGCGGCGGCGGCATGGCTCCGGCGGAGGCTTCCATCGCCGGCATACGCGAGATCACGCAGCTTCCGGGCAGCGACCAGGTGGAAATCAAGTACGACACTACCGTGCCGCGGAAGCTGGAAGGCTCGCTCAACGATCGGCGCATCCAGCAGTTGCTGCTGTTCGCGGCGCGCAACAACTACAATCCCGGCGTGCGCCAGAACTCGGTGGATCTGCTCTCGCAGAGGCCGGACGAGGCGCACATCCGCCAGACGCTGGAGTCGTCTCTGCTGTACGACACCAACCCCGGCGTGCGGCTGAAGGCGCTGGAATCGCTGGCGCCATACGTCACCGAGGACACCCGGGTGCGCGACGCTATGCTGCAAGCTTTGCAGAACGATACCAACCCGGGAGTACGCGCCGAGGCCATCCACTTCCTGGGGCCGGTGCGCGCCGACGGCAGCGTGCGGCGGGTGCTGCGGAAGCTGGCGTCGGAAGACCGCAGCGAATTTATTCAACAGCAGGCGAGCCGCATGTTGGCCTCGCTGCCGGAAATCGATTGATCAATGGACTGACCACTGGCCACAGAGTACTGAGTTGAGGCGATCGGAGACACGAAGTGAAACGCACTCATCAATTCGCACTGCTGGCTACGACGATCGTCATCGCCGCGTTGCCGGTGTTCGCGCAGACCATCGCTACCGATTCCAGGATTTTTCGTGACGGCAATGCCTGGGTGGAGGAGATCACCGGCAGCATGCCGGCTCCGGCCTCATTGCGGGTGAACACCGACATGGGCGCGATCACGGTGCAGGGCGGGACGCAGAATGGCGTGACCTACATCATCCGCAAGCGCGTCCACGGCGGCTCGGAAGAGGCCGCCCGGCGCGACCTGGCTGGGTTCAGCGTCAGCGCCGCCAAACGCGGCGACGCGGCCGTGATCGAAGGCACGACGGAACGGCGCCACGGTCGCTTGTCGGTGGAGTTTCACGTCCAGGTTCCCCGCGACCTGCAGCAGGTGCGCGCCAACACCGAAGGCGGCAGCCTGAGCCTGCATAACCTCGCGGGTCGGGTGGCGGCGCAGTCGGGCGGCGGCAGCATTTCGCTGAGCGACATCGCCGGGGAGATCACGGCCGACACTGGGGGCGGCAGCATCGAGGCGGCGAACTCCACCAGCCTGCTCAACCTGCGCACCGGCGGCGGCAGCATCAAGATCACGGGATCGAAAGGCAAAGTGAACGCCAGCACCGGGGGCGGCAGCATCAGCGTCGGGGGAGCGTCGGAGGCAGTGACGGTGTCGACCGGCGGCGGCAGCGTGCAAGTGCAGCAGTGCGGATCGGAGCTACTGGTTTCGACCGGCGGCGGCAGCATCAACGTTGGTGACGTTAGCGGCAAGGCCAAGCTGGACACCGGCGGCGGCAGCATCAAGCTGACTTCGGCGCGCGGGCCCGTGATTGCCAATACCGGCGGAGGCAGCATCGAGCTATGGAAGCTGATGCAGGGCGCGCGGGCGGAAACCGGCGCCGGGCCGATCACCGTCGAATTTCTCGGCATGAGCACGGCGGACTCCACGCTGCAAACCAGCGTGGGCGACATCATTGTGTACATCGGGCCGCAGGCGAAGATGACGGTGAGGGCGACGCTCGACATGGCCAACGGCCACCAGATTCGCTCCGACTTTCCCGAGCTGAAGATCACCAGCAATGGCGGCGAGTACGGCCCGAAGAATTTTTATGCCCAGGGCTCGCTGAATGGCGGCGGCCCGGTGCTCAAGATCCGCACCATGTCGTCGAACATCGAGTTCCGGCGCGCGAAGTAAAGAGGTAGAGAAATGTCGGGCCGGCGGAATCGGCTCCGCCGCCACAACTGGAGGGGGCAAGGGAGACAGAGGAAATGATCAGGGTCATGCAAATCGCAGTGGTAACCATCGTGCTGGGCGCGATGGCCGCGGCACAGGCAACGCCGGCACCAGCCCCCGCGCCGGCGGTCACAGCTCCCCCGACGATGGCGACGGCGGCACAGGCAACGGCGGCACCAACACCCGCGCCGGCGGTCAAAGCTCGCCCGGCAGTGGCGGCGACAGCGGCCAAGCCGGTCAAGGCAAGCTCCTATCTTGGCGTTGATATCCGCAGCGTCACCCCCGAGCGGGTTGCGGCGCTGAAGCTCAAAGAAGCGCGCGGCGTGGAAATCACGATGGTCGATCGCGACGCTCCCGCGGGCAAAGCGGGCCTCAAGGAGCACGACGTCGTCCTGTCATTCAACGGACGCACTATTCAGAACGGCGAAGAGCTGCGCAAGCTGATCCGCGAGACGCCGCCGGGACAGACGGTGGAGCTGGGCATCAGCCGCGGCGGCCAGCCGATGACGCTGAAGGCGGAATTGGCCGACCGGCGCAAGGTGGCGATGGAGCATTCCAGCACGATCGTAATTCCGAGGATTAGAGTCCAAGTCCCGGAGATGGACCTGCCGAGGATCTCCGTGCTGCAGTATCACCGGCGCAATGGCGTGATGGTGGAGAACCTGACGCCACAGTTGGGCGAGACCTTCGGCGTCAAGAACGGCGACGGCGTGATGGTGCGCTCGGTCGACAAGGGCAGCGCGGGCGAAGCGGCGGGACTGCGCGCCGGAGACGTGATCGTGCGCATCGGAAGCGAGCCCGTGGCCGACACCTCCGACTGGAACCGGCTGATGCGCGAACAGAAGCCCGGGCCGGTGCCATTGGGGATCGTGCGCGAAAAACGGCAGCAAACGCTTTCCCTGACCGTACCGGAACGCACGCGCGAGCAGTCTTTCGCGATCTACGGCATGGATAACTCGGACTTGGAGGATTACAAGAACGAAATGCTCGAGTTGCATCGGGTGCGGCCGGAAATCGAGCGCGCCCTGCGCGAGGCACAGGAAAAAATGCAGCGCGAGATGGAACGCAGCCGGCGCGAATTCGAGCGCAGCCAGCACGAGGCCGAACGGGCGCAGCGTGACGCGCAAAGGGCACAGCGGGAGGCCGAGCGAGCGCAGGAGCGGGCGCAGCGGGAGGCCGAGCGGGCGCGGGAAAAAGCGGCGCCGCCGGAAAAGGCTCCGGAAGCGCCCCAGCCGCCGGCACCGCCGGAATAGGCTTCCGTCGCCAGTCGTCGGGGTTCAGGCCGCGAGCGATCGCGGCCCTTTTCATGGGGAGAAAAATTCAAACCGCGGTCGCCAGTCCCGATCCGGCAAGCTGCACGCGGTTGCGGCCGGCCTGCTTGGCGCTGTAGAGCGCGACGTCGGCCGCCTTCACCAGTTCGTCGCGGGTTTTGCCATTTCCGGGGAGGCTCGATACGCCGGCGGTGATGGTGACCGCGCGCGGCACGCCGGGGAACGACCAGCCCTCCACCACCTTGCGCAGCTTTTCCGCGACGATGAGCGCGTGTTCGCCCGCGGTCTGCGTCGCCAGGATGACGAACTCCTCTCCCCCGTAGCGGCAGACGATGTCCGACTTGCGCAGGTTCTCCGCAAAGATAGTGGACACTTGGCGCAGGGCTTCGTCGCCCAGCAGGTGGCCGAACTCGTCGTTCAGTTTCTTGAAATTATCGATGTCAATCATGATCACCGAGAGCTCGTTCCGATAGCGCTGGGCGCGCTCGATCTCCTCGGCGATTCTCATCTCGAAGTAGCGGCGGTTGAAGATGCCGGTGAGGCCGTCCACGTAAGCCAACTGCCGGACTTTCTCGAAGTAGCGCGCGTTCTGGATGGCGGCGGCGCAGATGTCAGCCACCGACTCCAGCGGCTGCACGTCGGCGGGAGAAAATGCATTCACCCGCGCGCTCTCCAGCGCGAGCACGCCCAGGGTTTCGCCCAGCGAGACCAGCGGCAGGCACATCTCCGAGCGCGTCTCTTCGAAACCGGGCAGATAGCCCTCCACCTGCCGGACGTCGCCTTCCATTACCGGCTTTCTCGTGGCGATGGCGCGCGCGCACAAGCTGGTTCCGCGCGGCAATTCGCTGCCGGTTTGGAGGCGCGGCGTCAGCTTGCCTTTGTGCGCCCGCACCGCCAGCGCGCCGTCGTCCAGCAGCACCATGCCGACGTGGTCCACGGGGAAGGACTGCAGGATGATCTCGCAGGATCTGTGCAATAGCTGATTAATGTCTAGCACCGCGGTGGTCTGGCGCGCGATGGAGTTGATGGCTTCCAGTTGCCTCGCCTTGCGCTGCTCGTTGGAGTACAGCTTGGCGTTCTGCAGAGCGATGGAGGCCTGGGTGGAAAACAGGGTCAGCAGGTCGATGGTTCCAGTGTCGAAGAACTCTTCCTTGTCGCTCTGGCAATCGAGCACGCCTACCACCTCGTCGCGCACGATCAGCGGCACCGCCAGCTCCGACTTGGTGCTCGGGATGGACCTGACGTAGCGCGGGTCCTTGGCCACGTTGGGCGCATAGATGGGGCGTTTGAGCTTGGCTGCCGTACCGACCAGCCCCTCACCCATCGGGATGGCCATTTCTTCGCTTTCTTTATCCCAGCCGACGTGCGTGCGCACCCGCAGCTTGCGCGTTTCCGGATCGAGCAGCACCACCGCCACGTGCTGGAGATGGAAATAATCGCGCAGGATGGAGATGATCTGGCTGAGAACCTCGTCCAAGTCAAAGGTGGAGATCACCGCCTGGCTGGCATCGTAGAGGATGGCAATCTTCTGCATGCGCTGGCGCCCGGGAGCGCGAGGGGTCCATCCGATCCGAGGAGAGCGGTTAGTTTAACAGCATCAGTGCCGGCTACGGCGCACTTTTACAATCAGCTCGATCACACCATAGGCCAACAGGCAAACCCAGAAATCGATCAACAAGCCGAAATCCAGGCGCGCAATGGCGTGGCGTCCCGCGGGCGGCAGCAGGGGCATGAGAAGCAGAAAATAAATCGCGTTTCCCACCACTACCGCGATCAGGGCTTTCAAGAATCTGGCGAGCACTTCCGTTCTTGATGCCAAATCTTAGCGTTTAGGTCGCAGCGATCGCCGCTCGGCCTGCACCTTTATGGCCGCGCAATCGCCAGCATTAGAAACCCCTGGACCTTTCCCCAATCGTCGGTTTGGCGGTTGAACTCGTTTTCCCTGCGCTGGTCGGAAAATCGCGGGTCGATCAGCAAGAGTGAGAGGATGGCATACTGCCGCATCCCGCTGGAGTAGCGAGTCTCATTGAAGATCGCTCCGTACAACACGTACACGTGCGACTTCCACTCGATAAGCGGAGCGTGTTGCTCCAGCAGAGCGCCGATGATGCGGCCGGAGTTAACCGAGCTCTGTGGGACATACTCCGCGCTCACCACGATGGGCCGGCCGTCGCTTAAAAGATGCCGTCCCTGCAACCTGGCGCCAAGCTCCTTCAACGACAAAGGTCCCGCGAGCACCGCGTTTTCAAGGGCAGAGTCCTTTCCGCAGCACACGGCTTGGTCGTGGAGAACTGTCTCCAGCGCCGTTGCGAGCACCGCGGATGGGTCCGTGGAAGACGCCGCTAGCGCCGGCAGATTGGTGACGCGAACCTCTTGTTTGGCAATTCGGGTTGTGAATCGATTGCGTATACCTATTCGGAGCCAATTTCATTTTACGAATATGTGCTGGATACGGCAAAGCTTGCCCGCGC